>JBKPRZ010000501.1:0-11346 GCA_046734815.1 Myxococcota bacterium | reverse complement strand
CCGGCGCACCTGTCCCCGCAACGCTTCGGTCTCCGCGCGCTCGGCGGCGACCGGCGGCACGGGCAGCGGCGAACGGAGGCTGGCGATCCAGGCGGCCACGACGCCGATCACGGCCACCGTCAGCAGCCCCAGCAGCGGCCGCGAGGGGGCTCTGGCTGGCATGGGAGGCGATAGTAGCCTGACGGTGCGGCTGATGCCTGGGGCAGATTGACTCAGCCCTGATCGCCGGCCGCCCGTTGACTGGCCGGAAAGCCGGGCTCCATCATGCGAGCCATGCGGCGGCTCCATTCCCGGCTCTTGCCCAGGCTCCTGACGGTCGCGCTGGTCCCGGCGGCGGTGCTCGGCGGGACCCGGGCGCACGGCTACCCGGACTTCCACCACGCCGGCTCGGTCTGCCGGGGCGCCACCAGCGGCGACGCCGGGCGGATCCAGTACCAGGACTCTTCGTTCGCGGTCCTGAACGAGTCGACCAGCAGCGCCGCCCGCGTCCACTGCGCCATCGACTTCACCGAGACCACGCTGGTGCCCTGGGCGGTGTCGGTCGCTGTGCAGGACGCGCACCCCACCCAGAACATCACCTGCCGGATCTCCATGTTCAGCGAGGGCGGCACCTTGCGGTTCCAGGACACGCTCACCTCGGATCCCAGCTACGGCCCGGACGAGGCCCAGCAGCTGTTCTTCTTCTTGCCCGACATGGGCACGACCAACTTCTACAACCTCCGTTGCGATCTGCCCCCCTCGGGCGTCAACGGGCCCAGCAAGGTCCTGACCTACCAGCTGCTGCAATAGGTGCTCGCATGACTCGCCTTCACCGCACCCTCCTGGCCGCATCCCTCCTCGGTGCCACCCTGCTGGCCGGCGCGCAGGCGCAGGCGCAGGTCAAACCGACGCACCACCACGCCGGCACCGCCTGCAAACCCAACAACGGCGACCTGGCCAAGATCAACTACACCGACAACCAGGGCGTGACCAACGTCAGCACCACCGCCTCGGCCAAGGTGTATTGCCCGGTGGACCACACCCTGGACCCCAACGGCCTGCTCAGGCCGTTCAAGCTGCGGGTGATGGTCATCGACCGGTCCAGCGAGGCGGTCAGCTGCACCTTGAAGCACGTCGCCTCCGACGGCGCCGACGTCCAGACCATCGGGCCCCTCAGCTCGCAGAGCAACAGCTCGACCGCCCAGGCGCTGACCTTCACCATCCCTCCGCCGGACGGCAACCCGCGCGGTTATCTGAACCTGATCTGCACGTTGCCCAGGGCCGGCAGCAGCAGCACCCGAAGCCACGTGGTCAGCTACAAGCTGATCATGGACTAGACCACCGCTCATCTACTGGAGGCTGTCATGTCGTTCGTGTCCGGGTTCGCGGCTTCGTGGTTTCGCCGGCGCGGCGTCGCGCTGGCCGGGGCGCTGGCGGCGTTGCTGGGCGGGGCGATGATGGTGCGGGCGGGCGGCCCCCAGGGGCCCGGCTCGGTCTCCAACCCGGCCCCCGGCGACGCGGGCAAGCTGGCCTACACGGACACCGGCGCCAACGAGAACACCAGCACCACCAGCGAGGCGACGGTCTACTGCCCGATCGACTTCACGTCGAATCCGGACGTCCTGCAGCCCAGCGCGGTGCAGGTGGCCACCCGGGCCCGCCACCCGACCATCGCGCTCACCTGCTGGGTGTCGGCGTTCTACGAGAATGGCTTTCCCGCCATGGAGCAGCCGCCCCAGAGCAACACCAACGGCACGCTGACGTTCGACTTCCAGATCCTCGATGCCTACCTGATGGGCGCCGAATATTTCGCGGTCAAGTGCGTCCTGCCCAGGAACTCGGGCGCCGGGCGCAGCCAGATCCTCAGCTGGCAGAACGGGCAGAACATCCTCTGATGATCGATCGTCGATCGATCGTCCCCGCCCGCTACCGCGGTGCCGGGGGTGACGCCTTGGCCGAGCTTCCCTGCGCCTGGGCTTCCATCAGCGCCTTGAACTCCTCGGTCCGGCCGGTCACGCGGTAGACCTCGCCCAGCGGGCGCCAGAACGAGAGCTGGTCGGGGGCCAGCTCGATGGCGCGGCGGAGCGACTTGATGGCGGCGGGGTAGCGGCCGGCGTTGGCGGCCATGAGGCCGGTGAGGTAGTGGGCGCGCGGGAGATCTTCCATCGCGTTCAGCGCCTGGGTGCAGCTGCGGATGGCTTCCTGGGTGCGTTCCGCCAGCATCGAAGCCTCGCAGGCCAGGACCAGCAGGGCGGGGGCGCCGGGGTAACGGCGCAGCCGCTCGTCGGCGATCCGGCGCGCCCGGGCGGGATCTGCGCCGGCCACCAGCCCGCGCACCTCCAGCACCGCGGCCACGAAGTCGGGCTCGGCGTCGGGCGCCAGATGGAAACGGCTGCCCTTGTTCTGATCGATGGCGCGCGGCAGAGCGAACGAGCGGCGCTGGCGCTGCAACTCGGCGGCTGCTTCGGCGGCCCCGGTGTCCGAGCCGGCGCGGGCCAGCGCCTCCTCGGCGGCCGAGAACGCTCCGATCTCCATGTACAGACGCCCGAGGGCCAGCCAGCCGGCCGTCCGGGAGGGGGCCAGGGTGGCGCCGTGCTGCCGGGCCAGCGCGAGCGCTTCGCCCCGTCGATTCTCCCGCAGGCGGGCGCGGGCATCGAGCACCAGCGGCGGGTCAGCACCCGGTGCGGCGGGCCGCGAAGAAGATGATCGGCTGCTCGCGGGCGCCGTGCCGCCCGACCGGGTGGAGGCCAGGGACGCCTCCAGGCCCGCCCGCTCGTGCGCGGGCCAGTCGCGCCCGGGGTGATCGGCCAGGAAACGCTGCACGGGCGCCCAGTCCACCTCCTCGCGCCCCTGCGACTGCTGCCGCGCGGCCAGGCCGGCGGCGATGAGGCCGGCCTCCGACTCGCCGATGGTGCTGGACTCGTGCGACAGGGCCGCGGCCATGATCCGCCGGGGATCCTCCAGGTGGAAGGCACCCAGCGTGTGCGCCCACTCGTGCAGGAAGACGGCCAGCTCCCGGTGCTCCTTGCGCCGGACGTACAGCGCCTCGCGCTGTTGCCGGTCCAGCGCGCGAAACACCCGGTTGAATTCGTCCAGGTCGGCGATCGACGACATCGATCGCAGCACGAAGTGACGGCTCAGCATGCGCGCCCAGCCGAGGTCGTGGAACGAATGGGAGATCAGCGGCAGCGGGGAGACCAGCCCCACCACCCAGTCGACGTCGGCGCCGGGGTCCAGCCGCTCCAGCTCGTCCAGCATCGGCGCGAGCGTTCCGTTCGGTCCCTGCCGATCCCAGTGGCGGAAGCTCTCGCCCTCCAGCCGCACGCCGAACGCCGGCTGCAGCAGGCGGTTCAGCTGCTCGAGCTGCGCGCGCACCCGGTCTTGCCACTGCGGACCGCCGGACGAGCGGTACTCGCGGTCGCTGTAAAAGCGCACCCGCAACCGGACCGCCGCTCCGCCCCCGGCCCGACGCTGGACGGCCAGCGGTGTCGGCTCGTAGTGGGCTGCGGCCTCCTTCTGCAGCTGGTACTCGTTCTTCTGCCACTGTGCCGCGGCCGGCGCCGCCCCCAGCGCCAACCCCGCGGCCACGATCCAGCGGGCCGCGCGAGGCACGTTCACCGCGCGCGATCGCGGTCGGGACAACCGGAGGTCCGTGAGCGACCCAGTCACGCCTGCCGAACATACCTCGGCAGGGGGCAGTCCGTATATGAGTCGCAGTGCCCCAGGGCCGCGCGTCGCTGCGCGAGCTTCGGGGCCCGTGCGCATCTTGCAAGGATCTCCAGCACGGACCTATGTTTCATCTGTCCATGGTTGTGGCGGGGGACAGGCAGAAGACACGGCGGCTGGACGGTGCTCCCACGGCGCCTCGCCGGGTGCTGATCGTGGAGGATGACCAGGACATCCGGGAGGTGGTGTGCGAGGCGCTCGAGGGGGCGGGCTTCGGCCCGGTTCCTGCCGAGGACGGGCTGAAGGCCTGGGAGTACCTGCGCCGGAACCCGTCGCCCAGCGCGATCCTGCTGGATCTGTTCATGCCCAACATGAACGGATGGGATCTGGTCAAGGAGCTCCGCGCCGTTCCCAGGCTGCAGGGCGTGCCCGTGGTGGTGATGACCGCCAGCGGGCCGCACTGGGGCTACCCGTCCACGCGCGTCCTCCGCAAGCCGGTCGGTTACGATCAGCTCCTCACGGCCGTGCGCACCGCGATCGACGAAGCGAACCGCTAGCGGCAGGATCTACAAGCTGTGCATCAGCCAGCTGCGCAGGACCGCCGGGGTCAAGGTGCTGCTGGTGCTGCAGACGATCGAGGGTATGGGCGGCCTGGTCCGGCGCCTGAACCAGCTGGCCGACGAGCTGGGGCCGCAGGGCCTGTCGATCGTGCAGCTGCTGCCCTACGACCGCGACGGCCACGTGGCCGACGGCAAGACGCTGGTCCGATGGGACGCCGAGACCCATGACCGTTCAGGTGCTGGCCATCGCAAACAGCATCGGCGGCTTCGTCGGGCTGCGGGCCGCGGCGATGGCCGCGCTGGCCAGCGCTCCCTGAGCCACCCGCCGCCGCTTCAGGCGGTCCCGCGATCTGTCGAGACTCCGGACGGATCAGCGTCTGACATGCTCGCCCGCGTCGAGAGGACCGCCAACAACGTCTTCGTCGTCACGCCGCCCCCCGGGAAGTGGGCGGCCGACGACGCCGCGCAGGCCATCGCCGCGATGGAGCGCCAGATGGACCCCGCCGACGTGTACGTCTTCGTGGGCGACGCCAGCGCCATCACCGACTACGAGCCCGAAGCCCGCCGCCTGTTCCAGGCCTTCCTCAAGCAGCGCCGCAAGCAGTTCCGCAGCCTCTGGATCGTCGGCCCCAAGATCCATCCGGTCGTGCGCATGGCCATCACCATGGTGGCCACCTTCGCGCGCCTGGAGTTCCACTTCGTCACCCGCCGCGCCCACATCCCCGAGCTGGCGGAAGACGCGCCCGCCGCCCCCGGCTGACCGCCGGAGGCCGACAGCCCCGTAAGGATCCTTCTGACGGGCCCGCCTCCCGATCGGTGCAATGACTCGATTCTCCGATTGCGCGGGGTCGACGCATCTGGTTTTAAAGACCCTCCGGTAGCGCGATCCATCGGTACGCGAGGAGGGCAGCCACGGCCATGCGCGGGACGAGCGGAGACACACCCTACACGGCGACACAGCGCTGGCTCTCGGTCCTGCGCGACACCCTGGACGCGACCGCGGACGGGATCCTGGTGCTCGACAGCGACGGCCGACTGGTCACCTACAACGCGCGTTGTCTCGAGCTGTGGAAGGTCCCGGCCGAGCTGGCGGCCGGCAACGACAGCCAGGCGCTGGTCCGCCACGTGGCCGGTCAGCTGTTCGATCCCGCAGGCTTCACCCAGATGGCCCGCGACAACCAGGCGCATCCGGAACGGGACGTGTTCACCACCCTGCGGTTCAGGGACGGCCGCGTGATGGAGGCCAGCTCGCGGCCCCAGCGCGTGAACGAGGAGGTGGTGGGGCGGGTCCTCGCCTTCCGCGATGTCACCGAGAAAGATCGCCTGCTGACCGAGGTGGCCGAGGCGGTGCGCACGCGCGACGAGCTGCTGTGCCTGGCGGCCCACGAGATCGCCGGACCGATCACCTCCATGCGCCTGGCCATCGAGAGCCTGCGGTCGGCGCCGCTGCCCGCCGATGCGGCCCAGGTGCCGCTGGAGGTCCTCGACCGCACCCAGCGCCGGGTGGTGGCGCTGGTCGAGAAGCTGCTCGACCTGGGGCGCATGCGGGCCGGCACCATGAAGCTCGAGCGCGAGCCGACCGACCTCGCCGATCTGGTGCGCGACGTGGTCCACCGCCTGGACGGCGAATGCAGGCGCGCCGGCTCGACCGTGTCGGTGCGCGCCGCCAGCGGGGTGATCGGGATGTGGGACCGGCTGCGGCTGGACCAGGTGGTGACGAACCTGCTGTCGAACGCGATCAAGTTCGGCGCGGGCCGGCCCATCGACATCGAGGTGCGCGCCGCCGACGGCCAGGCCGTGCTGGTGGTGCACGATCGGGGCGTCGGCATCGCGCCCGAGGTGCAGAGCCAGATCTTCAAGGCCTTCGCGCGGGCGGTGCCGGGCCGCAGCTACGACGGCCTGGGTCTGGGTCTGCACATCGCGCGCACGATCGTGGATGCGCTGGGCGGCACCATCGGCGTGCGCAGCCAGCCCGGGGCGGGCGCGACCTTCCAGGTGTCGTTGCCGCTGGCGGCGGTGTGGCCGCCGACGCCACAGTTGTAGCCGCGCGGTCTACAGATTTATCCTCCGCGTCGTGAGGCAGCCCGGCACTGCGGCGGCGTCCTGGCGGGTCCTGGATGGCCCGCGGCTTGCCATTGTCCCGGCGACGACCATGCCGTCTCTACCGCCCCTCCCCCGCCCGGCGATCCTGCTCGTGACTCCCCTGCTGCTGCTGGCGTGCAACTACCAGCCGGTGCTGTACGACCCGCTGGCGCCGACCGCCCAGCGGGACGGGGGCGGGGGGTCGGTCGGCGCCGGCCGCGATGGCCCGCCCGACGGCTCGGCGCTGTCGTGTGGCAACGCCTGCGATCTCGAGAGCAGCGACGGCTGTTGCCCGGCGGGTTGCACCGCCGCCAGCGACATCGACTGCAACCCCCAGTGCGGCAACGGCGTGCTCGAGGGGGCCGAGCAGTGCGATCCGCGCACCAGCTGCCCGACCGCCTGCCCGAACCGCGGCTGCACCGCCTTCACGCTGGAGGGCACCGCCGCCACCTGCAGCGCCATCTGCGTGGAATCGGGCAAGGTGACGGGTTGTTCCTCCGACGACGGCTGCTGCCCGGCCGGCTGCACCGCGGCCGACGACAAGGATTGCCTGAGCGTGTGCGGCAACGGGGTCCAGGAAGGCAACGAGACCTGCGACCCGCTGGCCAGCTGCCCCACCAGCTGCCCGGCGCAGGGCTGCCAGCTGCGCAAGCTGATCAACGCCGGCACCTGCACCGCCGAATGCGTGAACGACCGGTTGCAGACCGCCTGCGTCTCCGGCGACGGATGCTGCCCCACCGGCTGCAACACGCGCACGGACGCGGACTGCGCGGCCGTCTGTGGCAACGGGGTCAAGGAGAGCGGCGAGTCCTGTGATCCGTTGGACAGCTGCCCCGACAGCTGCCCGGCCCGGCAGTGTCAGCTGCGCAAGCTGGTCAGCGCCGGCACCTGCCTGGCCCACTGCGAGGACGACCGCAAGGTGGAAGCCTGCGTCCCGGGCGACGACTGCTGCCCGCCCGACTGCAACAACCGCAACGACAGCGACTGCGCCGCGGTCTGCGGCAACGGGGTCAAGGAGAAGGGCGAGACCTGCGACCCGGCGTCCAGCTGCCCCACCTCCTGTCCCATGGTCGGCTGCCAGCTCCGCGAGCTGGTCAACGCCGGCACCTGCCGCGCGGCCTGCCAGAACGCCGGCACCCAGACCAGCTGCGTGTCGGGTGACGGCTGTTGCCCGCAGGCCTGCCACGCGAACAACGACGACGACTGCTCCCCCCGCTGCGGCAACGCCGTGGTCGAGGCGGGCGAGAGCTGCGACCCGGTCGCCGACTGCACGAAACGCCAGGCGGCCTGCCGCAGCGATGCCAGCACCGTCCGCAGCGGCAAGGGCGACCCGGACACATGCACCTTCACCTGCGTCGAGTCGCCGCGCGCCTGCGGGCCCGCCGACGGATTCTGTCCGCCCAGATGTGGCGCCAGCGATCCCGACTGCCCGCAGCCGCCGCCGGGCCCGCCGCCGCCTCCACCGCCGCCGCCTCCCCCACCACCGCCACCGCCGCCTCCCCCGCCCCCCGGTCCTCCCGGGCCCAACGGCACCTGCACGCACATCGACTTCTGCCGCAGCCCTCGACCGGCCGAGCTGGGCCGCCTGGTCTGCATCACCAACGACGACCCCAAGTGCTCCGAAGCGATGCGCATCGCCGAGTGCGACCGCGATGCCCGCGTGGTGTGCGGCGACGGCCACGCGGCCATTCTCTACAAGCCGCCCATCGGCGGCCGCACCGGTCCGTGACGGTCAGGGCCCCTTGCCCTCCTCTTTCTCGTCGTCGTCATCGTCATCGTCATCGTCCTCGTCGCCCTTCTCGATCTCGGTGACCTTGCCGGCGGCGGTGACCTCGACCTCGTAGCGGATGCCGCCGGCCTTGCCTTCCAGGTCGTAGACCAGCACGCCTTTTTCCACCTCGCGCTCGGCCTTCTCGAGCACCAGCCCGGGCACAGCGGCCAGGGCGGCGTCCTTGACCTGCTGGGGGACGGCGTCCAGGGCCACCTTCTCGTCCGCCCGTGCCGCCCGGCCGCCCAGCGCCAGCGCCCCGATGACAATCACGCCCGCGATCAGCTTCATCTCGGTCTCCTTTCGTGCCCACCAGGCTGCGCCCCGGACTGAAACGCGCCCGGAGTCGCGGCGGGTCGAGAGAAGATAGGCGGCGCGGATGACGGCAGGATGACGCCGCCCGCGAATTCGCGGGGCACCGGCCGGCGGACGGATCCGCGGGGGCGGACGCCGGATCCGCCTTCGATCTGTAAGAGGGCTGTCGCTGGCCGTGAGTGGGCTGTCGCTGGGCGCGCACGGCGATTCGGGTACTCTCCCGTCGTGTTTTCAGCGACAGGTGCGCAGATGAATCGTTCCGGTCTCCGGCGCTGGTGCTGGGCGGGCGCGGCCGCTCTGGGGCTGCTGGCCACGCCGGCCCGGGCCCAGACCCGGATCCGGATCATGCCGCCCGACGGGGCGGTGCTGGCCGCGGGGCAGCGGTTCGACGTGCGGGTGGAGGCCAGCGGCGCCGCCGCGGGCGCGCCGGCGGTGCTGCAGTCGGTGCAGATCGACGGCAAGGACGTCACCCGGACCAGCGCCGCGCCGGCCGGTGGCGCGGACTTTCTGCTGCGCGGGTTCGCGGCGGCAAGACCGGGCGCGGTCACCATCGAAGCGCGCACCGCCGACGGGGCGCGGGCCAGCGCGCGGCTGACGGTGGAGGCCTGGGGCCCGCGCGGCCCGGGGCCGGCCGCCCGCAACATCATCTTCTTGCTGGGCGACGGCATGGGCATCGCCCACCGCACCGCCGCCCGGCTGGTCTCGCGCGGTCTGCGCAACGGCAAGGCGGCGGGGCGGCTGGCCATGGACACGCTGGAGGTCAGCGGAATGGTGATGACCGCGTCGCTGAACTCGGCCATCACCGATTCGTCACCGGGCATGTCGTCGTACGCGACCGGACAGAAGAGCAACAACAACCAGGAAGGGGTCTTTCCCGACGACACGATCAAGGATGCCTTCGACAACCCGCGCATCGAATATCTGGGCGAGCTGCTCCGCCGCACGCGCGGGCCCGGCTTCCAGGTCGGCATCGTGACCACCGCCGACGTCACCGATTCGACCCCCGCGGCCAACGCCGTCCACACCGCCGACCGCTTCGCCGGCCCCGGAATCGCCGCCCGCTACTTCGACGAGCGCGAGACCAACGCGGTCAGCGTGCTGATGGGCGGCGGCTCCCGCCACTTCATGCCGAAGGGCCAGGGGGGCGAGCGCCCCGATGACCGCCGCCTGGCCGACGAGTTCGCCGGCGCCGGTTACCTGCGGCTGGGCAGCGGCAAGGACGTGCAGCAGGCGCTGGCCGCGCGCCCCGCCCCGGCGCGCCTGCTGGGGCTGTTTCACCCGTCGCACATGGTGGTCGCGTTCGACAAGGTGGGCGCCGGCCGGTACAGCGAGGAGCTGGCCTTGCCGAAGAACGCCGCTTACCGCGACACCCCCATGCTGGAGGACATGACCCGGCTGGCCCTGCGCAGCCTGTCGGCCCATGCGCCGCGCGGCTTTTACCTGCTGGTGGAGGGCGCCTCCATCGACAAGCGCGCGCACGCGCTGGACGCCGAGCGGACCATCTGGGACGTCATCGAGTTCGACCGGGCGGTGCAGGTGGCCCTGGACTTCGCCCGCGGCACCAACAGCGACGCCAATCCCGACAACGACACCCTGGTGGTGGTGACGGCAGACCACGAGTGCGGCGGGCTGGCGGTCATCGGCGTGGGCAACGAGCGCTTCGCGCCGCCGGCGCTGGGACGGGCGGTGCGGGACTACGCCGGGGTCTTCCGTTCCAGGCCCGAGCAGGTGCTGGAGCTGGTGCCCAACTACCAGCCCGACGAGCGCGGTTATCCCCGCGATCCGGACGTCTCGCGCAAGGTTCTGCTGGGCTGGGCCGCCGGGCCCGACCACTACGAGAACTGGGTCTCGAACCGCCTGCAGCACGACGCCGCCGTGGCCAGCGGCAAGCCGTCGGTGGCCGGCGCCAATGCGGAACGCGACGGCGCCGAGTCGTCCAGCGACAACAAGACGACCAGCGGGCGCGCCATCCCCGGTTTCCTGGTCAAGGGGACGATCGAGAACGGCGAGACGCCCTGCCCGGGCAACTGCCCCGGCGACACCGCGCCGGTGGCCCAGACCGTGGCCGGGCACACCGCCACCGACGTACCGCTGTCGGCCAGCGGCCCCGGCGCCTGGCAGTTCACCGGCGTCTACGAGAACACGGACGTCTTCCTCAAGCTCCTGCGCGCCAGCACCGGCCGCTACCCCGCGCCGCCGGTCCCGCCCGCACACGGCCGACGGCGCTGAATCGCCCGCCTGCGCTCGTGGTCACGTGTCCGCCAGCACTGTGGCGTGCGCGGCCACAGCTGTGGAGCGCCCGACGACACCGCTGGCCGAAAACCCCGGGACCACCGCCGATGGACTCTGGCGCGCGGTTTGCCAGCAGCTCCGGCATGGCACGCGGAGGAGCGGACGCGGTACAAAGGTCCCAGGACGTGGTCTGGTGACAGCTTCTCGATTGGCCGCCGGCCGCCGACGACACGACGTCCCTCACAGGCGCGCGGGAACGGCCCCGGCCGCACGGCTCGTGGATCGATCTGCCGCGGCGGCCCTGTGGATCCTCGCGCTGGCGTCGGCCTGCTCGTTCGAGCGGGTGGCCGTGACCCCGCTGGCCCTCGACGGGGCGGCTCGTGCGGACCGCGCGCCGCTCACCCCCGACCAGCCGCCGCCCGCAGGCGACGCCGCCGCGCCGACCGCCACGATGGACGGCCCGGCGGGATCGATCGATCCCGTGCCGCCCGTCCTGGACGCGGCGACAGAGCTCGGGTCTCCGGACGGCCGCCTGCTGCCGCCGCCCGACGCACGCCCCTCCCGTCCCCCCGCCGGAGCTCCACCCACACCCCCGCCGGCAACGCCGCCCCCGCCACCGCCTCCTCCGCCACCACCTCCACCTCCACCGCCACCGCCCCCACCTCCACCGCCACCCCCCCCCTCCTCCCCGCCCCCCCCCCCGCCCCCCCCCCCACCACCACCGCCCCCCCCCCCAACCCCACC
>JBKPRZ010000500.1:0-31597 GCA_046734815.1 Myxococcota bacterium | reverse complement strand
GGCCCAGGCTGCGGGCGCGCTGGCCGGCGGCGGCCCCCTCCTGGCGGGCGCGTCGGGTCTGCAGCTCGGTCAGCGCGAGATCCAGGTCGAACATCCGGGCCTCGACGGCGGCCACGTTCTCCACCTTCTCGCGCACCAGGGTGTGCAGCGACAGCCGCAGCAACTGGTGCATCAGCGCCCCGGCGCTGGCCCTGTCACCCAGATCGATGAGGCCCAGGCCGGTCAGCTGCAGCCAGGCGATCCGCGGCGTCAGGCAGATGTTGCCCGGGAAGAAGCGCGCCGAGCGCAGCTCGGGCAGCTCGAGGACGTCGTCCAGCGACACCAGCCGCTGCTGCCGCCCGACCTCGAAGGCGTCGAACGGCTCGTAGGGCTCGGGTGCAAACGGCCGGCTCAGCCGGGCCACCACCCAGTTGTGCAGCGCCAGCGGCCACAGGCCGGTGCCCCCGCGAACGTCCCGGGAGAAACCATCCGGGCACAGGCCCAGGTTGCCCAGCGCCGCCCAGACCAGCGACCGGAAGTCGTCGTCGCGCACGCCCGGCTGCCCCCGGTCCGCCAGGCTGTTGTGGAGCAGCCACAGCTTGAGGACGTCGTTGGGCCGGCCATCGCGCAGCGCCAGGCGCGCGTTGTAGAAAACCAGCGACTGATCGGAGGGCGCCTCCGCGACCGGCGCACCGGTCTCCACGCCGATGAGCAGCAACGCGGCCAGCGCGGCGCCCGTCGCCGTCACAGCAGCCATCCCAGCGCCATCGAGACCTCCCACCACCAGTCGAGCCCCGAGCCGGTCACCGGCAGGGCCGCCAGCACCCGCGGGGCCAGAAAGCCTCCGCTGTGGAAGTAGACGTCGAGCGACAGGCCGGTGAGCAGGTTGTAGCGCGCGCCATCGACCTGCATGGCCGGCGCGCGCCGGCCCTCGAGGTTGTCCAGCTCGCGGCGCGACAGCTGCGGTTTGATGAGGCCGGCGGCGGTCCCGCGGAACCCGGCCCCCGACAGCGACCCATGATAATAGAGGTAACGCAACCCCGCGTTGGCCGAGAACACCAGCTCGGTGGCCGGGAAGTAGCGTGACCGCGGCGTGGCCACGCCTTCGGCCAGCGGGTAGGCGAGGTTGAGGTCCAGCTCGAAGCGGCTGGGGCGCCCGACCTGGCGGTAGGGGGTGAGCGCCAGCTTGCGCGTGCTCTCGCTGCCCCAGGTGAAGGCCCGGCTGATGGCCAGCTCGCCCATCAGGTTGCCGAAGGGCCGCCGCACGAACCCACCCAGCCGGGCGCTGCTGAAGTTGTTGAGCTCGAGCAGCCGGCTGCCCAGCACGCCGAAGCCGACCTTCTTGCGCCGCCAGTCCACCCGCACCGCCCGCGAGGCCACCCCGATCATCCGCTCCATCATGGCGTCGAGCGGGGTCCGGTAGCGGTCGAGGCTGTTGTCCTGCTGCGCGGGCTGCTTCGCGGGCTCGATCGCCGGCTGCTTCGCGGCCTCGCTCGCCGGCGCAGCCGGGGCGGGGTCGGTGGCCGGGGCGGGGTCGGCCGGCGCGGGCGGGGGCGCCAGGAGCAACCGGGCGACCAGGAGCCAGCTACGGATCACGCGGCACCCCTGCAGGATCGGGGACCGGGTTGCGCGGGCGGTAACAGCGATCCCGGTAGCTGGCGCGGAAGCCGGCGTTGACGTTGTACACACCCGCCGAGTCGAAGGTCGGGTGATCGCAGAAGCGGGTGCACTGCAGGAGCGTGTGGCTCAGCGAAAGCTCACCCTGCTGCCACAGCTCGGTGCCGTAGAACACCCGGTCGGTCACCGGGATGCCGAACGGCACCGTCACCGAGAACGCGCTCACCGCCCCGGCCACCGGCGACTCGTAGGTCAGCCGCGCCAGGAACGGGAAATCCCACAGCAGCCCCAGCGCGTAGGCCGGCTGCGGCGCGGTGTCGTGCAGCTCGGGCAGCGCCGCCAGGGGCAGCGGCTGGGGCGTGGCCGGGCTGCGGAACACCACCGCGCCGGACTGCGGGTCGCCCCCCGCGCAATACGAGAACACGTGCCCCGGGTCGGGCGTGATCACCTCGTTGTTGAAGAACGTCACCACGCCGAACTCGCCCACCGGGATGTTGTCCGAGACGGGCGTGCGCTCGGGCGCCAGGAAGACCACCTCGCGCATGCGGCCGGCCTGCGACTCCGAGTACTTGTCCACGAACTTCAGGTACTGGGCCCGGGTGGGCAAGATGGGCAAGGTGCTGATGCTGAACGCACCCAGCTTCAGCTCCGGCACCTCCGGCCACAGCGGGCAGGCCCGGCGCGAGGGGATCTCCATCTGGTCGACCTCCCTGGCCGGGCACCAGAGCACCAGCGAGCGCAGCTCCGGGCGCACGATGGAATAACCGAAGCTGTCGAAGACGAAGGCGCCGCTGACCCGCGGGGAGGTCCGATCGCGCTCGAAGGGGAGCACCTGCTGCAGCGCCGTCTCCACCGCGGCGGCCAGGGTGCCGGTGGTGTCGTCGTGGTGCAGGGCCAGCGCCAGCACCATGTCGCGGCCCAGGGCCCGCTTCTCGTCGATGCGGGCGCGGAAGGTGGCCGCCAGCATCCCGGGCAGCGCGGGGTCGCGCAGGTTGTCGATGCAGATCTCGGGCTCGCCGCCGATCAGCAGACGCTGCACCTGCACCGCCCGATGCTGCTCGGAGATGGTGCGGCCACAGGGGCGCAGCAGGAAGCCCACCACCGTGTTGGGGCGGATGGGGCTGCGTAGCAGCGGGAAGGCCGGGCGCACCTCGGGGTTCTTGCGCGCCAGCGCCGGCGCCTGGAAGGTGCCTTTGGCGTCGGTGACCGTCGCCTGGGCGCAGACCACGGGCGAGGGCGCCGCCTCCAGCGGCAGCTCGCCGGGCTCGAACACCGCCGGCAGCGAGGTCTCGCGCGGTGCCCAGCCCAGCGGCACCAGCGACGGGGGACAGGCGGTGGCGAAGGCGTAGCCGTAGGGATTGTCGGGCGCCGTCACGGTGACCGCGCCGTGCCGCGGGTCGGTGATCTGCAGGCTGCGCCGCAGCCCCAGCTCCCGCGCCTCCTCGTTGCGCAGGCTGGGGAACTGGTGCCGGGTCCGCCACTCGATCTTGCGGTTTGTCTCGTCGAACACGCCGTACACCACCAGGCTGCGGTTGGTGTGCGCCGGCCCGCGCCCCACCAGGTGGAAGGCCAGCGGTGCGTCCAGGGTCAGGTCCCCGTCGTGGTGAAAGCGCAGGCGCAGCCGCACCTGGCGCGGCGGCCGCCCGATGCGCAGGCTGGTGCTCCCGCAGCGGGCGTGGGTGCCGCAGTCGACGGGCACGTGCGTGTGCACGGGGGTGATCTCGGCAAGGGGCATGAACGTCTGATCGGTGTCGTCGGTCTGGTAGCCGAGCTCGATCTGGCTGGCCGGCCCCAGGCCCTGCTCGGCCTCGACCTTGTAGAACACGAACAGGGTGTCCTCCTCGGCGAACCAGGTGGCGTCAGCGCGCACGAACCGCGCCTGGATGTCGGTGAGCGGCACCTTCTCGCAACCGGCGAGGGCGACCACCGCCAGCAGCAGGCGCGTGGTCGGTCGCGGCACTAAGCCACCAGCTCCCAGAACGACACGCGACCCTGCGCCAGCAGCCGCTTCCAGGCGGACACCAGCTCCAGCTGTCCGGCGCGCGCCAGGCGCAGCTGGTCGGCGCGCGACCCCAGGGACCGGTTCTGTCCGCGCACGGCGTTCTGCAGGGACGGCGCGAGCGAATCGACGAAGGTCCGCTGCCAGGCCGGCTGCTGCACCGAGCACCAGGCGGCCAGACCCTTGAGGTCCAGCTCGAGCAGCATGTCCCCGCGCAGGTCCGCGGGCAGCTTGAGCAACATGTCGGGATGCAGGATGTCCTCGAACCAGGCCGGCGGCTCGCCCTTCCAGCGCTCGAACGCCTCGTTGAACAGCTCGCGCCGGTCCGCGGGATCGACGTGCACCAGCAGCACCGACAGGGCGCCCGCCGCGTCCAGGGCGCGGCCGCGGTCGCGGATCGCCTCGGCCGCCGGCGCCGGCGCGGACGGAAGCGGACGACCCCGCCGGGCGGCGTCCAGCGCGGCAAACAGGTAGTCCTGCTCCTCGCGCGAGATCCGGTTGGAGACCAGCAAGTGGCCGGCCACCCGCAGCCGCATCTCGCGCGGCAGGGTGCGCGCCACCTCCGGCTGCACGTCCCGCGGCGCCAGGGCGAACAGCAGGGCGCCGTGGCGGGGCGGCAGCCGCTCGATCAGCTGGGCCAGGCCGGCGGTGCCCAGCTCCTCGCGCAGGCTGCGGTAGATGGCGGCGTCGGCCTGCGACAGCAGGGCCGACGAGATGGCGTGCGGCTCGACCGTGTGAAAGAACTCGGCGTCCGAGGGGAGGCGTTTGGGATCCAGGGTGCGCAGGTGCTCGGCCAGCTCGACCTTGCGCATGGCCAGGTCACCGTCGGAGGTGAAGGCCGGCGACAGCCGATCCCCGAACAGCAGCACCGCCTTGGCGAGCAGATCGAACTCGCCCGCCTCCAGCCACCGGCGCACCAGCGCCCCGACCAGGTCGCCGTCCTTGCCCGGCTCGGCCCGCCCGATCCGCTCGTCCCACAGCTGCCGCTGCTCGGCGACGAAGGCGGCGGTGGCGCGTTCGGCCGCCTCGCGCTCGGCCCGCTCCTTGTCCTCTCCGTTGGCGCCGTTGCCATTGCCATTGCCATTGGTGCCGTTGGCGCCGTTGACCTCCGGGCCCGGCTTGCCGGCGGACAGCTGGGCGGCCAGCGCCTTCTCCTCCAGCGACTCGCGCCCCAGCCGGCGCAGGCCCCAGATGATCAGCAAGGTGGCCAGGGTCGCCAGCACCAGGGCGATCATCCAGGAGAAGTGCGGCAGCAGGCTCAGCCACAGCTCGCGGATGGCGACGGCGCTCTCCCAGTGGGGCGGCGGCGGGGGCTCGGGCGCGGCCGCCGGCGGCGCGGGCGGCGGGGTGGCCTCGGGCTTTTGCGGCGGCGACACGCTCAGCGCCGGGGAGATGGGATCGAGGATCTGCCGGCCGACCGTGACCTGCAGCCAGCCCTTGGACAGCCGCTGCTCCAGCCGGTGCACCAGCGCCTGCACGTCGCGCGCGGAGACCGACTTCTCGTGGGCCAGCTCGCAGCGGGCCTGGGTGAGGTACTCCTGCACCGGCACGCTGCCCGGTCCCTCCGACTGCGGGATCCCGGGCAACGAGCTCGAGCGCGGCATGTCCACCACCACGTGGTCCCGGTAGCTGCAGCCCTTGGACACGCACCGTTCGGGCGCGCAGTCGCGGGCCAGCGCCAGATCGAACTGGCTCTCCAGCGCGCGCAGCTCCATCAGCACGGCGGGCGGGATGTGCTTTTGCGGGACCGGGGTGGGCGGCACCGGGGTCTGGGCCCCGGCCCGGCCCGGACCGACGGCGGCGATGGCGAGGAGGACGGCGACGAAGGCGGCGGTTTTCATCAATAGATCCTCACGACGACGCGGCGGTGGCGGGCCAGCCGCTGCTCCGGGCTCAGCCCGGCCAGCTGCTGCTCGGGCATGGGCTTGGTGTCGGCATAGCCCTCGACGCGGATGCGCGCGCGGGACACGCCCGCGTCCTCCAGGCGCTGCCGGACCACGATGGCCCGGGCGCTGGACAGCTCCCAGTTGCTGGCGAAGCCCCCGCCTCCGTTGGTGATGGGGGTCGAGTCGGTGTGCCCCTCGACCGCGAAGGCGTATTTCGTCGAGTAGGGCCCCAGCACCTGCAACATCGTGCTCAGGGTCTGCTCCAGCTCGGGCCGGATCTTGGCCTTGCCCGAATCGAACACCAGCCCCGAGTTGAGCGACAGCTCGAGGCCGTCGCGCGAGAGGGTCGTGCGCACCAGGTCCTGCAGCTTGTGCGAGGCGATCTGGGTCTCGATCTCCTTGCGGATCGATTCCAGGCTGGCCGGGCTCTCGGCGCCGGAGATGCTCTTGGCGATCTGCTGCAGGCGCCCCCGGCTGAGGTTGGCGGCAGTCAGCAGCACGACGAAGAACAGCAGCAGGTTGGTGATGAGATCGGCGTAGCTGAGCAGCCAGCTCTCCTCGTGCCCCTTACGCCGTCGCAGCATGGCTCACTCCGCCGCGCGGAAGGCGGCGCCGGTGCGCGCCACCAGCTCGTTGGCGCTCTTCTCGCAGCGCTCGAGAAACCCCAGCCGGTCGTCGAGCAGATTGTTGAGGAACTGTCCGATCGGCCCGGCCACGCCCGCCCCGAAGGCCACCCCGTACAGGGTGGCCAGCAGCGCCAGCGACATGGCCGCGCCGATGTTGAGGTTGTCGGCGGTCATGTTGCGGAACAGCTGGATCATGCCGGTGATGGTGCCGACCATGCCGAAGGCGGGCCCCAGCTTGGCCAGCATCTCCCAGTTGCCGATGGCCGGCTGCCAGCGCCCCACCTCCTCGTGGCGCAGCTCGAGGAAGGCCTTGGCCACCGACACCTCGGGCGCCCGGTCGAGCAGCAGCTCGAGCATCTGCTTGGTGGTGGCAAAGCGGCTCTTCTCGGCCAGCGCCAGCGCCTGGCTGCGCTTGCCCTCGCGCCACAGCTCCGACAGCTCGGCCCGCTCGGTCTCCATCTCGGAGGTGGTGCGGGCGAACACGCGCAGGCCCGGCACCAGCTCGCGCAGGCACAGGACCGTGCGCCAGGCGGTGGCGCGCGGGGAGCTGATCAGGACGGCCGCGGCCGAGCCGACCAGCACCATGACGAAGGCATGCAGGTCGAAGGGAGAGATGACCTGGCTGTTGCCCCGACCGGTGAAGCCGATCCAGACGACGAAGCCCAGCAGGAGAAAACCGATGATCTGCACAGGACCCTTTCAGTGCGTTTGCCGCTGGAGCTCTTCCAGCTTCTTGCGGACCGCGGGGTCGCTCTCGATCCCCTCCGCCAGCTCGTAGATCTCGATGGCCTTGTCGCGCTCGCCCATCATCAGCAGCAGCGAGGCCTTGGCGCGCAGGAACTCGGGATGGGACTTGTAGCGCGCCAGCACCGTCTCGCACCACTCGAGCGCCATCTGGTAGTTGCCCCCCTTGATCGCCTCCTGCATGAGGGTGCGGGCGCGCGTGATGCTCACCTCGGGCGCGCCCTCGTCGATGCGCAGCCCCCGGCTGCGGTAGGCCTCGATCAGCGCGGTGTCCGCCCGGCTGGGCGGCGGCGGCACCACCCGGCTGGCCGGGATTGTCTTGACGTTGCTGCTGGCGGCGCCGTGCTCGATGACGATGCGCTGGCCGGTGGTCAGCACCGGGACGTCGACCTCGGTGATGACGTTGCCGTCGTTCCAGCGCACCTTCATCACCGTGGTCGAGCCGAAGCCGAACGGCCGCGCCAGGGTGCCCTCCTCCTTCAGCGCCGGGTGCTTCTGCGGCGGCGGATCGAGCAGGTAATAGGTGTAGTTGCGGGACGCGCAGGCGGCCAGCGACGACAGGGTGACGAGCAGCAGAGCAATGGACTTTTTCATGGCAGAAACGGCAGCAAGCTGGTGTTCATCAGAGAAAAACCGATCCCGACCCGTCCGTTGGTCGAGCCCGTCAAGGTGATCGCATAGTTCGAGCTCATGATCGGGATCCGCGCCATGAACACCGCGGTCAGCATCGGGTCGATGATATCGCCGGTGTTGTCGGCCAGCCCGCGGATCAGCGCCGTCGGCACGCTGAGCAACGCCTTGGCCCCCACTGTGATGTTCAGCGCACTGGGCACCACCCGGAAGTACGACGCGCCCACGCCCAGCACCGGGTCGAACAGGGACAAGGTCAGCCCGGCGAGGTTGGCGTTGGTCTCGCCCCACTGCTCGGACCAGTCGATCGAGATGTGCTGCCCCGGGTAGAGCGCCACATCGAGGAAGGTGTGGGTCAGGCTGTCGCCGCGCGACCGCCGGTCCAGCTCGCGCGCCAGGGTGAAGCTGCGGCGGCTGCGCGCCGACTCGGCCAGGGCGGGGTCGAAGTTCTCGGCCAGCAGGATGCGGCTGGTGTCCAGCTCGACGATCCGCAGCGATACGCCCTGGGGGCTCTCGTCGAGCCAGATCGCCGTGCGCGCGGGGGTGGTCCCGCCGCGGGCCCCCTCGTCCAGCCGCACGATCTCCGAGGTGCCCAGGCCGGTGCTGACCTGCTCGACCCGACCGCCCTCGATGTAAAGACGCGGAGCCATGCAGGCCTCGCAGGCGCGCAGGCTGCCGGCGCCGAACACGCGGACCAGGCTGGCCAGCGCGGCGGTGGGATACCAGGCGCGCGACTCTTCCAGGGCCGGCTGCAGGCTGACCACCATGGCGGGGCTCAGCTCCTTGAGCGTCAGGCCGCCGTCCTCCAGCCGGATGGCCAGGCTCTCCTCCAGCCGCGCCAGCGACTCGCGCGTGTTCTGGCTGTCCGCCAGCGCCGGCGCCGCCATCCCCAGCAGCAGCGCCGCGGCCGTCAGGCGGGCTAGAAACAAAACGACACCTCCACGCCCATCGACTTGAAGCTGACGCCCACGTCCAGATACGAGCCGATGGACGGGGCGTTGCCCA
This sequence comes from Myxococcota bacterium, assembly GCA_046734815.1. Lineage (GTDB taxonomy): Bacteria > Myxococcota_A > Polyangia > Fen-1088 > Fen-1088 > CAVYGB01. The sequence continues at coordinate 23,111 of JBKPRZ010000500.1, read as the reverse complement.
TCGAGGGCAGCACCTCCAGGAAGGCCGCCGCGCCGATCCGGTTCTGCACCCGCAGCTGCAGCCCCAGCTGGAAGGCCCCGAAGGTGGCCTGGGGTCTGACGCCCAGAGCCTGCGCGATCAGCGTCTCGGCGTCGGGGATGCGGTCGCGGAACAGCTGGGCGCTCTGGCCGTGGATGGAGTAGACGGCCCCGCCCAGGAAAGCATAGAGGTCGGGATGGGTCAGCGATCGGACCGACCCGGACAGCAGCCGGGCCACGCGCGCCTGCGCCATCCAGCCCACGTGGAGGTCCGGCGCCCAGCTGCCGCCCAGGACCAGGCTCCCGGACCAGGCCTGCGCCTGGGTCAGAGACGCCTCCACCCCGGCCTGCAGCCAGGCGAACGGCGGCAGCCGCAGCCGCTCGGGCCCGGCGGGGTAGGTGCGCACGCCCATGCCGATCGGCACCTGGTAGTTGCCCCGCCGCTCCAGCGCCTCCAGGTACTCCTGGCGGGCCTCGGCCGCGCTCTTCAGGCGCTCCCCGCTGCGCAGCAGGGCGGGCGAGGCGGTGGTGGTGGCCAAGGTCCGGGCGTAGACGATGGGCAAGGTGCGCTCGAGGCTGGTGATGCGCGCGCGCAGCACCAGCGCCGACCCCTCGGCCTCGAAGTCCAGGAACAGAGCGTGCCGGCTGCCCGAGGCGGTGCGCGCCCTGTCCAGCGCCTCGGGCTCGTCCACCCCGCGCGCGATGACCGTCCCCTTGACGCCCGAGTGCACCACCAGGGACGTGCAGGGCGGGCAGTGCACCAGGTAGACGCGCGTGCGCGGGTTCTTGCCCAGCAGCGCCACCACGTGGTTCTCGATCAGCGCCTGCAGCCCGGTGCCCATGCCCACCGGCACGCTGACGTCGGCCAGCACCAGCGGCGTTTCGACCGCGAAGACCGGCTGCTCGTTCCAGCCGAAGACCAGCTCGTCCAGCAGGTCGTAGGCCTGCAGCTGGATCTGCGCGGCCACCTGTCCGCGCAGCGCCTCGATCTGCGCCCGCTGGGCATCGACCACCGAGGGCTGGTCGGCCCGCGCCGACGCCGGCGCCAGGATCAGGGCGGCGGCCAGCAGGACGGCGGCCCTCATCGCAACCACCTCCACTCGCCGCGCAGGCACAGGCCCGCGTGCAGGGCGGTCTCACGCGGGTCGACGATCATCAGCGCCAGGAACGCGTCCTGATCGCCCAGCGCCTGGTGGTCGCGGTAACGGGCGCAGGCCAGCGGGTAGGCGTCGCGCGGAGACATCGTGCCCAGCAGGGCGATGTCCCCCGCCGCCAGCACGGGCACCCGGTCCGAGACGCGCCGGCCGCGCTCGGCCAGGTCGGTCCGGGCGGCCACGGCGATCTTCGATGCCACCGCCAGGTCGGGATAGAAGGCATCCACGTGCCAGGTGACGTCGTCGGGGGCCACCGCGCCCGCCAGCTGCGTGATGGCGCCGACGGTCTGTCGCAGCGACGACAGGATCGCCTCGTCCCGGGGCGGGCGTTCCCCCTCGAGCATGATGCGCGTCGCACAGACCAGCGCATCGGTCGAGCCGCCGGCCAGGTTGCGGGCGGGGACCTCGGGCACCTGCCCCGGGTACAGCTCGTGCGCCTCGACCTGGGTCAGCCGCCGGCAGTCCAGGTTGCGGGCCGCCGCCTTGCTCTGGAAGAAGCCCGGGCTGGGGTCGGTGGCGTGCTCCAGTAGATAGAAGGGGAGCAGGAGCCAGAACACCCACATCAGCGCCCCCCCGTGGTCGCGCTGCTCTCGGCGGCCTGCTGCCCGGCCGGCGGGGCGGGCTGTGGTTGAAAGCCGCGCAGGACCAGTGACCGCATGTGGGCGTCGAAGGCCAGCTGGCTGATCTGCCGGTAGAAGTCCCGCGTGAACTCTTCCTTGGCCTGCCTGCCGGTGAGCTTCTCCTCCTCCTCCCGGACCAGGAAGTCGAGCGTGGAGTTGACCGCCCAGATGCCGAGCCCGAAATATTCGATGAAGCGCCCCTGCAGCGAGTCCGAGGCCAGCACGAAGCCGCTGGCGTCGCGGATGGTGACGTCCTGGGCGAAGGTGAGCTCGGCGATGGTCGGCACCAGCGTGAAGGTCGCCACCGAAAGGATCCAGAGCAGCTTGCTGTTGCCCTCGTGCAGCAGCCGCGAGCGGACCTCGATGGTGAGATCGGGCGGCGTCGCCGGCGGGCGCGCGCCGAACGGCATGCCCTCGATGGGCACGTCCATCACCGCCTCGGCACCCTGGACAGCGAAGAGGCTGCGCAGCTTGAGGCACAGGCTCTGGGCGTCGGGCGGCGCGAGGTGCGTGTCGGAGACACATCGAATCAGCACCCGCCGCCCCTGGAAGTTGGCCAGCTGCGGATCGACGACCACCGGCCGCTGCAATGACATCAGCGGCTGGTAAACCGTCACGCACCCGGCGGCCGTCGCCGCAAGCAGTGTGACGACGGTCAGGGATCGCACCTTCGAACGCACTTCAGCCACAACGGAATCGGCGCCTCCGTGTTGAGCTGAACCGCGCGAATCCGCCGAGGCAATGTGAACGGGATCACCAGGTAGGGAGGAGGAGCGAAAAGTGCGCTCTCTTTCCTGTCCCATCGCCCCGCGGCCCGCGCCGGGCTATCGACGTTACCCGTGTCGCGCGAGCCTGTACAGGACCGCCGCCCGCGGCGGCGCGGCGGTCCACCGTGACTCAGTCGTTGTCGGCGCGGGCCAGGGTGCGGCGGCCGCGCAGAGCGGGGTAGGGCTTGCCGCCCATCAGTCCCTGCCAGAGCACACGGTTGAATCTGGCCGGGGAGACCTGGTCGGCGCCGGAGAAGTCGAAGCCGGCGGTGCGCCTGGCCCAGTACTCGGCGCTGTGCTTCGGTTTCACCTTGCGACCGGCGGCGTAGCGGGTGCCGAGGCCGCCCGGCGCCCGGGCCAGGGTGGTGGTGGCCAGCACCGTCGAGGCCTCGGCGACGAAGCTCCAGGCGCCCGAGGACTTGATGTCGAACACGTCGGTCATCGGCCGCTGGTAGGCGGTGTTCAGGTTGATGTGCTCGGTGCCGAGGATGTCCTCGATGGTGCGCAGCGCGCTGACCTGGCTGTAGCGCGTGCTGACCACCGTGCCCTGCTTGACGTAGGGGCCGACCATGTAGGCGGTGGCGCGGTGAGAATCGATGTGGTCGGGGCCGTCCTGACAGTCGTCCTCGGTGATGATGATCAGCGTGTCGGCGGCGAAGGGGCTCTGCGCCACCGCCTGGACCAGGCGACCGACGGCCAGGTCGTTGTCGGCCTGCTGGGTCTCGGGCGTGTTCACGCCTCCCAGCGCGGTCCCGAAGCTGCCCATGTGATCGTGGCTGAGGCGCACCAGCGACAGGTTGGGCAGGTTGCCCTGGGCCACGTACTGGTCGAACTCGCGCTTCCACTCGTTGTAGCGCCACAGGTCGGGGTAGTTCTGGTCGTAGCCGCGGAAGTAGACATCGGTCAGCGCGGACAGCGCCGGGTCGAGGGGCGCCACCTGCACGATGCCGGCGGCGAAGGGATCGACCACCGGTTCGGTCTTGCTCCCGATGCTGCCGATGTTGTTCACCAGGAAGCCGTAGTTCCGCACGGTCCCGCCGGCGTGCAGGACCGCGGAGAAGATGTAGCCATCCTCGATGCCGAAGGGCGCATCGGACGAGGCGTGGTTGCCGGTCCCGGTCAGCAGGTTGGCGGTGCCGCCCACGGCGGTGGCGGTGGCGTTCGAGTAATTCGTGGTGCCGGCCGGACCGGCCGCCGCGTCCCGCTCGGCCACACTGGGGAAGTTGACCGGCACGTTGCGGTTCGTGCCCTCGGACTCGTAGGACAGCCCGCGGTTGACGAAGGCGTAGTTGATCTGCTGGGTGATGGTCTCGGTGTTGGTCACCCGGCCCTGCAGGCTCCAGGACCAGCCGTCCATGCTGCCGTCGCCCGGATCCATGAAGTTGTCGAGGGTGACGAACTGGCCGGCCAGGTGATGGTGGTTCGGCGTGAACGGCAGGCCGAACTGGGTCAACGAGCTGTCGCCGCTGGAGCCGTTGCCCAGGTCGCCGAGCACCTGATCGAAGGTCCGGTTCTCCTTGACGATGTAGATGACGTGTTTGATGTGGGCCCGCAGGAACTCCATCACCTTGCGGTCCTCGCCGGCGGCCTTGCTGCTGTAGAAGTTGTTCTCGGCCACGGTCTTGGTCAGCTGCTGCAGCTCCGCCGGCTGCGGCACCGGGGCGCTGACCAGCGAGGCGCGCTCGAGCTGGAACTGGTACTGGTTCGAGGCCCGCGCGGCGGCGGCCGCCGCGGCGTTGCCGCCCGGGTAGGTGTAGGCGGTGATCTTGTCCGTGGCGCTGGCCAGGTGGCCGGGGTTGGGTCCGGTGGCGCTCTTGCCGTTGATGATGTACATCGCCTTGCCGTCGGCGCTGAAGGTGACGTCGTGGGGCTCGTAGGCAGTCGGGATCAGCCCCCGCACCTTGTACGCCCCGTCGCCGTGGAGGGGGATGACGGCCACCGAGTTGGAGCCGGAGTTCACGGCGTAGAGAGTCTTGCCGTCCGGAGACAGAGTCACGGCGAAGGTGGCCGCTCCCGTGTGGCGGGGCGTGCCCGGGTCGTCACAGTTTTCGCCGTGCACGCCCTTGAGCAGGCCCTCGGGGGCGCGCGCATCGATCTTCTTGACCACCCTGTTGCTGGCGGTGTCGATGACGGCCACCTGGTCGGCGTTGTCCTGGGCCACGAACAGCCGTGATCCGGAGGCGTTGAGGCTCATCCCCAGAGCGTTGCCGTCGAGCGCGATGCGCTTGACCAGCTTGCCGGCGGTGGGCGAGCTGATGTCGACGACGATGACCTCGCGGTTGCGGTCCGAGGACACGTAGGCGGTCGCGCCCTTGACCACCACGCCGAAGGGGAAGGTGCCGCCCACGCCACCGGCCGCCCCTTCGTTGCCTGCGGTGTAGGGGCGCAGGTCGTGTTCGTAGCGGACCGATCTGGTGGCGGTGTCGATCACGCTGATCGAGTCGTTGTAGTTGTTGGCGACCACCAGGGTGGCGCCGTCGGCGGAGATGCCCAGACCGCTGGCGTTCGGGCTGACGCCGATGCCCAGGCCCTTGCTGGCGTGGCCCAGCGCCACCGTGCCGGCGGCCGACCAGGTCTCGCCGGCCTTGCTGTAGACGTAGATGGCGTCGTCGCGGCCGCCGGCGGCGTAGAGGGTCCCGCCGTCCGGGGAGAAGACCAGGCCCACGTGGGCGTTGGTCTGCTTGATCACCTGCGAGAGGACGGGCGTATCCCGGTGCGGGCCGCTGACGTCATAAAGGAAGATGTACTGGGTCGAGTTGGCGGCGTCGGTGTTGCCGTCCGGCTTGACCAGCGAGTTCTGTCCCGCGCACAGGATCGCCAGGGTCGTGCCGTCGGGGCTGAGCTGCGAGCGCACCGCCATCCCGGCGATGAAGTCCGGGTAGGCGGGCAGCCCCGGATTGAGGAACTGCTGCACGGCCCCGGGGGGCGCGGTGGGCGTCACGTACTGGCCGGTCGGCAGCTGCAGCGCTGCCACGCTGGGGCCGGCGGCGTGCGCCTGGAACGAAACAGCCACCGTCGACACGGCGATGCCGAACCTGATCGAGTCGAGAAACGTTGGTCCTCTCATCAGCGATTCTCCTTGCGATCTTCCGCCCGCGCACTGTAGGGCGGCGACCGGGCATGGAGGGTCACGTTCCTGCCAACTCTCGGGAACGGGACGGCTGGCGTTCTTTCTCCAGCGAGGAGGACCGTCACGCGATTGTGGCGATGCTGATCAGGGCTGCTGCCGGGCGACAGGTTTGTGCAGGCGCAGGTCGAAGCCGATGCCGTTGTCGAGGACCTGTCCGCCGCGGAAGGCGCTGGCGGCGACCAGACGTTCGATGGCTTCGTGGGTGTAGGCCTTGCGCAGGAGCATGAAGCGGAAGGTGAGCTTGGTGACGGCGGTGTTGAGCCGGGACAGGCCCATGCCCTTCACCTCGGCGTCCACGGCGCCGGGAGCGGCGTCCCTGCGCAGGTCCTGGATCGAGGCGGCGCCGCCAGGTGCCAGCACGCGGTACACCTCGTTCAGCGCGCCCAGCGGGTCGCTGAAGTTCTTGAACGCCGCCACGCACACGACGAAGTCGAACGAGCCGTCGGGCAACGGCATCTGCGCGGCGTTGCCCTGGCGAAACTCGATGGGCAGGCCGGCGCGGCGGGCGTTGTCACTGGCGATGCGCACGAAGGAATGGCTGATGTCCAGGCCGGTGACGCGGAAGTCGCCGGCCCGCGCCAGCTCGAGCGCGAGGTAGCCGGGGCCGGGCGCCACCTCCAGGATGCGGGCGCCCGGCCGGAGGCGGGCGGCGATGGCGGCGGCGATCCCCTTGAAGTCGCGGCCCTCGCCGGCGGTGATCCGGGCGTACCAGCTGGCGATCGGTCCCTCCATGGCGATCCCCCTGTAGGCCTTGCGGTTTGCGAGCATGGCTGCCTCCTCGGTTGTGCAAACGTCGGTTGTGCGAACTACGTTTCCGTTAAGCGAACAGTGTTAACTTAGCGCGAACGGGTTTACTGTCAAGGGCGGCGGTGGCAACCTGGCGCTGTGACCTGGGTTCCTTACCGGGAGTCGAAGAAGACCCGCCGGCGCGTGCTCGACCGAGCGCAGGTGGTGCGGGCGGGGCTGGCCCTGCTGGACCAGCTGGGGCTCGACGGCATCACCATGCGAGCGCTGGCGAAACACCTGGGGGTGCAGGCGCCCTCGCTGTATCGCCACGTGCGCGACAAGGACGAGCTGCTGGTGTTGATGGCCGACGAGCTTTGCGCGGCCATCGAGCCGACGCCACCGGGCCTGCCCTGGCGCAAGGCGCTTGTCGAGATGGGGCAGCGGACCCGGCGCGGGCTGCTCTCGGTGCGGGACGGCGCCCGGCTGCTGGCCAGCACACCGCCGGCGGGGCCGCGGCGGCTGATCCTGATCGAACGGGTGCTGGCGGTGGTCGTCTCATCGGGGCTGAGCCCGCGGGACGCGGCCTGGGCGGCCTACCACCTGAACAACTTCGTCACCGAGTTCGCGGCCGACGAGTCGCGCATGGCGGGGGCGGCGGCGGCCCTGCGCAAGAGTCGGTCGCAGCTGATGGCCGAGGCCCGGCGTCAGTTCCAGTCGCTCCCCGCGGCGGAGTTCCCCACCCTCAACAGGATGGCCGTCCATCTGACCGAGGGCGATCCAGACGCCCTGTTCGAGTTCGGCATGCAGATCTGGCTCGACGGCCTCGAACGCCACCGTCGCGCCCGCCGCGGGTGAAGACCGAGGTAAACTACTGGATGATCGTCGCGCAGCCGAAGACCAGCTCGACCCGGGCGCTCGTCTCGGCGGTGAAGCGGCGGCAGGTGGCGTCGCACATCAGGATGCGGGTGGGGACGCCCTGGCCGGGTGGCGTGTCGTAGTACCAGCCGCCACGGGCCGGGTCGCAGCGCTCGGGCCGCTCGACGTACGGGATGTTCTCGGGGCCGGCGAGGCCGGTGTAACGGACATTGACCTGGCCGAAGTCGATCCGCCCGGTGCTGGGGGTCGGGATCTGGTATTCGCAGGCCAGGGCGGCGCCCCGGATGTGATCGAGGGACTCCTGCAGCCGCTGGGTGAGATCGTTGCTGGTGCTGACCACGAACGCCTTGTCCGTGCCGCCGGCCGCGGCAAAGCGATCCATGACTGCCCCGGAGGAGGCCATCTCACCTGCGGAGAAGACCCCGATCACGTAGGTGCGGATCGAGGGAGTGCCCTTGAAGGCCTCGCCCAGGGCGCTGACGATGTCGATCCGGGCCACCGAGGCCGCGGCGCCCGGGCAGTCGCTGGGGACGCCGTCGCTGGCCAGCACCAGGACCGCCTTGCGCCGCGGGTCGGCCGCCAGCTGGGCGCGCAGCTGGCCGAGGGCGCCCGCCACCGCCGCCGCCATCGGTGTGTCGCCGTTCGGGATCCGGCTGGCCAGGGCGCGCGTCAGCGGCACCTCGGCCATGGGCAGCGGGGCGATGGCAACCGCCGCCTTCTGGTAGTTCACCGGCTCGCACTGGTCGAACTGCATGGCGGTCCGGCAGATGCGGGGAATCTCCTCGCAGGTGCCTCCGCCCGCCGGACACGGCTCCCCGATGTTCGTGCACTCGTCGGCGGTGGCCGAGCAGAGGCCGGCCAGGACGCACTTCGTGCTGGCCGAGCAGGTCGCGGTGCCCGGTATCACCGGGATGGGGACCGGCGGCAGGCCCGGCGCAGACACACGGGGAGTGAAGTTGCAGACGACGCCCGGCGAGGGCGCGCCCGGACCGGCGCAGACGCTCTTGTTCATGCACTGGAACATGCCGCCGCCGCAGTCGGCATCGGTGAGGCAGGGCCGGTCGAGAGAGCTGGCGGGGAAGAACTGCAGCCCCATGCCCAGCCCCGCCGACCGGGGATCGTGGATGAATGCGCGCAGGGCGTTTCCGACCATGACCCACTTGCTGCTCGCCCCGACCGCCGCATTCATGGACCCGGACGAGTCGACCAGAAGCAGCAGGTCCAGCGGCAGCGATTCGGCCTGATGCGATTCCTCCACGCACTGCCGGTTGGGCGGGGCGGAGGCCGGCGGGGTCGGTCCGGCGTCCGGCAGCTGGAAACCGGGAACGCCACCGGCAGGCCGGCCGGTCTGACCGCCACCCGGGCTGACTTTCTGGTCGCCGCACCCCGCCTGCGCGAGCAGCAGGCCGGCCAGCAGCGAGCGAGCGCGTGGCCGCAGGCCGGTCGGGAACATGGGCATCTCCTTCGCGGCAGTACCAGGGAGGTAGGTAGACACTCCACGGTTGGAGCCGCGACAGGCCGGAATGTTCAGCTCCCGCCCGGTCAGGGCAGACGGGGGGCGCCCAGGGCGTCAGAACTTGATCGTGACGGTCACCATGGGGGGGCTCAGGCTTCCGCCGATCGAGACGTTGTCGGTGATCGGCACGCCGTTCTTGTCGATCTTGCTGACGATGTTCTTCATCTGGTCGAGGACGGACTTGTCGCCGCCCTCGGTCTTGCCGCCGCCCGACTGACCTTTGCCGCCGGGGGCGGTGCTGCCGCCCGGACTGGGGTTGGCCGGCTGACCGGGGCTCGGAGACGGAGAGGGTGCCGGTGACGGGCTGGCGGTCTGGAACAGGATCGTGGGGTCGGCCCCGAACGTCAGGCCGGCGGTCTTCTCGAAACCGTCCACCGGCGCGCCCGACCCGGGCTTGCCAGCGGGCTGCTCGCCCGAGATCTGCCCACCAGCGAATCCGACTTCGAGGCTCTGTCCAACGCGAAGGCTCATGTGTGTCTCCTGTTCCGCCACCGGCACCGGCCGGCGAGTCAGGCACGTATTCGGCACCACCGTCCGCGACGTTGCGTGCGCGCGCCATTCTTTCCGGGCGCGCTGCCGGGTCGGTTTGTCCCATCCAGACTGCGTCGTCACCCGGGTCGAGCAGGGCCCAGGGCCGACGTCACCTGGATCGCCACCAGGCGCGGAGCGCCCAGAGCCAGGTCTTGCGCTTCTGGAAGCCGGGCAGCTGCCGGTAGGTCGTCCGGGCTTCGACGAAGGCGGCCCGGGCCTGCGTGTGATCGCCCGCGAGCGCCCTGACCGAGCCGAGCTTGTAATACGCCTCCACGCTGGAGCCGTTGACCCGGATCGCGCGCGCGAACGCCGGTTCGGCCTCGTCCAGGCGCCCGAGCCGGGTCAAGGCGTCTCCGGCCCGCAGGTGCGCGTCCCCGTAAGCGATGCGGCCGTCGCAGGCGACCGCGGCGGCGAGCTGATCCGCCGCCTCCTGGCAGCGGCCGCCGCCCAGCAGCGCCCGACCGTAGTGGTAGAGCAGATCCGCGGAGTCGGGCTCGCGCTGCAAGGCCGACTCCAGCAGCGGGATCGCCTTCGCCGGCCGCCCCGTCTGCAGGTAGATCAGCGCGAGCTCCCGGCACGCGGTGGCGTTGTGTGGGTTGGCCGCGATCTCGTTGTCGAGCCGGGCGATCCGTCCGCTGTATTTGAAGAACACGAACGGGTCGGGCAGCCAGCGCCGCAGAACGAAGCCGGCCAAGGCCACCAGCGCGATCACCGGATGCCGCGTCACCACCGACAGCACCACGGGCGCGACCAGCCAGAAGAGGTAGTAGCTGCCAGAGCTCATGGCGTCCTACAGATACTTCGGAAGAGCGAAGATTATTTTTAAATTACAGAAATGTAATATAAATTACTATTTTATCTATCCCACGGAAACCAAAGTCGAACCTGCCGGTCGTACGGGCGACGACTGACACCGGAACATCGCCGGTGGGGGGCCGTTGATCAAGCACCATGGCAACCGTGAAACCCGTGACCTCCTACGTGGTCATCTACTCCGCCAACGGCTTCCGACCACGCCTGGCCCTCAAGGACGGCAAGACCAACATCGGGCAGCTGGTGTTTCACCCGGACGGTTCGGCGCTGCCACCCGACCAGCAGGCCCCTTCCGGGTACATCACTCTGCACTACCACCTGCAGGACTTCTCGAATGTCCTCGATCTGCTTCGCAACGAGAAGCCGCTGTCGGTCGTGTTCAGCGGCAGCGGCGGCGGCTTCGAGAACACCCTGCAGACCGGCCCCGAACCGGTCGGCACCGGCGACGTGTAGCGCGACCGCGAGCGGGACGTAAGTCGAACACGGATCCGCTTGTCAATCGGTCACCGAGGCCGACATTGAGCCCATGGCGTCCGCGATCGAGGACTACGGGATCATCGGCAACGAACGCACCGCCGCGCTGGTCTCTCGCAACGGGGACATCGACTGGCTGTGTGCGCCCAACTTCGACTCCGATGCCTGCTTCGCGGCGCTGCTGGGGTACGACGAGCACGGGCGCTGGTCGCTGAGGCCGACCGTCGCCGTGCGCGAGACCCGACAGCACTATCGCGAGGACACGTTGATCCTCGAGACCGAGCTCCACTGCGACGGCGGTGCCGTGCGCATCGTGGACTTCATGCCCCGAGGGGATCCGGCGCGCACCGACCTGGTCCGCGTGATCGAGGGGCTGGAAGGTCAGGTCGCTCTCGAGATGTTGCTGGACGTCCGCTTCGGCTACGGCGTCGAGCCTCCGCTGATCGAGCCACATCCCGAAGGAGTGACCTTCACCGCGGGACCCGACAGCATGATCCTGCGCGGCCCCCGACCCTTTTCCCCGACCCGGCGGCGCCTGGCGGCCAGCCTCACGGTCAACCAGGGCGAGCGGATCCCGCTGACCCTGAGCTGGTACGCCTCGCACGAGCCGCCGCCCCCCGGCCTGGACGTGGAGCGCTCCCTGGTGGCCACCGAGTCCTTCTGGCGTGTCTGGTCGAGCCATTGCGCCTACCGGGGAGGGTGGCGCGACGCCGTGCTGCGGTCGCTGATCACGCTCAAGGCCATGACCTACGAGCCCACCGGCGCGATCGTGGCGGCGCCGACCACCTCGTTGCCCGAGGAGATCGGTGGCGTACGCAACTGGGACTACCGGTTCTGCTGGATCCGGGACGCCAGCCTGACCCTGGACGCGCTCATGATCGGCGGATACGTCGATGAAGCTCACGCCTTTCGCGACTGGCTGTTCCGGGCCATCGCCGGCGACCCCGCGCGCATGCAGATCATGTACGACCTCCGCGGCGGCAGGCGGCTGACCGAATACGAGCTCGACTGGCTGCCCGGGTACGAGGGTTCGCGTCCAGTCCGGGTCGGCAACGCCGCCTCGGGCCAGTTCCAGCTCGACGTCTACGGCGAGGTGCTGTCCTGCCTGTACGCCGCCCGCAAGATGGGGCTGCCGGGCAAGGAGGCCGGCTGGCCCGCGCTGCGCGAGATCATGAACTTCCTCGAGGGCGCCTGGCAGGAGCCCGACGACGGCATCTGGGAGGTCCGGGGCGGTCGGCGGCACTTCACCCACTCGAAGATCATGGCCTGGGTAGCCATCGACCGGATGATCCGCGCCATCAGCGACTTCAGTCTGGGGGGCGACGAGGCCAAGGCCAAGCTGCCTCACCTCAGCGCGCTCCGCGAACGGATCCACCAGGAGGTCTGTCAGCGTGGCTTCAACCCGCGGATCGGCGCCTTCACGCAGTCGTACGGCAGCGTCGAGATGGACGCCAGCGTGCTGCTGATCCCCCACGTCGGCTTCTTGCCGCCCCAGGATCCGCGGGTGCTGGGCACCATCGCCGCCGTCGAGCGGACCCTGCTGCGCGACGGGTTCGTGCTCCGCTACAGCACCGAAACCGGCACCGACGGGCTGCCGGGCAGCGAAGGGGCCTTCCTGGCCTGCAGCTTCTGGCTGGCCGACAACTACGCCTTCACCGGCCGCCTGGACCAGGCCCGCGCGCTGTTCGAGCGGCTCCTGGGGCTGCGCAACCACCTGGGCTTGCTGGCCGAGGAGTACGACCCGACCCTGCACCGTCAGATCGGAAACTTCCCCCAGGCCTTCTCTCACCTGGCCCTCGTCTTCACCGCGCAGGTGATCGAGTCGGCCAGCAAGGGCTACCCGTTCGGCGTGGCGACCCGCGTGCGCGACGAGCTCACCGAGGCGGCGATCCACTGAACGCAGGTCGGGGAGTCGATCCGTGCTCGATACCGTGGACGTTGGAGAGTCGTCGCTGGATCTGTACCGGGGGGTGGCGCCGGACGAATTGATCGAGGCGGTGACCGAGGCGGCGCGGCTCCTGCGCGGCGCGCGGGTGCTGCACGTGAGCGCCACGCCCTACGGCGGCGGCGTGTCCGAGCTGCTCCGGTCGGTCGTGCCGCTGCTCAACGACCTGGGCGTGTCGGCCGAATGGCGGATCATCAGCGGCAGCGAGCCGTTCTTCCAGGTCACCAAGTCGATCCACAACGGCTTGCAGGGAGCGGCGGTCGGTCTGAGCGACGCGGACAGGGCGCGCTATCTGACCACCTCCCGCGCGAACGCCGAGGGGTTCGACACCGGCCGCGACTTCATCTTCATCCACGACCCGCAACCGGCGGCCCTGCTGGAGTTCACCGGCAAGGGCAGCGCGCGCTGGATCTGGCGGTCGCACATCGATACCTCCGCCGCCAATCCGGAGATCTGGACCTTCCTGCGCCCCTTTCTGGCGGAGTACGACGCGTCCATCTTCACCATGGCCGACTTCGTGCCGGCCGAGCTGCCCACGCCGCTGACCGAGATCATCCCGCCCGCCATCGACCCCCTCAACCCCAAGAACCTGGCGCTCCCGCACGGCACCGCCCGCCAGGTGCTCGAGTGGCTGGGCGTGCGCACCGAGCGGCCGCTGGTCACCCAGGTCTCTCGCTTCGACTCCTGGAAAGACCCCCTGGGCGTCATCGCCGCCTTCCGGATGGCCCGGGAGGAGGTGCCCGACCTGCAGCTGGCGCTGGTGGGATCGATGGCTCTGGACGATCCGGAAGCCTGGGACATGTACCGCGCGATCCGCAGCGACATCGCCGGCGACAAGTCGGTGCACGTGTTCACCAACCTGGTCGGGGTCGGCAACATCGAGGTGAACGCCTTCCAGTCGCTGTCCCGGCTGGTCATCCAGAAGTCGCTGCGCGAAGGGTTCGGCCTGGTGGTGGCCGAGGCGCTGTGGAAGGGGACCCCGGTGGTGGCCGGGCGCGCCGGTGGGATCCCATTGCAGATGGCCGACGGCACCGGCGGCGCGCTGGTCGGCAGCGTGGAGGAATGTGCCAGCGCCATGGTCACCCTCCTTCGTGACCAGGAGAGGGCGCGCGCGCTGGGTGCCAGCGGCCGCGAGCGCGTCCGCCGGCACTTCCTGATCCCGAGGATGGTGCTGGACGAGCTGAACTTGATGCGCCGGCTGGCCACCCGGGCGACCGCGGGCCGGGCCTTCGAGTCGGTGTCACGCCGGGACCCGGTCTGCGGCATGGCCCTCGAGGCGGCCGACCAGACCACCACCTACCAGGGACTGACCCTGCGCTTCTGCTCGGCCCAGTGCCGGGAGGCGTTCAGCCAGACGCCGGAGCGTTACCTCGGCGGCCTGGCGGCTGCCCCCCTCGCCGCGTCCCAGCCGGCACCGTGACCGGGCCTCGGCCTGGTGATCGAGTCGCTTTCGCGGTAGAGACGGCCTTCGTGACACCCACGTCACGGAGGGCCGTCCTGAAAGCGACGACCATCGCGGGGGCGACGCTGACGACCGGTCGGGTTTCGCTGGCCGGCGCGGCGGCCGACCCGAGCTGGGTGGACCGGCCCATGCGGTGGGCTCAGCTCACCCTGGTCGAGGACGACCCCGGAAAGTTCGATCCGCAGTTCTGGCTGGACTACTTCCGCCGGACGCGATCGGACGCGGTCTGCCTGAGCGCGGGTGGGTGCGTGGCCTATTACCCCACGAAGATCCCGTTTCATCACCGCAGTCAGTGGCTGGGAGACCGTGACCCGTTCGGCGATCTGGTGCGCGGGTGCCGTCGGCTGGGCATGGTGGTGATCGCGCGGACCGATCCCCACGCCACCTACGACGATGCCCAGCGCGCGCACCCGGAGTGGATCGCCGTCGACGCCGAGGGCAAGCCCCGGCGGCACTGGGCCTCGCCCGAGCTGTGGGTGACCTGCGGGCTGGGTCCCTACAACTTCGAGTTCATGACCGAGGTGAAGCGGGAGATCATGTCCCGGTACCGCGTCGACGGGATCTTCATCAACCGCTGGGACGGCTCGGGCATGTGTCATTGCGACAATTGCCGGAGCACCTTCAAGAAGGCGGCCGGCCATGATCTGCCGCGCACCAACGACCCGCACGATCCCGCGCGGCGGGCCTACATCCTGTGGCGGCAGCAGCGGCTCTTCGATCTGTGGCGGCACTGGGACGCGGCGGTGCGGGCCATCCATCCCGGGTCCTGTGTCATCCCCAACACCGGCGGCGGAGCCACCAGCTCGCTGGACATGAAGAAGATCGGCGAGCTGGCGCCGACCCTGATGGCCGATCGCCAGGCCCGCCACGGCACCGCGGTTCCCTGGGCCAACGGCAAGGCGGGCAAGGAGCTGCGGGCGACCATGGGGCAAAAGCCGATCGTCGGCATCTTCAGCGTGGGCCTGGAAGAGCCCTACCGCTGGAAAGATTCGGTGCAGAGCCCGGCCGAGTTTTGCCTCTGGGCCGCCGACGGCGTGGCCAATGGCCTGCG
Organism: Myxococcota bacterium; assembly: GCA_046734815.1. Lineage (GTDB taxonomy): Bacteria > Myxococcota_A > Polyangia > Fen-1088 > Fen-1088 > CAVYGB01. The sequence goes on along the minus strand of JBKPRZ010000500.1, from coordinate 8,029 downwards.
GCTGTGGTTCACGAAGTTCGCCGGCACCGTGAACGACGAACGCTGGCTGCGTCCGGTCGAGGAGCTGTACCGGCGCTATGCCGGCTGGGAACCTTATCTGCGCAACCAGCGTCCCCTGGCCCGGGTGGGGGTGGTCTATTCCCAGCAGACCGGCACCTTTCACGGCGGCAACGTGGAGGATCACATCGATGGCTGGTACCAGGCGCTCATCGAAGCGCGCATCCCCTTCGAGATGGTCCACGATCGCCTGCTCGATGCCGCGCACCTCGCCGGTCTGAGGACGCTCGTTCTTCCGAACATCGCGGCTCTGAGTGATGGGCAATGTGACCAGATCCGGGCGTTCGTGAAGGGAGGCGGCGGCCTGGTCGCCACCCACGAGACCAGCCTCTACGACGAATGGGGCAGCCGGCGGAAGACGTTCGGCCTGGCCGATCTGTTCGGGGCGGACTACGGCGGGCGCACGGTGGCCCGCATGCAGAATGCGTATCTGCGGCTGGAGCACGCCGCATTCAAGGGACATCCGCTGCTGCGCGGCCTGGAGGATGCCCCCCGCATCATCCACGGCGTGGCACGGGTCGAGGTCGCGCCGCGTGCGCGGGCCGCAGCGGCGGCCCCGCCTGCTCCGCTGACCCTGATTCCCAGCTACCCGGACCTGCCGATGGAGAAGGTCTATGCCCGCCAGCCACGGACCGACATCGCCCAGGTCTTCCTGAACGAAGGCCCGGGCCGCGTCGTCTATTTCCCCTGGGACATCGATCGCACGTTCTGGGAGGTCCTCGGCGTGGACCATTTCAAGCTGCTGCGAAACGCCGTCCACTGGGCCACCAACGAGGATCCGGTGGTCACGGTCGACGGGCCCGGCGTGCTGGACGTGACCGTCTGGCAGCAACGACGATCGCTGACCGTTCACCTGGTGAACCTCACCAATCCCATGATGATGAAGGGACCGATCCGCGAGCTGATCCCGGTCGGCCCGCAGCAGGTCCGCCTGCGGTTGCCCGAGGGCGCCAGCCCCGGCCGGATTCAGCTGCTCGCCGCGGGAAGGACCGCGACGGTGCAGCGTTCGCAGGGACACGTCACGATCACTGTGCCATCGATCCGCGATCACGAGATCGTGGCGGTCGATCTCCGAGGATCTTGACTCGCACCGCCGCTGACGTCGGACGACAGCGCTGGACGGGCGGGCGAGATGGGTGTGTGATCCGGGCGTGTCGACCACGGCCGCCCTGACGGACCTGCCGGTCCGGCGCACGAACGTCCGCTTTGGAATGGTCGGGATGGCATTCCTGGCCACCGCCATCGCCTACATCCATCGAGCGGGCCTGGGGGTGGCCGCGCCGTTCATCCGTGAGGACCTCGGTCTGTCGGCGGGTACGATGGGCTTCCTGCTGGGTGTGTTCTTCTGGACCTACGCCGGGTTCATGATGCCGGCGGGCTGGTTCGTCGACCGGGTGGGCCCGCGACGGGCCTACGCCGCTGCCCTGACGGTCTGGTCGGTGGTGCATGCCGCCTGCGGCCTGGCCCGGGGTCTGCCCGGGCTGGTCGGCCTGCGTTTGTTGCTGGGCATGGGGCAATCTCCCGCCTATCCGGCCAACGCCAAGCTGGTCTCCCAGTGGTTCCCGCGCCGCGAGCGCGCGTTCGCCAGCGCGATCTTCGACAGCGGCTCGCGGGTGGGCAACACCCTGTCGCTGCCCATCTTCGGCGGGCTCATCGGTCTTTTCGGCTGGCGAATCGCCTTCGCCCTCACCGGCGCGCTCGGGCTGGTGTGGTCGCTGCTCTGGCTCGCCCTGTACCGGACGCCCCGTCAGCACCGGCGCGTCTCGCCGGTCGAGCTGGCGCTGATCGAGAGCGACCGCGCCGTCGACCCCGGCCCGGCCCAGGACAGGCCGCGGGTGCGCTGGCGCGACCTGTTTCGCTACCGGACCCTGTGGGGGATGATGCTGGGGTTCTTCTTCTTCAACTTCGTCATCTACTTCTTCATCACCTGGTTCCCCTCCTACCTGGTCAAGGAGCGCGGCTTCACCCTGCTGAAGCTGGCAGGCGCCGGCATGTTGCCACCGGCGGCGGCGGTGCTGGCCGGGTACGCGGGCGGCCTGGTGTCGGATCGGCTGGTGCGCCGGGGCGTGAGCCTGACCCGGGCCAGGAAGATCCCGATCGTGGGTGGCCTGGCACTCTCGTCATCGATCGCGCTGGCCGTGCTGGCACCGTCGGCGGGGTGGGCGCTGGCTCTGCTGGCCCTGTCCTACTCGGGCCTGGCCTTCGCCGCCGCCGGCATCTGGTCGCTGCCCGCCGACGTGTCGCCGTCGCCGGACCACGTCGCCTCGATCGGCGGCATCCAGAACTGCGCCTCGAACGTGGCCGGCGTGGTGAGCCCGCTGTTCATCGGCACCATGGTCGATCGCACGGGAGGCTTCCTGGTGCCGCTGCTGGTGGCGGGCGCGCTGGCCCTGGCTGGCGCCCTTTGCTACCTGCTCGTCGTCCCGGCCATCGCTCCGCTTCGACCCCAGCGCCGGTGACGGACCGCCGGCCGCTCAGTGGCGGAGGCGCAGGCCCGCCAGGATCCCGTAAGGCTCCTGCAGCGCGGGGCCGGCCACTCCGCGCAGGGCGTAGCGGTGAACGCTGGCGTTGCGCACGAGCAGGAACAGGTCCACGAACTCGGCCGGGCTGAACAGGGCGCTGACGTTGATCTCGTAGGGGGTCAGCAGGTTGACGCCGGTGCCGAAGTAGTTGGCGGGGAGGTTCTCGGGGGTCGAGCGGAGGACCAGCGAAGGTGTGATCGACAGGTTTCGCAACAGCGTCAACGTCGCGCCCGCGCGCACGTTGTGCCGCGAGATCTGCGGCAGCCCCGAGACGTTGTTGCCCAGGACCCGCTTGAAGTCCACGTACGAATACGAACCCCAGCCCGACAGGTAGGTGCTGCTGAGGCGGAGCGACAGGTCCGCCCCCATCCCGGTGCTGGTGCCCAGGTTCACCGACTGGGCCAGGCGGCGTGGCCCGGTGCCGTCGGGGTTCACGAACACCTGCGGCGCCACGATGGTCTCTGGCACCCCGGTCTGGCTGACGGTCAGCAGGTCGGATTGCTGGTTGTAATACGCGCTGGCGCTCAGCAGCAGGTGTTCCGTCCGCACGCTGAGATTGGCCTCGTTCGAGCGCGCCCGCTCGGGATTGAGGTTCGAGTTGTCTTTGCCGATCTGGCTGCCGTTGTCGTAGACGTTGTAGTTGAAGGCGGGCGAGGGGGAGACGTAGGCCATCGAGAAGATGTACTTGAGGGTGAGCATCCCGCCCAGCGCCTGGACGATCAGGGCCGCGCGGGGGCTGACCGGCACCGCCCGAAACCGTGTGGTCCGATCCGCGCGGACGCCGGCGATGGCGCGCAGATGTTCGTTGAAGTCGTGGGCGGCCTCGATATACGCGCCCAGCTGCTGATACTTCAGATCGACCGCTCGCGGGATCTGCACCGACGAGGCGGGGTTGTTCGCCTCGGTGTAGTAGCTGAGGGTGCCCGCCTGCTGGACCACGTCGCCGGTGGTCCTGGCCCCGCCCGGCACCGAGGCCTTGGGAACCACGTCGAAGAGGCCGGCCACCGCCCCCAGCATCAGCCGGGTGCTCGCGCTGAGGTTCAGGTCGAGCTTCTCCTCCAGGATGGCGCTGCTGCCGACGGCGTATTTGTAGTCATTGAGAAACAACCCTCCGCCGCCGTCGGGAAAGACGTAGCGGGAGCGCGGGTCCAGCTCGTAGTGGTTGAAGGTCAAGGACGAGTGCAAGTTCACGGCGGCGGCGAAGCTGAGCGTGCTCTGGCCCTCCACCACGATCGAGCGGTCTTGCCAGCGTGCCTCCGGTACGAAATAGAGGACCGGCATGGGGCCGCCCTCGCCGCTCCCTTCCGAGCTGCTGCGGGCGCTCTCGCGGTACCAGGCCTGCAGCGAGGTCTGGCGAGACTCCAGCCGGACGAAAGCATTGACGCCCAGGTCCCCTCGCACCGGCGATCCCGCTCGCCCGATGGGGCTCAGATAGTCGTCGTATTTCTGCCACCACAGGGGAAAGTCGCGACGAAAGTCGCTCAGCCGGGAGCTCCGTGCCGCCACATAGGCGGTGGCCGACACCGGCAGGTCGGAGCTGCGAAAGAAAGTATGGGCCAAGGAGGCGTAGCCCTCGCGCGAGTCGTTCAGCCCGTAGCCACCCAGCAACTCGACGGTGGCGTCGCCAGGCGTGCGGGTCTTGATGTTGATGACCGCGCTGATGGCATCCTGTCCGTACAGCGTGGACCCCGGCCCGTAGATGATCTCGATCTGGTCGGCAAAGCGGACGCTGATGTCGCTCCTGACCATCAGCTCCTCGCCGCCGGGCGGGTTGACCCGCATGCCGTTTATCAGCAGGACGATCTTGTTGTTGCCCACCACCCCCCGCACCGGCACCAGGGTCCCCTGCTCGGAGTAATATTGCTCGACGGTTTCCATGCCGGGCAGGTCCTTGAGCACGTCGGTCAAGGTCGAATAGCTGCGGGCCCGGATGTCGGCCGCGGCGATCACGTAGACCGTCGCCGGCGCCTCGGTGGAGCGCTCCAGGATCCTCGAAGCGGCGGTGATGCTCGGGTCCATCAACTGCCCGAGCGACAGCTGCGCGATGCCGGGCGCGGCTGGGCCATCCTGCGGCGAACGTTCCTGTCCGGACGCCGCCGCCGACCACGCCAGGATCGCCAGCAGCACGGCGGGTGAGGTCCCGCGGCGGAACCGGAGTGAACCTCTATCCGTCCGACGTAGCGCGCCGAGCAGTGCTTGCATGGCCGCGAGCGTAAGCCCTCGTGCGGATGGCGAACAACCCCGCGCGAAATCGTTACCGTCTTTTTACTTGGAATCATCCCTCGCCCCACGCTTCGCGGCGGCCCCGCGGTTCAGCGCCTCGCCGGATCGGCGGACGTCGCCAGTCACCGCCGCGCACGCTGCCGCGACCGATTGAATTGCGTCCGGTCGCCGACCACGAGCCTGCGACCGTAGCCGGCAAGCAGGATCTGGCCGCGATCAGGGCGCGTTCAGGTCGATCGTGTCCACGGCCCAGTCGTAGCCGGGGACCATCAGGAGGTCGCGGGAGATCTGGCGGGGCGGCGACGCGGGGAGGAGGACGCGGGGGGTGAGGCGGGGGTGGGTGGGGTCGCGGACGTCGTAGATCAGGACGGTGCCATTCAAGGTCACGAAGAGGTGGCCGGCGATCAGGTCGCGAACGTCGGCGTAGATGGATGGCGCGGACGTGCGCGGCGGGAGAGGTCGGCTCCACGGGAAGACGGCTTCCCAGCGGGCGGGGGTGTCGTTGGCGCCGGGGACGGGGGTGCGGGCGGTGATGGCGGGGCCGGTTAGGGGGCGCAGGTCGACGGTCAGGATCTGGCCGTCGGCGGTGAAGAACAGGTGGTCGCCGTCGGCGAGCGGGCCGGAGACGGCGCCGTCCAGGCGCAACTGCTGTTGCAGGAACACCTTGTCGGACCCCGCTGGGTGGTAGAGCGCGCTCAGCAGCAGACCGGCGGCGGGCTGACCGTCGGGGACCGGGATGGGCGCGACCGTGTACCAGGTGCGCTCGGCGGGGCGCGCGGCGACGACCGGGCCAGGGACGTTGATGGGTGCCGAGAGCGCCGGGTGGTCGGCGTCGGCGAGGTCCACCTCGGTGGCGAAGCTGCGCACGACGGTGCGGCCGTCGGGGCGGCGGGTGCTCTCCTGCTGGGTGACGAGCACGGTCCGGCCCTGGGTGATCGTGCCGTCGATCGACCTCCCGCCCTCCAGGCGGAAGCGCGAGGCGACGCGGGGGCGGTCGGGCTCGCTGGCGTCCACCACCAGGAAGTCCTGGTCGGAACCGGGGCAGTCGGCAGGCACCTGAGTTTGCAGCGCCGCGGTCGAGGCCGGCGGTGGAGGCGGCGCCACCGGCGGGGGCGGCGCGGGGGCGGCGCCCGACTCGCAGGTGGTCGGCACGGTCACCGTCGTGCCGGGAATGGGCGGGCGGCAGTCGCTCACGCGCCAGAGGGGGACCAGGAACGTGGTGCCGGCAACCTGGCGCACGTCCCGCGAGAAGCGGTCGTCGGCGGCGGGCTCGCTGTCGAAGGTGACCGCAGCGGGGCCGGCCAGCGAGAGGGAGCCGCGCTGGCGGAGGGCGCGGCCGGACACCTCCAGCACCTCGAGCCGGGGCTCGAATTCGGGCGTGCTCTTCGCCTTCCGGAAGGCGTAGACGAAGTGGCCCTCGCTGAACAGCGGGCCGGGCCGTCCGCTCAGGGTGAGCGCCGGCGCCGCGGACGGTGGATCCAGCTCGGTCGGCGTCATGACGTAAAAGTGGAAGCGAGCGTCGTAGGGACCATAGCCGGCGCGGAAGGTCCAGTCGGAGACCAGCTGCACCACCGCGCCTCCGGCGGGGCGCAGGTCCGAGACCCAGCGGTGCAGGTGCACGCTGCCGGCCATCGCGGGGTTGTCGCGGTCGCGGACGTCCACCACCTCTGCCCGCTGTGACGACAGCGCGACGATCCGGTCGCCGATGCGCTCGACGCGCTCGACGTCGGCGCCGACAAGGGTCTTGCCACGGGCGCGCACGCTCGCCCGCGCGAGGTCCACGTCGAACAGCTGGATGCCGGCGGGGGCGTATGGCTCGGGCAGCGGCCCGACGGTGAAGCCCGTCGAGAACGGCAGCACCACCAGGTCGGCGCCGGCGGCGAAACCAGATCCGGCGCGGCCGATCGAGCCGACGGTCTCGTGGGCCAGCAGCCGCGGCGCCGCCGGGTTGGACACGTCCAGCATCGTCACCGCGCCCTTCTCGCACTGTGGCCGCAGGCCCTCGGAACCGGCGATGACCAGCCGGCCCGCCGAGTCCGACACGACCTTGGTGCCGGCGGCGACCCGTCCCGCGACGACCGGGCGGGCGGGCTGCGCCAGATCGATGACCAGCACCGCGTTCTCGCGGTCGTACGACTCCACGTACAGACGGTCGCCGGCGAAACGAAAGGAATCGGGCCGGGTGGTGCCGCCCAGATCGAGGGTGCCGAGCGCCGTCAGCTCGGCTGCCGAACGTGACCGCAGGGTGACGACGCGTGCGTCCTGAATCGCCGCGCCCGATGAGTGCACCAGCGCGCGCAGCACGTCCGGCTGGTAGTCGGAGGCGCCGGGGGCGATCCAGCCGCGCACGTCCAGCGACGCCCGTGCCCGCATCGTCTGCAGATCGACCGCCAGCATGCGCGTGCACCCGTCAGCGCCGGCAGGCGCCGGATCGTCGCCCAGCGGCTGGCAGCCGTTGCCCGCCCAGAACTGGCGCCCGTACACCCCCAGGTAGACCACCCCCGGCGCGAAGCGCGCCTCCTCGATCCAGTTGGGCGCAGGGACATCCAGCCGGCCGCGTTCGGTGAGCGCAGCCGGGTTGGTCACGTCGATCGACACCAGGCTGGCGCCCGGGCCCCCCGCCGGGGGCACACCGCCGTCGCCTTGCCGGAGCACGACGTGCAGGCCGGAACTGTCGAGCGCCGCGGCCGTGACCTGTCCGGGTAGCCGCAACGAGGAGCGGACCGCCGGTGCTCCCGGGTTGGTGACGTCGACCGCGGCGACGACGCTGCTTCCCAGGCCCCGCACGCCGTCGGGGCAGGCGGGACAGGCCGGCAACCGGATGCTGGCGCTCATGATGGCGTAAGCGGTGCCGCCGGCGACGAACAGCGCGTGCGGGGTGCCAGGCAGCCGGACACGCCCGCGCACGGCGACCGTGCCGCCCACATCGATCAGCTGAAGGCCGCCGTGGTCGAGCGCGTAGAGCAGCGATCCCGAGACCACGGCGGTCTCGCCGATCTCGATCGGGCCGGGAAGCTCGGTGTCGACCGTCGGCAGCGGCGGCATGCGGGGGGGCGGGCCGCCCGAACCGGCGGGCAGCTCGTTCTCGAAGGTGCTCTGGCCGGTGGCGCGCGGGTCGGGCTGGGGCTTGGGCCCGGGGCCGCCGGGGCGCTCCATCTTGCGGGCGCAGCCGGCCAGGAGGGCGGCGGCGAGACCCAGGCGCGCAGCGCAACGGAGGAATGTCGTCA
>JBKPRZ010000499.1:0-4647 GCA_046734815.1 Myxococcota bacterium | reverse complement strand
ACCTTCCGATCGCATTCTCGATCTGGCCTGCGGCCCCGGTGACGTCGGCCGCATCCTGACTGAACGCCTCGGAGCGGCGGCCCACGTTGCCGGCATCGACGCAGACCCCGCCATGATCGCCCGCGCGCGCGCCGGCGCATCCTCCGTGAGCTGGGTCGACGGGCAGACTTCCGCCCTGCCCTTCTCCGATGGCTCCTTCGAGCTGGTCCTCTGCCATCGCGTCGAGTCGCTCGCGCCCGAATTGCCGGCCGTGCTCCGCGAAGTGCATCGCGTGCTCACGCCCACCGGGCGCTTCATCGCGCTGGCAGCCGAGGACGCGCAGTCAACGGCAGCACGCCTGCTCGAAGCCGGCTTCACCGACGTACGTACCGAAGCTCCGAGCGCAGAAGGAACCGCAACGCTCTCACTCGACCGGACGGTCGTCAGCGCCCGCAGAGCCTGAGTCAACAAGGAGGAGGAACATGGAAACCCTGGTTCAACGTCTGGAGAAACTGGTCCCCACCATCATCGCGCGCCGTCAGGAGACCGAGCAGGGACGTCGCGTGCCCGCTGACCTCATGAAGGCTCTTCGCGACACAGGACTGTTCAGTCTCGAGGTGCCGCGCGCCCTGGGCGGGCAGGAGGTGACGCCGCTGGAGGCTTTGCAGGCTCTCGAGTTGGTGGCGCGCGCGGACGGTTCGACCGGATGGTGCGCAGCGCAGGCGATGGCGACCAACGGCGTGGTTGCATACATGTCCGAAGCGGGAGCGAAGGAAATCGTCGCCGATCCGAAGACCCCCAAGGCCGGCGCGTTCGCCCCGACGGGCGCCGCCATCCGCGTCGAAGGTGGCGTCAGGGTGAGCGGCCGCTGGAAATTCGTCAGCGGCGTCCATCACGCCGACTGGCTGATGGCGGGATGCCTGGTCATGGAAAACGGCCAGCCGCACATGACGCCGATGGGACCCGAGGCGATCCACGTCTGGCTGCCAGCGAAATCCGTGGAGATCCACGACACCTGGCACGTCAGTGGTCTCTGTGGAACCGGCAGCCAGGACATCAGCGCCAAAGACGTCTTCGTCCCTGAGCGGCACATCTTCCTGGTCGGGGACCCCGGTCGCTGTCGGTCCGAACCCCTGTGCAGGATGCCCGCGCTTCCCTGGTTCGTCTCGCACGTGGCCACGGTCAGCCTGGGCATTGCGCGCGCGGCGCTGGACGAGGTCATACAGATCGCGCAGAAGCGTGCACCCACGTTCAGCATGGCCGTGCTGGCGGATCACCCGACAGCGCAGATCGATCTGGCGCGCGCCGAGGCTGCCCTCGCCGGCGCACGCTGTCTCCTCCGGGAGGCGGTTTCCGACCTCTGGCGCGTGGTGAGCACCGGCGAGCAGCCGGCCCCCGGCCAGATCGCGCTCGCCCGGATCGCCGCAGTCAACGCCGCCGAAGTGGGCGCCAAGGTCACCCGCACAGCCAGCCTGCTCGGCGGAGGCAGCGCGATCTACTCCGACTCCTCCCTGCAGCGCCACATGCGCGACGCCGAGGCCCTCACCCACCACTTCTGCGTCGCGCCGACCGTCTGGGAGGACGCCGGTCGCGTATTCATGGGCCGCAAACCCCAGGCACCGATGTTCTGAGGAGCACCACGGCTGGTACCTTGATTGCGTCGCTGATGCCGAGGAGGTTCTGGGCAATCTCAGTTGGACGCCGTGGGGAGGACTCGGTCTGCCGTTCCGAGGAACCACCGCCCGAGCGGTCGCTTTCTGGCACTTACCGCGCGTCGCCGCGGCGGTTCCTAGGCGGAGGCAGCGCCGCTACGGCGTCAAATTCGGGTTGCCCAGTCCGCGCACACCTCTGTTCTTCGGACTCGGATTCTCGACCCGGAGGGCCTGCCGCAACTCCATTGGTGACAATCCTCCGTCAAACGTGACACTCTGGTCGGGGGGTCGACCGTCGATCCCGATGATTGCATCCGGGTAGGGAGGGACACAACATGCCAGCAACTTCCGTGAACAAGTTCGAGATGAAGTCGCACGACAGCCCCGACGAGCGCCGGACACCCGCCAAGACCATCGTGGACGTCGTGCGCCTCGAGAGCTTCACGCTGGGCCGATTCACCCTGGCCCCCGGTTGGCGCTGGTCCGAGTGCGTGAAGCCGGTCGTCAAGACCGAGCGTTGCGAGGTCTCTCACGTCGGCTACTGCGTGTCCGGCCGGATCACGGTCCAGCTTGCGGACGGATCGACGAAGAGCATCGTGCCTGGCTCCTCGTATTCGATTCCTCCCGGCCACGACGCCTGGGTGGAAGGCAACGAGCCCTGCGTCGCCATCGAGGTGATGAGCGCCGAGATCTTCGCGAAGCCAGCCTAGACATCCGTCTATTCGCCAACGCTCGACTGTCTCCGGCGACGCTCAGGCGCCGGAGCCATCGAGCAGCCGTTCTCGACGGCGTAGAGAGCCAGTCCGGCGCGGCTTTCCAGACCGAGCTTTTCGTAGACGTGCAGAGGTGTTTCTGCGCGGTCCGCGGCGACATCGATAGCAGGGCGCCAATCGCTTGGCGCGACCGACCGCCACCAGGCGAAGGACACAGGTCTCGCAGCCAGATAGCTTTCCCTCCACGATCGTACGCCGCGCGGCCTGGAGCACGATACTCCGAGTGATCTCGGAATCATGGTCATCCTTCCGGCGTCGCTTCTAGGGACGCACCGGGGCAGTGGTTACGGCTTCGCAACCACGATAACAGAGCACACCCAACTCGCGAGCGATACTCCCTGTAAACCGCTAGCGGGAGTGCGCTTTTCGACGGCGGCAACCACCGTAACCTCTTTTCTGCCGCGCGCGTAGCATCGTCACCCTTCCGGGGACGGAAGGTCGAGGACAACCTTAAAAGGGGGAGCTCGCATGAGAAAGCTTGTGATAGCGGCATGCACGATGTTGGTGAGTCTGGCGGCGACGGCAGCGAACGCCCAGATGGTGAAGGACGCAGCGGCAGCGCGCGCGGAAGTGCAGAAGATGTGGGGATTCACGCCGGGATTCATCAAGGCGTTTCCAGACGTCGCCTTGCCTGGGGCCTGGGAGGAGATGAAGACCCTGCAGATGAACCCGGCGACGGCGCTCAACGGTAAGCAGAAGGAGCTGATCGGGTTGGCAGTTTCCTCGCAGATCCCCTGCGAGTACTGCACGTACGCGCACACGGAGTTCGCCAAGCTCAATGGCGCCACAGCGGGTGAAATCGGCGACGCCGTGGCGATGGCCGGTCTGACCCGCCACTGGAGCACCTTCCTGAACGGCTTGCAGCCCGAGGAGACCAAGTTCAGGGCGGACGTCGGCAAGAGCCTCGCCCACATGAAGGCTTCCATGTCGGCGAAGATGCCACCCAAGCCGATCGAGGTGGTCGATTTGAAAACGGCCCGGGAGGACATGACCCAGGTCTTCGGACCGGAGCTCGCCGAGCTGTTCGGCAAGTTCCCGCCCGAGGCGCTCGCCGCCGCCTGGCGCGAAGAGAAGGACGTCGAGCTCGCCGAGACTGCGCTCGACGCCAAGACCAAGAGCCTGATCAGCCTGGCGGTGGCGGCGCAGATTCCCTGCCGCTACTGCATCATCGCCGATACCGAGTTCGCGAAGACCGGCGGGGCCAGCCAGCGGGAGATCAACGAGGCGGTGGCCATGGCCTCGCACGTGCGCAACTGGAGCACCGTCCTCAACGGCCTTCAGGTCGACAAGCCCACCTTCAAGAAGGACATCGACAAGGTGGTCAAGACCGTCAAGAGATCCATGCCCAAGTCCGCTTCGAGATAGCGCACCGATCCTCACGCACGGCCCGGGCGGAGCCCCGCCCGGGCCCGCCTGTCGCCGGATCGACGCACTTCCGGCACGAGGCTGCCCGCTGCGAAAAGATGTCGAACGCCTCATGCGCCCGGGGCTTCGGGTTCGCTGCCTTCCGGGTACCACCACGAAGGAGGCGACACCGGAAGATACCGTCCCACCCAGCCCGCTCACGGCCGGCTCAGGTAATATCGACCCCGTGAGACGCTCGTTTGTGGCCGCCAGCTTCAAATGGCGGCGCTGACTCGCCGTATAATATCGCCTGGTCATCATTTCTCCCCCCCCTGTGTTTGTTTCGCTTTGAGGCGGCAACTGCGCTGTCACCGGGGGCCACCGGCAACCCCGCTCGAAGCTTCGCCCGCTCCGGCGGCTGCAGCAACCCGCGAGCCCGCGACCAACGACGAGGCCAGACCGGGCCCATCGACGAGGTGAACGGCGCCCTGGTGGATTTCCTGAAGGCCAGCGTGCTCACCGAATCCGTGGTGGGACAGGTGGTTGCACAGGTGAAGGCGCAGGTGGAGCGCGAGCTCTCCTCGCCCGCTGACACCAGCGCCGCCGAGCACGAGCTCGCCAAGCTTCGGGGTGAGCAGAAGCGCTACGCCGCCCTGGTCGCCCAGGCTCCCGACATCCCCGAGCTCCTGGTCCGCCCACGAGAAGCTTGCCGCCTTTGCGAGAAGCCCTGGGCGCCCACCGCGAGGGCATGCGGCGGGTCTTCCACACCCTCTTCCCGGACGGCCTGCGCCTCTCCCCTGCGGAATCAGGCGGGCGGAAGTGCTGGTCGATCGCCGGCAACGCCCGGCTCGACCAGCTCGCCAAGTTCACTAACTCAAGTGACCCCACCGGGAATCGAA
>JBKPRZ010000498.1:0-5287 GCA_046734815.1 Myxococcota bacterium | reverse complement strand
CGCCCCGCCTGCGCGGGCAGACGGCCCCGTTCGGCGGCCTGGTCAGCGCGCTGGCCGTCTCCGGCAAATACGCCTACCTCGGTGAAGGGCAAGCCATCCTGGTCGACGGCCAGCTGCACGTCGTCGACATCTCGGATCCCGACCATCCGCGGCCGGTGGCGGCGATGCCGATCGATGCCTCCCGGAGCATGCTCGTCGCCGGCAACCAGCTGCTGGTCTCGCACGCCAACGACATGGCCGGCAGCCTGACCGTCTTCGACCTCACCGATCCGGTCGCGCCGCGGGCGGTACGCACCCTGCGCGGCGGCGGCGACCACATGCGCGTGATCGGCGATCGCGTCTACTCGTGGGGCCGCAACTTCATCGGCACCGGCATCGGGCTCACCACCCTGGATCTGGCCAACGGACTGGCCAGCCTGGGCAGCGCGCTGATCCCCGACGCGCAGGCGCTGGACCTGGCCGCCGGGAACCTGGTGGTGGCGGTGGGCGCGGCGGTGGTGGTCTACGAGGTCAGCAACCCGAAGATGCCCGTCGAGCGTTTCCGCAAGGGCGGCGTCACCGCCTTCGGAGTCACCACCGCCGGCAGCAACGCCTGGGTGCCCTCGGTCAACGGCCTTTACGCGCTGGATCTGACCTCCCCCACCCAGGTGGCCGTGTCCGGCCCGGTGGACCTGCCGACCCTGATCCACAACCAGTCGGCCGTCCAGGGCAACCTGCTGGTGGTGGTGACCGACCGCGCGCGCCTGCTGACCATCGACGTCAGCACCGCCGCCGCCCCGGTGGGCCGCGCGGTGGTGGACGTCTCGGTCTGCGACTACTGCGTCGGCGTGTACGCCACCGACCGCGCGGCCTACGTCGCGGCCAACACCGCCGGCCTGCGCACCGCCCGCCTGCCCGCCCTGGACCAGTACGGGCGCGGCGATCCGGGCGGCCGCCCCGACTTCGAGGAGGTGGTGGTGGCCGGCAACACCGCCTACGTCGCGGACTGGTTCTTCGGCCTGCGCGCCTACGACGTGGCCGACCCGGCCGCGCCCCGGTCGATCGTCGAGATGCAGATGGAGGCCAACCCCTCGGCCATCGCCGAGGAGGATGGGCGGCTGTACCTGGGCCAGACCACCAACGGCGGCGTCATCTGGGTGTTCGACGTGACCACGCCCGCCCGCCCGGTCCAGCTGGGCATGCTGGCCACGCCGCAGGTCCACGACCTGAAGGTGCGCAACAAGATCGTCTACGTCGCCGGCGGCTCCTTCTCCGGCGAGCCCGGCCTGGCGATCTTCGACGCCAGCGACCCCGCGCGGATCACCCAGCTCGGTCGCTTCCCGTGCAGCGAGGCGCTGGACCTGGCGCTGGCCGACAACAACATGCTGGTGCTCGCCTGCAGCGAGGGCTTTCATTTCCTGGACGTCTCCAACCCGGCCCAGCCCGTCCGCCGCGGCGGCCTGACCCCACCCGACCCCCACTCGGCCAAGGCGGTCGCCGCCGCCGGCACCCGCGCCTTCCTCGGCGACGACGCGGGCATGACCGTCTTCGACCTGAGCAACCCGGCCGCCCCGGTCATGGTCTCGCGCCACCCGACCTCGTACCCGGTGGTGGCGCTGTTCGCCCGCACCCCCACCCACGTCCTGGGCGCCTGCGGCCTCGGTGGCATCTACCAGTGGACCTTCCCGGGCCCCGCCCCCGTGGTCACGGGCATCAGCGCGCTCGGTCGGCGGTGACCGGGCCAGCGCTCCCCCCTGAGCGGATGACCCCGCGCGGCCGTGCGACACCACGCACCGCCGCAGGACCTGCCCTTTGCCCAGGCCGGACCCATGTTTGTAGGTGAGGATGGACGAGAAGGCACCGCAACCCGCAGACCGCGAGCGGCCCGGCGACTTTCCGCCTGTCGCCTCGACGCCCACCAGACCGACGGTGCTGGTGCTGGACGACGACGGGGACATCTGTGATGCCGTCGAGGAGGTGCTGACCAACGCCGGCTTCGACGTGGTCTGCCTGCCCAACGGAGCGCTGGGGCTCGACCATCTGAGCGTCCATCCGAAGCCCGCGGTGATCCTCCTGGATCTCATGATGCCCATGATGAACGGCTGGGCCTTCGTCGAGCGGGTGTGGGGGGTGCCGTCTCTCCGAGACATCCCCATCGTGGTGATGACGGCTGCGGGACCACACTGGGGATATCCGGTCTCGCGCGTCTTGCACAAGCCGATCGAGACGCTGGAGCTCGTGACCGCCGTGCGCGAAGCCCTCTACAGCACCGGCGCCCGATCCGCCAGCGGCTGAGCCGCGCCGAGACGAGCGCGCGCCGCGGCCCCCACCTGACCCCGAATGCGGGTCGTGTTGCGCGACCCGCGGTGGGCGTGCTGGGTCTGTCGGCGTTGGTGTGGGTGCCTGGTCGCGGCGGCGCGGGGCAGCGGCATTTTTCCTGAAACCGCCCCGGGCCGGCTGCGTATTGCCCTTTTGACGGCCACGAGACCGTCGCAATCGAAACGTTCCTCTCGACAACGGCAAACCCCGGGCGACCGGGGGACGCAAAGCCACGGGACTCTCCGAGTCGGCCGGGCCACCGAAGGAGGTCAGTATGAATCGCACCAGGTTGAAGGCTGCAGGTGTGACGGGTCTGTTGATGCTGATGGCGATGGTCGGACCGGGCGGCTGTGCGTCCACCCCTCCCCCGCCGGCGACCGCGCCCCTGTCCTCCTCGCGCTGCTACGGGGAGGCCGACGTGGCCCGCATCGAGCTGCTGCGCGAGTACGGCGAGACGGCGGCCGAGGCGGCGCGGATCGTGGGTGGCACCGCCGCCGACGTGCTCGAACTGGAGAAACGCCTCCGCGCCCTCCGCCGCTCGCGCACGCCCGCGGCGGCGGCTGGCCGGGATGCGGTGCCTGCCGGCTGTCCCGACACCATCGCCCCCGTCACCGCCCAGATCTCACCCGCCCGCACCACGCCCTGATCGTTCGAAGGTCCGGCCGGGTCGACCGTCACTACAACACGTGGGCGGCCTTCAGCGAGCGGGCGGCGAGGTCCATCGCCGCCCGCTGCGGCAGGTTGGTATCGCCCACGACGCAGCTGACGAACAACCAGGCGCGGCCGGCGCGGGCGACGTGCCCGATCAGCCAGCGGACCTGGCGGCCGCCGTGGTCGTCACCGGCGCCGGTCTTGGCGCTGAGCACGGTGCCGGCGGGCCAGGGAGCGGCGAAGGGATGGCGGCCGGCGGCGTTCACCACCACGCCGTCGGGCTGGACCAGCAGCGCGCGGACGGTGGCCATGGCGGCGCGGTCGACCGGGAGGTCGTCGGCGTACAGCCGCTGCAGGAAGCGCAGCTGCTCCTCCGGCGAGATCAGCAATGATCCTCCGACCCAGAACGAGGTGGCGGGGCCGCTGGCGTCCTGGTTGCCGTACGCCAGCCGCCGCAGGTAGGCGGCCTCGCGGGCGGGGCCGAGCCGGCTGGCCAGCCGCTGGAAATACCAGAAGACCGAGCTGGACATCGCCGAGGCCAGGGTGTGGTCCCGGCGCCAGCTGGCGTGAGCCACCGGTCGCCCGTCGTAGCGAAAGGTCGTGTCCGCGCCGGCGATCACGCGGGCGTCCAGGGCCGCGAGCGCGTGGGGCACCTTGAACGTCGACTGCGGGCTGACCCGCGTCCGGCAGGCGTCCTCCGGTCCGCGCACGGTCTGCCCCGCCACCCCGATCTCCTGCAGGAGAAAACAGGCCTGCGCGAGCGCGGGCGCGGGCGCGGGCCCCGCGGCGAACGCAGCCAGAAACGCGACCAGGGTTGCCGTCATGCCTACACCTGTAGGCAACTGTGCCCGGACGCCGGCTGTCAGTCAACCGGGCGCCGGCGGTCCGGGGCGGCGCTGTGATCGGGCCCACCGGAAGCGCTCCTGCGGCGTGCCCCGCGATTGCAACCCCATACTCTCACGAATCGCGAGCGCTGTCGGTAAGCCAGGCGCTTTTTTCGAAGCCAACGATCCGGGTACCGTCGCACAATGACGAAAACCCTGGCCGCCCGCACGCAGCCGAGCCCCCGCGCCCTCATCGCCCGCATCCTGGAGGAGCCCGCGCTTGTCAGCGCGGTGCAGGCCCTGCCGCCGGCGGCGCTGATGCGCCTCATCGAGCACGTCGGGCTGGAAGACGCGGGCGAGCTGGTGGCGCTGGCCACCGTCGACCAGCTGTGCCGCGTCTTCGACGAGGACGTCTGGCAGAGCGCGCGGCCCGGCGAGGACGAGCGCTTCGACCCCGAGCGCTTCACCCTGTGGCTCGAGGTGATGCTGGAGGTGGGTGAGCGCTTCGCTGCCCAGAAGCTGGCCGAGCTACCCGAGGACCTGGTCGAGCTGGCCCTGCATCACCACGTCATGGTGATCAGCCTGCAGGAGCTGGCCCTGCTCATCTCGGAGGGCGAGGGCCAGGTGCCGCTGGAGAAGGTGGTCGAGGACAGCCCCTACCTCGAGCTGGGCGACTACTGCGTGATCGCCCGCCGACACGACGGGTGGGAGGCGATCGCCACCGTCCTCGTCGCCATGGACGAGCGGTACAGCAATGTCCTGCAGCCCATGCTCGAACGGCTGTGGCGCGTGACCAACGAGTGGATCTACGGGCAGGGGGGCCTGTATCAGGTGCTCACCTCGGCGGAGATGCTGGAGGCCGACCCCGCCGCCGACCGGGAGGACCGCCGCGCCCGCGCGGGCTACGTGGCGGCGTCGTCGGCGCGCAGTTTCCTGGGGCTGGCACGCAAGGAGGACATCGACGCCCTGTTGCAGCGGCCGGCCCGCGATCCGGTCACCCAGGCCTTCTTCCGCGAATACCAGCCGGCTCCGCTGGAGGTCGGCAAGGCGTCGAAGACGGAGACGCCGGCGGCCCTGCGCGAGCTGCTGGAGGCGGCCGGCGAGGCGCCAGCGGCGGCGCCGCGCCTGCTGGAGGCGGCCGGCGACGAGCAACCCGTGACCCAGACGTTGCTGGCGCGCGCGCTGGTCGAGCTGGCGGCGCGCGACCGCGACAGCCACGGGGAACGGATGCGCGAGCTGGGATACCTGGCCAATCTGCTGCTGGCCGGCGCCGGCGCCCGGGGCGAGCGCCTGCGCCCGTTCGACGCCGCCGAGGGTGCGCTGGCGACCTGCAGTCTGGGCCTCGAGCGCGCCCTGGCCAGCGACGCAGACCCGGGGCCGCGGGACGAGCGCGCGGCCAGGCGGCTGCAGCGCCTGAGCTGCGACGTCCTGTTCCGGGTGGGCTGGCGCCTGCTGCACGACGAGGTCTCGCTGCCCGCCACCGTCGCGATCGAGCGGCTGGCGACGCGTCTCGC
>JBKPRZ010000497.1:0-7138 GCA_046734815.1 Myxococcota bacterium | reverse complement strand
GCCTCGCCCAGCGCCAGCCGGTAGACGCCGGGGCCGGCCGGCCGCTCGGCCGCCGCCGTCG
Source organism: Myxococcota bacterium (assembly GCA_046734815.1). Taxonomy (GTDB): domain Bacteria; phylum Myxococcota_A; class Polyangia; order Fen-1088; family Fen-1088; genus CAVYGB01. The sequence goes on along the minus strand of JBKPRZ010000497.1, from coordinate 7,077 downwards.
GGTCCACCAACCGCGCGTGCACGAAGGCGCCCAGGCCCGACCCGGCCTCGGCGGTGCCGGCCTGCTCGCGGGCGTCGAAGGGTGAGGCGAAGTCGGTCTTCACCGCCGCCCCCGGACCGGACCGGCGGGCGCGGGCCTGAAGGTCGGAGGCCAGCTCGGGCTGCCCGGCCTGGTGGAAGATCCGGGCGGCGTCGGCCAGCCGCCCCAGCCGCGCATACGCGTGCCCCAGGTACCCGAGCGCCCGCGTGTCGTCGGGCCGCAGCCGCACCGCCGTCTCCAGCTCCTCGGCCGCCTCGGTGAAGCGTTCCAGCTTCAGCGCGATCAGCCCCAGGTTCAGCCGCGCCTGGGCGTCGTCGGGCGCCTCCTCGAGCACCCGCCGGTACGACCCGCGGGCGTCCATCAGCCGCCCCAGCCGGAAGCGCACCAGCGCCAGCAGCTTGTGCGCGCGCAGGTCGTCGGGCACCTCGGCCAGCGCCTCGACGATCTCCACCTCCGCCTCGGCCAGCCGCCGCTCGGAGACCAGCACCCCCGCCCTGCGCATGTGCGCGCTCGCGCCTGCACCCGCCGGCCCGGACTCCGGATCGCTCGCCGCCTCCGTCAGCACCCCTCCCCTCCCGTCTGCGTCACTTGTCGGCTGACGCGAGCGCGGCCGGATCGGCCCCGACGCTCTCGCGGTGCCGGTACTCCTCGTAGCGCTGGAGCACGCTGGTCACGTAGGCCTTGGTGGTCTCGTAGGGAGGCATCCCCCCGTACTTGTCCACCGCGCCCGGCCCGGCGTGATACCCGGCGATCACCCGCACCAGATCCTCGGCCGAGCACATGAAGCCGGGCGCGCCCTGGCGGGCGGGCGTGCGGCAGAACCGGCGGGCCAGCACCTGCAGGTAGCGCGAGCCGCCCATGATGTTCTGCCGCGGGTCCCAGATGTCGGTCACGCCCATCGAGCGCGCCGTCTCGGGCATCAGCTGCATCAGCCCCACGCAGCCGGCGCTGGAGACCACCCGCGGGTCGTAGTCCGACTCGACCTTGATCACCGCGCGCACGAACGACTGGGGGATGCCGTAAAACGCCTGCTGGTCGCGGATGTGCTCGTCGTAGCGGGAGAAGCGGGTGGCCGACCGGTCGCGCGGCGGCACCAGGTCGGACGGGCCGCGGGTCGCGGCCGCCTTGCCCGGGCCGGTGCGGTAAAGGACCTTCCAGCGCGATCCCGTCGGATTGATGTTGGTGAACTCGACGGTGCCGTCCTCGTTCTCGCGCCCCCAGATGGTGCTGCCCGGGCGGGCCGGGGCGGCCGGCGCCGTGCTGGCGCTGGAGCGCCCGGCGCTCTCGCGCACCGGGGGGGCCCCACCCTTGTCCGGCGCGCCGCCCTTGACCCGCTGCCACTCGGTGCCCGACGGCTTGATGTTCGTGAACTCCTCGGTGCCGTCGCGGCGCACGCGCTTCCACACCGCCGCGAAGGCCGGTGCGCCCGCCAGCAGCAGCGCGAGCGACAGCGACACAGTGGAACGGAGTCTCACGACAGCGGCTGATCGTAACACAGCCGCTGCGGCCCGGCGGCCGCCCTCCGACGGCCCGCGGAACGCACCCGCCACGCCGGTGTGAGGTGGAGTACCCGTCATGCAGTATGCTTGCCGGGTGGAGGAAACCGACTATCTGGTGCTGGGCTCCGGCCTGGCCGGTCTCTACTTCGCGCTGCGCGCCGCCGAGCACGGCCGCGTGGTCGTGGTCACCAAGCGCGCGCCCAACGAGGCCAACACGCAGTACGCGCAGGGCGGCGTCGCCGGCGTGCTGGGCCCCGACGACAGCCCCGAGCAGCACATCGAAGACACGCTGCGCGTGGGCGACGGCCTCTGCCGGCGCGATGTGGTCGAGCGCTGCGTGCGCGAGGGCCCCGAGCACATCCTCCGTCTGGCCAACCAGATGGGGGTGGCCTTCGACCGCGACGCCGACGGGCAGCTCGCCCTGGGCCGCGAGGGGGGCCACAGCGCCCGCCGGATCGTGCACGCCCGGGACACCACCGGCGCGGCCATCCTGTCGGCGCTGCTGGCGCGCACGGGAGAGCGTCAGGACCGCATCCAGATCCGCCGCGACCACCTGGCCATCGACCTTCTGACCACCGCCAAGTACGGCGGGCCCAACGTCGTGTTCGGGGCCTACGTCTACGACCAGACCAGCGGCGAGGTGAAGACCATCGTCGCCAAGGCGGTGGTGATCGCCACCGGCGGCGCGGGCAAGGTGTACCTCTACACCTCGAACCCCGACGTGGCCACCGGCGACGGCGTGGCCATGGCCTACCGGGTGGGGGCGCGGGTGGCGAACATGGAGTTCTTCCAGTTCCACCCCACCTGCCTCTACCACCCCAAGGCCAAGTCGTTCCTGATCACCGAAGCCATGCGCGGCGAGGGGGGCATCTTGCGGCTGCGCGACGGCTCGGCCTTCATGCCCCGCTACCACGAGCTGAAGGATCTGGCCCCGCGCGACATCGTGGCCCGGGCCATCGACGCCGAGATGAAGCGCACCGGCGACGACCACGTGCTGCTGGACATGACCCACCTGCCGGCCGACTTCGTGGTGGAACGTTTCCCCAACATCCACCGCCGCTGTCTCGAGCTGGGCATCGACATGACCCGCGAGCCGATCCCGGTGGTGCCCGCCGCCCACTACAGCTGCGGGGGCGTGCAGGTGGACGAGAACGGGCGCACCAGCGTGCCGAACCTGTACGCCATCGGCGAGGTGTCGATGACCGGGCTGCACGGCGCCTGCCGCCTGGCCTCCAACTCGCTGCTGGAGGCGCTGGTGTACGCCGCCCGCGCCGCCGACGACGTGCGCGGCGTGAAGACCAGCCGGCCGGCCCACGTCTCGCCCTGGTACGCCGGCGAGGCCAGCTTGCCCGACGAGGCGGTCATCGTCAGCCACACCTGGGACGAGATCCGCCGGCTGATGTGGAACTACGTCGGCATCGTGCGCTCGGACGCGCGCCTGGAACGGGCCCAGCGGCGCATCAGCATGATCCGCGAGGAGATCCGCGAGTATTACTGGAACTTCGTGGTCAACAACGACCTCCTCGAGCTGCGCAACATCGCCCTGGTGGCCGACCTGATCATCCACAGCGCCCGCCGGCGCCCGGAGAGCCGGGGCCTGCACTACAACCTCGACCACGTCGACAAGGACCCGCGCCTGGCCCGCGACACCGTCCTTGTCCGCGGCGACGGCCCGATGGCCTGATCCCACCCCATCCCACCGGTACGAAAACCGGCGCGAACGGAGTACCGCCCCTCCCCGCGCCCCTCCGATCGCCTGCGACGGCGGCGACGGATTGATCCACAACGGGTAGAATTTTGCGGCCACAGTCCATGCAGGTGGTCGCGACTGCCCTCCAGGAGCCCGGAACCGAGGCAGCGCCTCCGCCGCCGGTGCATGCACGCGGGGCCAGCGCCGCCGCGACGGCCGCCGCCTTCGCCTTGCCGCTGGTCCTCTATCTCCTCACCGCCACGCGGACGGTTCAGGGCGGCGACACCGGCGAGTTCGCGCTCATCGCCGGGCAGGGCGGGACGGGCCATCCGCCCGGTTATCCGCTGTACAGCCTCCTTCTGCGCGCGGCCTCGGTCCTGCCCTTCGGGACCCCGGCGTTCCGGGCGGCGATGGTCTCGGCGGTGGCGGGAGCCGCTTCGGTCGCGGTGCTCGCGCGGGTCTTGCTCCGGCTGGGCGTGCATCCCGCCGCCGCGCTGGTCGCGGTGCTGGCTCATGCCGTGTCTCCGCTGGCCTGGAAGCTGGCCGGGCTGCCCGAGGTGTTCACCCTCAATGCTCTGCTGGCGGCGGGGATCCTGCTCGCGGTCCTGCGCCTGCGCGAGGCGGGTGCGGCGCGGGCCAGCGGCGAGGCAGCGCTGGTGGGCCTGCTGTTCGGCCTGGGCATGGCCAACCACCACACGATCGTGTTCTGCCTGCCGCTCATCGCCTGGGGATTGCTCGGGCGCACCCCGCGCCTGGCGCCCGCTCCCTTGCTGGCCGCGGCGGGCGGCGTCCTGGCGGGCTTGCTGCCGTATGCGTACGTGCTGCTCGCCGCCCGGTCCAGCGGCGAGCCGGGCCGCTGGTCCTGGGGCGCCATCGACGGCGTCCGCGCGCTGGTGGGGCACTTTCTCCGCCGCGAATACGGAACCTTCAGATTGTCCTTGAAGGACTTCCAGCGCGATCCGCTGGACCAGGTGGCCGCCTCGCTGACCAGCCTGGTCGATGGCTGGTTCTACCTGTTCTTCGCGCTGGGACTGTGGGGCGCGGTGGTGCTGTGGCGGCGCCAGCGCGGGTTCGCGCTGGCCCTGGGGACGTCCTTCGCCCTGGCGGCGCTGCTGTTTCCGGCGGTGTTCAACCTGCCGCTGTCATCGCTGGCGCGCGCGGTGGCCCAGCGCTTTCACCTGCTGGGATCGGTGCTGTTCGCGGTCGCGGTCGGCGTGGGGGTCGACCAGGGCCGGCAGCGGCTGTCCCGTCCGCTGGCCACCGCCGTTCTGGTGGTGGTGCCGCTGCTGGCCACCCTGCGGGGCCTGGGCCAGGCGGACTGGCGCGCCCGCCCCACCATCGAACGTTACCTGGCCTCCAGCCTGCGCTCCGCCGCGCCCGGCGCGGTCATCTTCGGCGAAGGCGACATCGGCGTGTGTGGCTTTCGCTACGTCAGCCAGGTGCGCGGGATCCGCCCGGACGTGCGCTACGTCGACGTCCACCTGCTGCGCCAGCGCTGGTACCACGACCGGGTGCTGCGCGAGGTCCCGCAGCTGGCGGGCGTACCGTTCGATCCGCAGATCACCCCGCTGCGGTCGATGCTCGCGCGCCTGTCGCCGCAGGTCCCCACCTACCTCACCTTCGAGCTGGCGCGAACCAGCCCCGGTCTGAACGCCTTCCCCGCCGGCTTGCTGCTGCGGGTGGCGAGCGCCCAGCCGCCGCCGCCACCCGAGGTGCTCGAGCCCCGGGTCGAGCAGGCGCTGGCGGCACTGTTGCCCTTGCCCGCGCCGATCGATCCCTGGGCGGTTCACACCCGGGCGCTCGCCGCGCAGCCGCTGTCGATGCTGGCCAGCGCCTACGAGGCGCGCGGCGACCGCGCCCACGCCCAGCGCTGCCGGACCCGGGCCGCCGCTCTGACCTCGGACGCGCCCTTGTCGACCTTGCCCGCCGCCTCGGCCGGGCCGGAGCGCCCATGACCCCGGCCCACCCGCTCGCCGGCCCGGCGCCCTGGCAAAAACGTGCGCTGCTGCTGGGCTTCGGCCTGGTGGCGCTGTTCTACCTCGGCACCGCCTGGCTGCCGCTGGAGGACCTGGTGGGCCTGTGCCTGGCCGACGATGCGTTCTATTACCAGACCATCGCGCGCAACCTGGCCCGCGGCGCCGGACCGAGCTTCGACGGCCAGATCCCGACCAACGGCTTTCACCCGCTGCTGATGGGCCTGCTGTGGCTGGCGTGGAAAGGCGTCAGCGATCCCACCAGCCTGGTCCCGCTGCGCATCAGCTTGACCGTGCTGGCCCTGGCCTCGCTGGGGACCGGGGTGCTGCTGTACCGGCTGGTCGCCCCGCGGCTGGGCGCGCGCGCGGCGGTGGTGGCGGCAGCCCTGTGGCTGCTCGACCCGCACGTCTGGGTCATCACCATGCACGGCCTGGAAGCGCCGCTGGCCGTGCTGCTGCTGTCCTGGACGGTCGTCCTGGCCCTGCGCGCGCCCGATCCGCACGACCGCACGCGCTCGATCGTGGCGCTGGGCGCCTGGCTGGGCCTGGCCTGTCTGGCCCGCACGGACGCGGTGATACCCGCGGTGCTGCTGCTGGCCGGGAGACTGTGGCGCGAGGGGCGGGCCCTGGGCTGGCCGGCTGCCGTTCGCCGGGCCAGCCTGCGCTCGGTCGCGGCGGTGGCCGTGGTGACGCCCTGGCTGCTGTGGAACCTGGTCACCTTCGGACGCATCTCCCAGGACAGCGCCCGCGCGCTGAGCTTCACCAGACACTCGCTGTGGGCCAGCAGCCACGGCCCCGCCGATCTGCCGCGCAAGCTGCTGCGCAACCTGACCGAGACCTTCGGGCTGCTGCTCGACTACACGGGCCTCGGGGCCCGGTGGGTTCCGCTGCTGTGGCTGCTGGCCGGCTGGATCGCCCTGTGGGCAGGTCGGTGGATCGTCAGACGGCGCGCGCCGGCCGCGGCGCCCGCACCGGACGTCTCGACCGCCGCGCTGCCGGTGGCGTTCTTCTGGCAGGCGCCGCTTCTGACCCTGGCCTTTTACGCGCTGGTCTTCTGGTTCCACCAGCGCTGGTATTACCTGGCCCCGCTGGCCTGGCTGGCGGTGCTGGGGTCCTGGTCGTTCGCCCGTCTCGAGGCGGCGCTGGCAAAGCCGCTCGCGCGCACCGCTCTGTTCGCTGGCACCCTGCTGGCGCTGGCCGGCCTGCAGGGCGCCACCGCGCGCTCGTTGCTGCGCAATCGCATCTATCCCTGGCAGGAGACTTACCTGGCGCTGGCCCGCCGCATGCCCCTGGGCGTGGTCGGGCCGATGCGGCTGGGCAGCTTCAACAGCGGCATCTACGGCTTCTTCGCCCCGCCGGTGGTGAACCTGGACGGGGTGGTCAACGGCCAGGCCTTCGAGGCCCTGCGCGCGCGCCGGCTGCTGGGCTACCTGCGCGATGATCTGCGGTTGACCCACGTGCTGGATCACGTCTCGACCGTGCGCGCGTACATCCGTCTGGCCGAGCCCGACTACGCCAGCGCCCTGCGCCCGGTGACCCTGTTTGCCGCCCCCGGCGGCGGCGGTCCGATCATGCTGTTCGAGATCCAGCGGCCCCACAAATGAAAAACCCCCGCGGCTTGCGGCCGCGGGGGCGTGAGAACCGTCAGCGGTTGATTACTCGAGCTCGTTGGCGATGGTCGGAGCCGCGCCGCCGGTCACGTCACCGGAGACGCTGTTGATCCCGCCGTTCCGGCGGAAGGTGCTGCGCACGTCGTCGCAGTCCAGGTCGCCCGTGGCGCCAGCGGTGAAGGTCGAGGCCGAGTTCACGCCGGCCGACTCGTAGCTGGGGTAGTAGTTGTACGGATCCGGCAGCGAGAAGTTCAGAGCCACCCAGG
>JBKPRZ010000496.1:0-17243 GCA_046734815.1 Myxococcota bacterium | reverse complement strand
CCACCGCCCGCAGCGAGCGCTCGACGATGCTGGCCCGCAACCCCTCCGAGAAGGGAGCGAACACCTCCCTGCGCATCGCCTCGTCGCCCGGCTCCGACCGGGTGCGCAGCACCTCACCGAGCTTGCTCAGCAGGGGATCGTCATCGTTCATGGTGTTTGCTCCCTGGCGGGTCCACCGGCGCCACCTCGTTCCTCGACCAGCGCATCGCGAACCTCGCGGGCCAGCTTTCCGATCCGGCTGCGCCAGGCGTAAAGAGCGTCGGGCGTCATCCCGGTGATCGCGCAGGCCTCCTCCACCGAGCGCTCCTCGACATACAGCAGCTCGAACAGCCAGAAACCCTGCGGGCTCAGCCGCTCGCGCAAGCGATCGACCACCGCTTCGAGAAGGTCGCGTGATTCGATCAGGTCCGTCATCGGCGACTGTCCCGACGCGTTTCGCCCCTCCAGCTGGCGGAGGGTATCGTCGGCGGTCGGCTCTTCGGTGAAGGGGCTGCGTTTACCCGTGCGCAAGATGGCGCCGGCCTCTCGTTCGGCGACCAGCCCCACGAACCCCTTGAGCGAGAGCCCACGTTCGGGTTGCCAGCTCCGGAGGACGCGGGCGCCCTGCTCGAACAGGGCGGCGAACACCTCCTGGCTCAGGTCCTCGGCCTCGGCCCGCAGGTTCCGCCCCCGCGCCTGACCGTGCCGTCGCAGAAGGGCCAGGCCCACGCGCGCCTGAACCGCCGGCAGGAGGCGATCGATCAGGCCGCGCATGGCGGCCGGCTCTCCGGCCAGAGCCCGGGCCAGCAGCTCGGCGTCGTCGCGGGCAACGGCGCCGGAGCCCTGGGCGGCGGGCGCACCACCCGTCTCCACGACCTCGGACCCTGTCAGCACGTCCGGCACGTTAGCCAACCGCCCCCCGACGGGCAAGCGCCGGAGCCCTCGCGCCCGCGCGGGCTCCGGCGCCACACCCATCTCCTCTGCTGTCGTCACCGATCTCCGTGGCAGTGGCAATCACCCCGGGTGATCACCCGGACGCGGTCGCCCGGGTTGCCGGCGGAGAAGTCGACCTCCACCCTGCGCATGCCCACGCGGACCACGTCCGCCGCGCCCGTCAGCTCCGGCGCGCAGGTGTTCGCGCCCACCAGGCAGGTGCCGGCATCGGCATCGGCCGGGTAGGTCGTCCAGGGCCACCCGAGCACGTTGGTGGCATCGAGGGTGTCCGGCAACACCGCCACCCCCAGGATGGGGCCATCGAACTCGACCCCGCCGGTGGCCGCCCCGGCTCCGTTGGGGTCGTAGTGGATGTAGTGGCTGCTCACGCAGGTGCCAGCGGGGATCTTTCCCGGACTGACGTCGTCCTCGCTGTCCAGCAGCGTGGGCGGATTGGTCCCGCGCGCGTCGACGGCCAGATCGACCGGCAGCACCACGTTCTGCAGCTCATCGAAGGCCTGGATGGCCGGACCCATGTTCAGCCCGGGCAGGACCGTCGCCGGTGGCGCCACCTGGACCGCCATGCCGCCGACAGCGGTGATGGCGGCGATGGCCGCTCCCGTCGTCAGCAGCACCGCCGCCAGCGCGGGGATCGACAGCCAGCGCCTCGACCCCTGATGGATCAACGAGATGTTCGTCGTTTCGTTCATCGGTTCTCTCCTTGTGATGTTGTCTCTTGCGGAGTCCGGGAGGCCTGCGCTCGATCGCGCCCGACTCCCTCCGCGATAGACCCTTTGCGGACGGCCGGCTCGATCTGACGAAGGGAATCACCCTCCGCTCGCAGATCCTTCCCTGCGCTCCGCTGTCAGAAACGCAGCGGTCAGCTCAAAGAGATCCCCTGCACCCGATACAGCTCGGGAAAAAACAAAACCTGCATACAGGAGGATCGAAATGAAAATCGTGAATGTGTCGTTGCTTTCCATTGCACTGCTGGGCTCCGCCTGCGGCGACGGCCCCGAGTCGGCCGCGCCTGGCCCCAGGCAGGAGAGGGCCTCGAAGGCGCTCACCGCCACCGACCAGGCCGGAAAGAACACGGTCGAGCTCGAGGTGGGCAGCGACGATCCGGGCGTGCTGGCCGCCTATGGCCCCGGCAGCTTCGTGGTCGAGCCCTTCGGCCCGGCCGAGGCCCAGAGCGAGCTGCGCGCGGACGGTCAGGACCCGGCCGCCACCCAGGCGCAGCCGCTGTCCGAGGGCGGCGCCAGCGGCCAGGCGAACGAGAGGGTTTCGCTGAAGATCATCCGCGAGCAGCTCGCCCCCGGCGTCTCCGGTTACCGCCTCGTCGACCGGACCCAGCCGAGCTACCGCGATCCGTTCGTGGTGGTCTACCGCTACACCTTCCAGGACTGCGCCATGGTCACGCGCGTCTCGACCTTCAACAACGTCTACGCCTCCATCGAATCGCAGCAGGAGGCCAGCGGCGCCTGGAGCACCATTGCCTACCGGACCGACCTGCAGAAGAACGATCCGCTCGACGTCTGCGACCCCGGCAGCTACCAGCTCAAGGCCCGGATCGAGCGGCGGAACGCAAACGACTACGAGTTCTCCGGTCACAACTGACCACCCGACGACCCACCCACGCCCACCGTCACGCCAGCTCGGCCTGGCGTGACGGTGGGCCTCTGGCCATCTCCTTGCTGTCTCTTCTCCTTTCCCACGCGAGGCCACCGTGTCGCTCTTCATCCGCCACCTTGCCTGCCCAGCCGCGAGGTCCGGCTTGGCCCTGGTCGCTGCCCTGGTCAGCTGCGCCGGCGACGGGACTGACCCCGCCGGCGTCACAGCCGCCCAGCCAGTCAGCGCGCCGGTCAGCGAACAGACCGCGGCGATCGTGCGTGGCCAGCCGGCCGCAGCTGGTCTGCCGTCCGTCGCCGCCATCATCCTGCGCGAGCGCAACGCCGGCGAGGACCTGCTGGCGGTGGTCTGCAGCGGCACGCTGATCGCGCCGCGGGTGGTCCTCACCGCCGCCCACTGTATCGATCGCCACGGACCCGAGCGGGCTCCCGCCGGCCAGGAACGACTCTGGTACGTGAGCTTCCAGGCCGACCTCACCGGGCTGGGCCGGGAGGACCTCGCGCTACCACCCGACGCGATCCCGGTGACCGGGACGCGCATCCATTCTGATTTCTCGCCGGCCGAGAACGCGCGCGTCGGCCTCGGGCCCAGCCACGACCTGGGCCTGGTCTTTCTGGCCGAGCCGGCGGAGGACCGACCGCCGAGCGCCCTGCCCGGCCCCGAGGCCGCGTCCGCCCTGAACCCGGGCACCACCGTCACCGTCGCCGGTTACGGAACGCGTAGCCCCGACGGCGCCGCCGCACCCGAAGATGGACCGGGGCTGAAGAGCTCCGGAATCGCCGAGGTGCTGGAGGTGGCAACCCACGAGCTGCGCGTGGGACGACCCGACCACCCCACCTCCCCCGGCCAACGCTCGCTCGCCGACAAGTGCGGCGGCGACTCGGGAGGCCCGACATTCCTGGACGTGGGCGAAGAGTCTCTGCTGGTGGGCCTGAGCAGTCGTGGCTACGACAGCAACCCGCGCTGCGACACCGCCTCCGTCGACCTGCGCGTCGACCTCTTCGTACCCTGGATCCTCGAACAGATCTCGTCCCAGGCCGCTGTCGAAGCCACGCCGGCGCCCCCCGGTTGCAGCGCCGGCGGCCATGCCGCCACCCCCGCGGGCGCGCCGGCCTCGACATGGCTGCTTCTCTTCCTGGCGCTCCTCGCCAGGAGACGAACCGCCCGACCGGTCAGTGGGTCATCGAGAGGGCTTCACGGTCTTGCCCTTGCCCACGCCCGGCTTGATGACCGGCATCAGGCAGGCCACGCGGGCCTGGCAGTCCGGCTTGGCGCTGCATTCGGCCAGGGCCTGTTTCAGCTCTGGCAGCTTGTCGCGCGGGGGGCTCATGCCCCGCTTGGCCATCTTCGCACAGACCCGCCGGCGCGGCTCCAGCGGGCCAGAGCCGTCAGTGGTGATCTCCTCCAGGGCCTTGGCCTTGACGGCCGCGCGCTGGTCGGCCGGCGGATTGTGATGGTCGACGAAGGCTTCCGCGAATTCCTCCTTGCACTCGTAGATCTTCTCGCGCATCTCGACGCACAGGTCGATGCTGGCCTGCACCGACGCGTCCTGGGCGCGCGCCACACCGGGCATCATCGAGGTGACGAGCGCCAGGGTCGGAACGACGAACCGTGATTTCATGTGACTCTCCTTGTCCGGGGAAAACGACCGCCCCTGACAACTCGAGAAACCGCGGCCCGTGACTCTCTCTTTGGCCGTCGATTCCCCGGTCACAGTTCTGCCTCCGCTGCGTTCGTCTCGGATCGACCTCCGACCAGCGCAACGCAGGGCGATTCAGACTAGATCTTCGTGTTCTTCTCGACCGGGACCATCGGCTCCCACAGCTCGACCTTGTTGCCATCGGGATCCATGATCCACGCGAACTTGCCGTTCTCGTCGGAGTCGGGACCCTTGACGATCTCGACGCCGTTGCTCCTGAGCTGGGCCAGCAGCGCGGTCAGGTCGTCGACCCGGTAATTGATCATGAAGCTGGAGTTGCTCGGACTGAACCACTTCGACTCGCGCTCGGCGACGTGCCAGACCGTGACACCGCGATCTTCCGCCTGATCCTCCGGCCACCTCAGGATGGCGCCGCCCCACTCTTCCAGCTTCAAGCCCAGGTTGTCCCGGTACCAGGCAGCGAGGCGCTGGTGGTCGGACGTCGACTTGAAAAAAACACCACCGATCCCAGTCACACGGGCCATCAGTGCCTCCTCGTGCAGTCTTCGTCGGCGCTTGTACGCTCGCGCCGCCGTCGCTGTCAAGACGCTCGGCCCAGCAGCAGGGCGACCGAGATCAGAAGGTCCATATCCGTGCTCACGACGCCGATGTGCACCCCCCGCAAGCCGCAGACGACGGCGAACCATGCTCGGCGCCGGTGAAGTCTCGACCGCCAGGCTCGCGTTGTACTTGCGCACTGGGTCTACCTGGCCGCGTCGCCCATCCCCGGGGGCCGTTTGGGCTCAAACGCGGGTCCGGGGGGCGGGATGATGTACGGGTGATGAACGCCAGAGGCAAGAGCATCACGCCCGAAGAGATTCTCTCCCATGCGGCCTGGCTGCGCCGGCTCGCCCGCGCGCTGCTCGGGGCCGATCCGGCCGTCGAGGACGCCGTCCAGGAGGCCTGGACCGCTGCGGTTCGGGCGCGTCCCGATCGGGAGCGACCGCTCCGTCCCTGGCTGGCGCATGTGCTGCGCAACTTCGTCCGGAAGCGGGGCCGCGACCAGGCCCGGCGGGTGGCGCGTGAGGCCGGGAGCGCCCCGATGGTCGCGCTGCCCGGCGCAGACGAGCTCATCGCCCGCCAGCAGGTCCAGCGGGTGGTCGCGGAGATGGTGCTCGGGCTCGAAGAGCCCTACCGATCGACGGTGCTGCTCCGTTACGCCGAGGGGCTGGAGCCGGCGGAGATCGCGGCCCGCCAGGGCATTCCGGCGGGTACCGTTCGCTGGCGCCTCAAGCGAGGTCTGGACAGGATCCGGACGCAGCTCGATGAGCGGGAGGGCGGACGCGCGGCCTGGGTGGCCGTCCTCGCCCCGCTGACGCGCGCCCTGCCGGCGCCGCCCCTGGTCGGCGCGGCTGCAGTCAAGATGCTCTTCGCCTCTGCGATGGTTGCGGCGGTGGCCGTCGGCTGGTGGGCCAGCGCGAAACGGGCCCCGGTTCACAGCGCACGGGCGGGCGCTTCCGCTGCTGGAAAGCCCGCGGGCAAGCCAGGCAGCACCAGACACGGCACCCTGAGGCTCGCGCTCGCATCGGTTCATGCCAGCCCGGGGCCAGTCGCGACGACTGACCCCACCGGCCAGCTGCCTCCGGCCATCCGCAAGGCGATGGATCCGGCCGGCGCGCCGACCCTGGGCCCGCCCGATGCCCCGGTCACGCTCGTGGCCTTCCTGGAGTACTCATCTCCTTTCGGCGCCCAGGCAGCGAAGACGATGAAGGCTCTGGCCGTCGACTATCCCGACCAGCTCCGTCTGGTGGTCAAGCAGCACCCGCTGGGTTTCCAGGGGCCCGGCGCCGTCCTGGCCGCGGAAGCCGCTCTGGCGGCCCATGCCCAGGGAAAGTTCTGGCCCATGCACGATCGGATGCTCAGCAAGCCGACCGGGATCGACCGCGCCGCCCTCGAGGAGTATGCCCTCGCCGCCGGTCTCGACCTGGCAGCCTTTCGCGCTGCCCTCGACGAGCATCACTTCGAAGAAGCGGTTGCCGTTCAGGGCGCGCTCGCCCACGAGGCCGGACTGGACGGAACACCGAGCTTCCTCGTCAACGGCCGGCCGCTGGTCGGCGCCCGGTCGATCGGGGAATTCAGACGGATCATCGACGACGAGCTGGGCCGCGCAACCGATGTCGCGCCACCGCCTGCCCCGGGCCCGAAGTCGAGACCGTCACCGTTCGCCTGGCCGGCCCTCCGATGGCCCCCACCCCGCCTGGTTCTCCCGGAGGACGAGCTGGGAGGGCCGTTCGCCGTCTCTCCGGCGCCAGACAACGCCCCCACCCGGGGCGACGCCCGGGCGCCGGTCGAGATTCACTACTTCCCGGACTACGGCAATCCGTGGCGGCGCTCGGGCAAGGCGCTGATCGACGGAGTTCTGTCGACCTATCCGCGCGGGGTCCGGGTGGTCGCTCGCCCCATCCACACGCCCCGCGCGGGCTGCGAGACCCTCGCCGCCGAGGCGGCCTGGGCCGCAGCCGAGCAGGGAAGGTTCTGGCCGGTCCATGACGACCTGCTCGAGGCCGAGACCCTCGATCGACCGACGGTCGAAGCCATCGCCGCACGCCACGGGCTCGACCTGCCCCGGTTCAGGACGGCCCTCGACACCGGCCGCTGGAGAGCCCTGGTCCAGGCCGAGTCCGCCGCGCTCGGCAATGACGAGCTCGAAGCAGCTCTGGTGATCTCGGTCAACCGCCGCCTCGGCGCCAGCAGTCTCACCTCGTTCGTGCAGCTGATCGAGTCCGAGTTACGCAAGGCCGGCCACCCGGTCCCCGCGGTCCGCCCCGATCCTCACTTCGTCACCGATCCCCGAGACCCCGGTTACGATCCCACGACGCTGGCCCCGTACATCGGGCTGAACAGCCTCTTCACCTGGGAGCCGCGCGATGCCGCCTGGGCGGGCCCGCTCGAGAAGGAGATCGGCCCGATCATCGAGCGCGATCTGAAACAGGTGGCACCGGGTCTCACGTCCGTCAGATTCGAGTGCCGGACCGTTCTCTGCCGCCTCTCGCTGACCGGCGAGCGCGGGGAACAGGCGATCGCGGCCGGTGTCGCCCGGCAGCTCTACGGTGACAACCTGGCCGGCAGCCTGGGCAACCCCAGCTCGCAGATTCGCTGGCTGCGCAAGCGCGGCGAACCCGGGACTGCGCCCGCGACGATTGCCCACTTCAAGTCCCGCCGTCTCGAACGCCTCGAGGCCCTGCGCTCCGGCCGCACCGTACCCGCCAGCGAAACGAAGGTCGCCCGCTGGCCCGATCCCTGACCGCAGGAGCGCGCATGTGGCTCATGCCAGGATCTCCACGTATCCGTCGGCTCCGTGCACGCGGATGCGCTGCCCGTCCTTGATCAATCGGGTCGCGTTCTGCACGCCGACGACCGCGGGCAAGCCGTATTCCCGGGCAATGACCGCGCCATGGGTCATCAGCCCACCCACCTCGGTCACCAGACCCTTGAGGGACAGGAACAGGGGCGTCCAGCTCGGGTCCGTGAAGGCCGTGACGAGGATGTCCCCGGTTTCCAGCTCGGCATCGGCCATGTCCGAGAGGACGCGGGCCCGTCCTTCCACCACACCCGCAGAGACGCCGAGACCGACAAGGGCGGCGGCGGGGAGATCGGCTCGTCTGTACGCACCGGCGAAGATCTCCCCATCGGATGTGAGGATCCGGGGTGGCGTCAGCTTCCGGTGGCGCTCGTGCTCGGCCTTCCGCTCGCCGACGATCCGGTCGTCCAGCTGTTGCGTGCGCACGACTTCGCGCAGCTCCTGGTAGGTGAGGTAGTAGATGTCTTCTGGCTCGTGGAGCACGTTGGCTCGCACCAGCTGCCTGGCTTCCTCCAGGAGGGCCTGCTTGTACAGGAAGTAGCGGCTGACGATGCCGTACTTCGGATATTCACGGTAGCCGATGAACATCCGGAGTCGCCGGATCATCCGTTGCGTTTCTCTGGCCTTCTCTTCGCCGTCCGGCAATTGCTGGCAGCGTTCCAGCAGCTCCCGTTCCTTGTTCGCGGCCTCCTGCCGCCCCCGCTCGAGCTTCCGGCTGCTGGCCCCGGGCTCGAAGTTCTTGATGTTGCCGAGGATCGAGGGGACCAGGGTGGTGGGCGCTTCGCTCCACCGCGCCCTCGTCACGTCGATCTCCCCGATGCAGCGCATGCCGTACCTGTCGAGAAACGCGCGGATGGCGTGGTGGGCTTCGGGTCCGCCCGCCAGCGGGAGCAGGCCCTCGAGGAAGCCCTCGTCCTTTGCATGCTGGAGGTAAGCAATCACCTCCGGATGCGGACGGATCACGTCCGCGACGTCCAGGAGCGCCAGCCCCATCTCCGCGGTGACGTTGTTCGGCGCGGACTGGAAAAGCGTGTCGGCGGCGTTCTTCTCCCCCAGCCACTCCATCATCTGGTCGTTGATCCACATCGCAGCGTTGTGGCTGGCCATGATGGCGCCGAAGCTCCGCGGCTCGGTCAAGCTCTGCTTGCAGCGCTGGACGTCCTCCAGGATGAAGTCCAGGAGATCGGTTCCGGATTTCGTGCGGATGTCCCTCTTCAGCGTTTCGATCGACGCCTGGCTGCGCGCGATCAGGTCCGTGACGATCGTGGGATCGTCCTCGATCTGCGTCTGGAAGTGCGCCAGCATCGTATCGGGCTTGCCCTGGCCGGGCCCCCGACCTTTCGGGTCATCCTTCGAGGGTTCGATGAAATCGCCGCGCTCGATGAGGGTCATCAGCGAGTCCTTGGTCAGCGGATCGTGTCGACCCAGGAGCTCCACGATCCCGCTGCGGCTGGCCGGCGAAGCCAGCTGGTTCGTGATGTCGACGAACAGCCTGCCACCCGCCGCATACATGCGTCCCGCCGCGGTCAACTGGAACAAGGATAGCCCCAGCGGCTTCATCGCATCGGTCATCATCTGCTGATGGCCGACGGAGACGTAGACGTGTTTGCCCTCGTCGTCCGCGAGCGGGATGGGGTACAGGGTGGTGATGGGCCGGCTCTGGACGATGTGGAAGTCGTCCTCGACCAGGCACCATTCGATGTCCTGGGGCTGACCGAAATGGCCTTCGATCTGCCGGCCCAGCCCTGCCAGCCACACCATCTGCGCATCCGTCAGCACCGGCCGTTGCTGCTGCTCTGCCTCGAGCGCCCGTTCCTGCGTACCGCCCTCCTCCCGGGCCCAGGTGGCCAGTTGCTTGGTGGCGATCACCTCCTCGATGACCTGACCCTCCCGCACCTTGTAGCGATCGGGGCTCACGCGGCCGGAGACCAGGGACTCGCCCAGGCCGAAGCCAGCCTCGATCGATGCCACCTTCCGGTTCCCGGTGACGGGATCGGCCGTGAACAGGATGCCCGCCGCCTGCGGGAAGAGCATCTTCTGCACCACCACCGCCATCTGGACCTTGCGGTGGTCGAAGCCGTGCTGGAGGCGATAGGCGATCGCCCGGTCAGTGAACAGCGAGGCCCAGCAGCGGCTGATGTGCTTCAGGATCGCCGCCCGGCCGATGACGTTCAGATACGTGTCCTGCTGGCCCGCAAACGACCCCCCCGGCAGATCCTCCGCCGTCGCGCTGGACCGCACGGCGTAGGCCTCTTGCTCGCCCATCCTGGCGAGCGCGCGCGTGATCGCTGCTTGCACGTCCTCGGGGATGGCGATCGCTTCGATGACCCCGCGGATCGACCCGGCCAGCTCCCCGATCGCCTCGCGGTCCTCCGCCTTCATCAGCGCCAACCGATCGAGCAAGCCGCCGATCGCCGGTGCCGCACCGATGACCCGCGCGAAGGCCTCGGTCGATACGCAGAATCCCTCCGGCACGCGGATCCCTTCCAGCCTTGAGAGCTCCCCCAGGCTCGCGCCTTTCCCCCCCACCATCCCGACGTCGGTCCGGTCGACCTCCGGGAAGCCGAGCACATATGCACCCACCCGTTCACCCCGGTCGACGGCCGCGTCTCCGACCTTCCCAGCTTCGTCGATGGTCATGGCCGCGGACCGTACCCGCCCCCGCGCAAAAGCACAGCCTTGTAAATTCGTGCCCGCTCACCGACTATGGTGGTGGCCAGGGTCGAGGTTTTGAGCCGCTCCGATCACAGGGCGCAGAGGCGGCCGATGGGGCTCATGTCGCCGGGCTCGCAGACCAGGCCTTCGGTAGCGCAGTTGCCGTTCGGGCAGTCTGCGTTCGTGTTGCAATATTTGCGGCAGACGGTTCGGGTTCCTCCGCCGGCAACCGGGACGGTGTAGCAGTCGTGGCCGGGGGCGCAACCGACGCCGCAGTCCTGGCCGTGGGTGGCCACGGCTCCGACCGCCGGGACGGCGCAGGTGAATTGTTTGGCCATCACGCCGGCGACGTTGCAGCCGCCCGTGCACTGCTGACCTGCTGGGCAGTCCTGTCGGACCGGATCGCAGGTCCCCGGCCACGCCGCGTCCGTCGGGGCGGCGTCGCGGGCGACGGTGGTCGAGCCCCCGTCGTGATCCACGGACCCGGGCGGAGAGCCCTCGTCGCCGTCACAGCCCAGCACCGTCAGGGACCATGCGACCATCACAGTCAAACACGCTCGCTTCATCATCCTTCTCTGGGTCGGGCCGAAGCTGATTGGCGACACGGCGACCGGGAATGAGGATTCGAACGGCGTCGCCTCTTTCCGAGCTCGCGTTCGAATGTGTTGACCCCGGGCGAGCGCCTGACCATGTTTGCGATGTCAGGGGGATGGGGATGATGCGTGCATGGGTTCCTCGGAAGGCGTTGCTGGCCGGCGGTTGCGTGCTGCTTTCGGCCTGCGCCACAGAGATGGAATACGTGCCCACCGAACAGGTGTCGGCACAGATAGAGGGCAGACCCGCTTCTCAGTACCAGGTGCCGCCCGAATCACCCCGAGGCGACGTCACCGTGGTCTCGGGGGGCGTGGTGCACGTCGACAGAGGCGGTCACCGTGCCGACATGCTGCACGTGGCAGTCAGGCTGTCCAACGACCAGGATAGCGGCCCGTGGACGTTCGACGTCCGGGAACAGCAGCTCATGGTGCCGGGAGCGGGACCCATCACGCCGGAGCTCGTCTCTCCCACCGCAGATAGTGCGGCGGTCGTGAACGTTGCGCCGCGGTCACAGCGCACCATGAACCTCTTTTTCCCGCCCCCCGCGGGCGCCAGGGCCAATCGCGTCCACTCCTTCGATCTGCTGTGGACGGTGCGCACGCCGGAGCGGACAGTCACCGAGCGTACTCCGTTCGAAGCATGGGGCACCGACGGTTACGGCTATCCGCCGTTTACCTACGCGAGCTACGGACTCGGCTTCGGCCCGTTCTGGTGGTCCCACCCGTTGTACGGGCCCTACTACCCGTTCCGTTATTCGTATTACTGGGTCCCGCCCATGGGCTACGGCTACGGCTACGGCTACGGGCTCCCCTATCGCCACTACGGCTATGTGCCGCATTACCCCGGCGCTCACGGGCCGCACGCGGTGCCGCTGGCACCCCCGGCGCCGGCCGCACCGGGCCCGCGGCCGGCACCGCCCATGCCGAGCGTTCCGATGCAGGCCGCTCCCGCAGCGCCCGCGCCGTCGCCACCGCCAGTGCCCAGCCAGCCCAACATCAGCGCGCCGCCCCGCCCCTGACGTCCGCTGCCCGCCACCATTGCCAGGAGGGACGCCGAAGCTCAGGATATCGCGGACCTCCGTGCAACCGACTCGGCCTGCGTCCCGCCCCTTCCGTGTCGGCCGCTCGATGGCGGCTGCTGCAGCTTGGGCCCTGGTGGGATGGATGGCCTGCGCCCCCACCGGTCCGGCGGGATCCATGCGGACGAACAGCGGACCAGCGATGGTATCGCGCCCTGGCCTCGACCCCCTCCCTGCCGAGGCGCCGGCGCCCTGCCTGCGCACGGTCCCGGTCGAGGACGCGGCCGGGTTGGTCTCCCGCCTCTCCTCGGCGAGGCCAGGCGATTGCTTGCTGCTCGCCGACGGCGCCTACGGCGACCTGACCATCGAGGCCCGGGGCACCGCCGCCGCCGCTGTGCAGGTGCGGGCGGTGAATCGGCTCGGCGCCACCGTCGGCGCCCTGCAGATCCGCAACGCAGCCCATGTCACCGTCGAGGGACTGGCCCTGTCCACCGTCCTGATCGAAAACTCGCGCCGCTGCCGGGTGACCCGCTGCCAGATCAAGGGCCCCAGCGACGCCTACTGGGTCCGCGTCGAAGCACAGAAAGGCTGCAAGAGCGGGTGTTCCGACACCCCGCCCGGGACCAGCGACGGCACCCGCATCGACCACTGCGAGATCGCGATGGGTTCCTCCAGCAAGGACATCCTCAATCCCACCGGGCTGGCCACCAACACCCGGATCGACCACAACCACATCCACGACCTGACCGGAGCCCACGTGATGACCGTCGGCTGCTGCGGCCCGAAGTACGACTACCACGAGAGCGGAACGGTCATCGAATACAACCTCTGGGAGCGGGTCCGACCGACCAGCGCCGAGATGGTCTCGATCAAGAGCTCGGCGGCGACGTTCCGCTACAACACCGTGGTCGACTCGGGCGGCGACGTCGACATCCGCGCCGGCCGGCACAACGCCATCCATGGCAACTACCTGCTGGGCGGCCAGGGCATCCGCCTCTACGAGGATGACCACATGATCTACAACAACTACGTCGCCGCTGGTTTGCGGGCGGGTCCGCGCGACGCCGGTCATGCCGAGGTCAAGAACGCCATCATCGTCTTCAACACCTTCCTGGGGGCGGTCAGCCTCAGCGGCAGCGGCATCAAGTTCAGCAACAACCTCCTGCTGGGCGGCGCCGACGCCACCGCCGGCAATCTCAGCGGCACAGCCGAAGCGCTCGGTCTGGTGAAGGCCGGCGATCTCATCACCCTCACGGCCGCCAGCAAGGCGGTGGGCGCCGCCGGCGACACCGGCAGCTTTCCCTTCATCAGCGACGATATCCAGGGCAAGACCAGGGGTTCCAGGCCCGACGTGGGCGCCGAGCAGCTGTCGCCCGCGCCCGCCCTGCGCCGGCCGCTGACCCCCGCCGATGTCGGCCCCCAGGCACCCTGAGCGAGGGCCGGCCTTCGTCGCTGCGCTGACGCCGCCCGCTCAGCCCCGCGGGGCGCCGGCCCCGGCGTCGGCCCCGCCCGGGGGGTTGCCGTTGGCGACGCATCGTTGTGCCCGGGGCTTGCTGCAGTCGACGTGGGTGCCCGTGTAACAGACGGTCGAGGAGGTCTCGTCCGGGCAGACCACGCGGCCGGCGCAGTCGAGGGTGAGACCTTGGGGCACGTTGTCGGCGCAGAAGGGCCCCAGGTCCCCCATCGGCGGGCAGCGTGTGGCGGTGGCAGCGCAGGCGCCCCCCGGCGCCACGCAATAGTCCGCCCGGTACTTGCAGTCGACCTTGAGGCCGGGCCTGCAGCTGCGCACATCGTCCCCGCACAGGGCGCGGCTCGCGCAATCGGTGCCCATCGACCAGCAGCCGGGCCCGAAAACCCCCATGGCCGGGCAGCTGACCGGCAAGTCGCCGCCGCAGGGCTTGGGCGGAAGGCAAAAGTCGATGCTGTACTGGCAGTCGACCTTCTGGCCCGCTTCGCAGGCCTTTCCGTAGCCGTCCTCGCACAGCGTTCGCGTGGAGCAGTCGGTGTTGGCGAACCAGCAGCCGGGGCCGAAGTCCCCCATCGGTGGGCAGCTGACCGGAAGATCGCCGCCGCATACCTCCGCAGGCACGCAGGAGTCGATGGCGTATTGGCAATCGACTTTCTGACCGGCGCGACAGGCGCGCGCGTCCCGCAACCCGCACAGCGTGCGCGTATTGCAGTCGAGGTTTGCGCTCCAGCAACCCGGCCCGATCTCGCCCAGAGCGGGACAGTTGATCGAATCGCCGGTGCAGGGCTGCGGTGGAAGGCAATAATTGTCCTGGTATTTGCAGTCGACCTTCTGGCCGGCGAGACACACCCGTGCCGACCGTTCCTGGCCACAGATCGCGCGGGTGCCGCAGTCGGCTCCAGGCGAGAAGCAGCTGGGCCCGATTTCGCCCATGGCGGCGCAGCTGATCGGGAAGCTGGGGTCGTCTTCACACTTCACCGGTGACTGGCAATAGTCGGCCCGGTAGCGACAATCCACCGTTTCGCCCTTCCGGCACCCGCGAATCCCGTCGGGACATCGGGTCACGGTGGCACAGTCGATCCGCTCTTCCTGGCACACCGCCGGGATCGCGCCGCGGGCGGCGCAGAACTGGGGATCTGGATCCCGGCAGGAATCGGGGGTGACGCCGGACGGGACGCCGGCCTCCGCCGCTCGGACACCGGCCTCCGACGGAGGACCACCGTCTTTGGACGAGGGCACGTCGCCCGGCAGGTAACAGAGCGCCTTCACGCAGACGAAACCGGAGGGGCAGTCGCCCCCCGCGCAGCCTGTGACGCCGCTCCGGTAGTTCGGCGCGCAAGAAAGCGCTGCCAGTGCCAGCGACACGAAGAAGATGCGACAGGTGGTGTACGTGGACATGGCGTTCTCCCGAAGATCCAGCGGTTTCGCGCTCTGTCTCTTATCTCAGGAGCCAGCAGTCAATCAAGACCAGTGCGACGCGGGATCGGTCAGCGGCGGCGCGGCTCGCCCGCCGAGAACCCCTTCGGCTGCGCGAGAGCGGCCGGTTGCCGTGCCCGGCGCCGCCGAGGTAGAGGGAGTCGGTCGGGTTGTTTCCTTCGCGTCCCCTGTCGTAGGCCCTGCACCAGATCGACTGGAGGTCACCATGAAACGCTCCTGGTTCGCCGCGGCTCGACTGCCGCTGCTCTTCCTTCTGGCCTCCTGCGGGGTGGCGAACGTCGACCCGACGGAAACAACCCGATCCACGGTCACCGCCAACGACGGCGCGCGGCCCACCGGCACCCTGCAGGGCACCGTGACAGGAAGCGATGGCACGCCCCTGGTCGGCGCCACCGTGATCGCCCGCAACAGCGGAACCACCGCCAGCGCGTCGACCGACGATACCGGGCATTACACATTCGAGTTGCCCGTCGGCAGCTACAGCGTCACCGCCAGCGCCTTCGCCTTCATCTCCCAGACGCTCACCGTGATGATCAACGCGGGCCACGCCACCACCCGGAACTTCGTGCTCGCGCCCGCGCCCACCCACCGGGTGTCGGGGACCGTGCGCACCGGCGACCAGCCCATCGCCGGCGCCACGGTGACGATCGTCGGCACGCCTCTGCCGCCGGCTCTCACCGACGCCGCCGGTCAGTACGTCATCGACGGCGTCCCCGACGGCGCCTACCAGGTGGTGGCCACCGCCGGCTGCTACGACGACGCCACCGCCAACCTCAGCGTCGACGGGGACGAAGTCCTCGACTTCTCCCTGACCAAGAAGGTCGATTCGTTCGGCTACTCGTGCGCCCCAGCGCCATTCGCGTACATCTCCGCCAACACGATCTTGCCCCTGGTCGGCGACGTGAACTTCACGACGGTGACCTTGCCGTTCGCCTTCACGCTCTACGGCCAGTCATACACCACGGCGTTCGTGGGCACCGACGGCTTCGTCAGCTTCCTCGATCCGCAACCGATCCCCCTCGACAACTCGTCCGTGCTCCCCGATCCCGCCACCCCCAACGCCGCCATCTACCCATTCTGGGACGACCTCGTCGTCGACGCCCTCTCCAGCGTTCGCACCGAGTCGCTCGGAACGGGCGCCAACCGCCGTTTCGTGATCGAGTGGCGGAACGTCACCACGTTCTTCGATTCGTCGATACGGATCAGCTTCGAGGTGGTGCTCTTCAAGAACGGCAACATCCTCACCCAGTACCTGGCGCCCTTCGCGCAAGGGGGCAGCGCCGCCATCGGTCTGGAAAACGCGACGGGGACGACAGCCTTCGTCTACTCGAACAACACCCCCTCGGTGGACGCCGGCACAGCCATCCTGTTCACCCACCCGTGATCCGATCGGGTGCGCTGTCGATTCTCCGCGGCGGGTGAGTCATACTCAGCGGGTACTTCGAGAGTGCATCCCGTCCGCGGAAAGGGCAGCGCCCATCTCGAGTTTCCGAGCGGTACGCCCGTTTTCGGACTGTCTTCCAGCCGGCCCAGCGGACCCCGGCGCACACGGAAGGTGGTCTCATGTCTTCATCGAGCTATCCGCGAACCCGCCTGAACCTCGAGCAACAGCGCAAGCGGGCCAAGGACCTGCGTCGCGCGCACCGTGAGCGCAGCCTGGAAGCGGCCGAGCGCATCGCCGCCCACCTGCCGCGCGCGCGAGGGCAAACCGCGGCTCAGGTGCTGGCGTCGGCATTCACGCTTGCCGAGGCCCAGCTGGTGGTGGCGCGCGAAGCGGGTTTTCCCAGCTGGCCGCAGCTCAAGCGGCAGGTCGATCTGTCACGGCTGGGTATCGATCCGGCGCTGGAGGCGCTGCTCGACGCCGCCCTCGTCGGCGATCTCGCCGCCGTCCGGAAGGCGCTCGCCGCCGACCCCCAGCTGCCCCGGCGCTCGATCCACGCAGCCGCCGCGCTGGGGGACGCCGAGGCTGCGCGCGCGTTGCTCGAGGGAGTTCCGGGCCTGTCTACCGAGCGGGGCGGCCTGCGCCAGTGGACGCCCATCATCTATTGTTGCTCAGCCCGGCACGGCCGCGACGACCCGGCGACAATCGCTGCCCGGGTGCACATCGCCGAGGCGCTTCTCGCCCTGGGGGCCAGCGCCAACGACGAGACCACGTCGCACGAATCGCCGGGGGGCTTCCGCTCCGTGCTCCAGGGGGCGGCGCGTGAGGTGGCCAGCGCCCAGCTGGTCGGCCTGCTGCTCGACCACGGCGCCGACCTGCTGCCCACCAATGGCAGCGCCGGCCCGCCGCTGCCTCTCACCGACGCCGTGGCGGGCGGCGACCTGGCTTGCCTCGAGCGACTGCTCGCGGCCCAACCGGACTCCTGGCAGGCGCGCGAGGCCCTGGAGGTGGCGGTCTTCCACGACCGGCGCGACATGGCCCGCGCGCTGCTCGAATACGGCGCCCACCCTGGCGACGCCGGCCGGTGGTGGGGGCACGGTGGCAGCTGCCTGCACGCCGCCATCCTGCTCGGCCGCGGCAGACCGCTGC
>JBKPRZ010000495.1:0-6062 GCA_046734815.1 Myxococcota bacterium | reverse complement strand
GTCGCCGGCGGTGGTCTTCTCGGAGGTGATGTACCACCCGGTGCTCGAGGACGACTACGAAGACCAGCACGAGTTCATCGAGCTTCACAACCGGGCCTACTTCGACTTCGACCTGTCGGGCTGGAAGCTTGCCGGCGACGTCACCTACACCTTCCCCGCCGGCAGCAGCATCCCGGCGCACGGCTTCCTGGTGGTCGCCAAGAACCGCGCGGCGCTGGCGGCGGTCAGCGCCTACGGCCTGTCCGCGGCGGGCTTGCACGGCGACTACGCCGGCCAGCTGGACAACGCCGGCGGGCTGATCGCCCTGCTCGATGCCGGCGGCAGCATGGTCGACGCCCTCCACTACGACGACCGCTTCCCCTGGCCGGCTGCCGCCGACGCCCTGGGCGCCGGCGACAGCTGGCTGGCCCCGGCGCTGTTGCCCCTGGAGAGCCACCGCTACCGCGGCGTCTCGCTGGCTCGGGTGAGCTACGACCTGCCCACCGCCGAGGTGTCCAACTGGGTCCCCTCCCCCGTCGACGGCGCCACCCCGGGCCAGCCCAACCCGGTGACCGGCACGCCCGCGCCCATCGTCGAGGGGCTGTCGGCGCAGCCGGTGGCGGGCGGGCTGCTGATCCGCCGCACCGACGAGGTGCTGATCCGCGCTTCCCTCTCGCCCTACTTTCCGCCCTCCGACGTGCGGCTGGAGTACTTCGTCGACGACCTGGAGCGAACCGACGAGACCCACACCACCGTGGCCATGACCGACGCCGGTGGCCCGCGGGAGGTGCGCTTGCCCGCCCAGGCCGACAATAGCATCGTGCGCTACCGCATCCTGGCCGATCTGGGCAGCGGGCCGCAGGTGATCTCGCCGCGACCGAGCGACCCGTACGCTTACCACGCTTACTTCGTCAGCCCGACCATCGCGTCGGCGCAGCCGCCCTACCAGCTGTTCATCAACGCGCGCGACTGGGGGCAGCTGCTGACCAACGTCGACTTCCCCAGCTCGAACGACCGGCGGGTCATCCCCGAGACGGTGGGCGGCAATACGGTGCGCTGCCAGATCCGCCCCACCTGGGACGAGCGCACGCCGGCGGTGTTCGTGTCCGAAGGCAAGGTGTACGACGTGCGGGTGCGCTTCCAGGGCAGCCGCTGGAACCGACCCAGCGGCAGCGGTGTGGACCTCGCCCGCACGACCATCAACCCGCTGCCCAGCCCGCTGATGGCCACCAAGGTCGCGGGCAACAACGTCATGGGCGTCCGGGCGCTCAGCTGGAACATCAGCTTCCCGCGCTTCGCCCGCTTCGAGGGCAAGCGGGATCCCCTGGTGCTCAACAAGCTCAACCAGGCCTGTCCGGGCCTGGATGCCGCCGTGGGCGAGCAGCTGTACGAGGCGGCGGGGTTGCCCTCCAGCCGGGTGCGGTACCGTCGGCTCTACGTGAACGGCGGCTACTACGACTACACCCTGGACATCGAGGTGCCCGGCGAGGACGTGCTCAAGCGGACGACCCCCGCGGGCGTGCGGGTGGGCGACCTGTTCAAGGCCTCGGGCAACAACGGGGTCGAGGAGGGGCCCTGGGGCCGCGGCGACGGGCAGCCCCTGCCCGAAAGCTGCACCGGCGAACCGCGTTCGTATCCAGCGCTGGAGCGCTACGCCTACACCTACGAGCGCAAGACCTGGGACTGGAAGGACGCCAGCGACCTGCAGGCGATGATCGAGGGCCTGGACGCCGCCCGGAACGCCGGCAACCTGAACGACAGCGACGGCAGCAACGATGATCCGGCGCCGGTGCGGGCGTTCATGGACCAGACCTTCGACATCGACGCGATGTTGACGTACATCGCCGTCCGCAACTGGTCCGAGCCGTGGGACGACGTCTTCCACAACTACTTCCTCTACCGGAACGCGGCCGGCAAGTGGTCGTTCGTGCCCTGGGATCTCGACCGCGAGTTCGGCGAGAACTTCAACTGGAACGGCTGGAAGTCGTTCTTCATCGGCGAGCGCGGCGATCCCGACAACCGCAGCGGCGACTGGAGCCGCATCAAGGACGCGTTCATCCGCGCCTACCGGACCGAGCTGGTGGCCCGGCTCGAGTACCTGGCCTCGTACGACGCCAGCAGCACCGATCCCAGGCGGGGCCTGCTGGCGCCCGAACGCTTCAAACCGCTGGTCGAGGCGGCGGCGATGCGCTTCGATCAGGCGGACTGGAACGCTTCGCCGGTCGACAACCTGTGCAATTTCGACCAGGAAAAGAACAACATGCTGGCCTTCGCCGACGAGCGGCACTCGGCCGTGATGGACCTGGTGGCCTGCACCGGCCGGAGCTGCGGGCTGAAAGGGCAATACTTCAAGGCCCGCACCTTCAACGCCTCGGACCTGGTGACCACCCGGACCGACCGCATCGTCTCGTTCGATTTCGGCAGCGCGGCCCCTGTGTCGGGCGTGCCGAGCGACAACTTCCAGATACGCTGGACCGGCAAGGTCACCGCGGCGTTCAGCGAGACGTACACCTTCTACACCCAGTCGGACGACGGGGTCCGCCTGTGGGTCAACGGCGTGAAGGTCATCGACAACTGGACGGACCACGGATCGACCGAGAACAGCGGGCAGATCGCGCTCTCCGCCGGGGTCCCGGTGGACCTGGTCCTCGAGTATTACGACAAGACCGGCGGGGCGGTCATCCGGCTGTCCTGGTCCAGCGCCTCCCAGCCCAAACAGGTCGTGCCCGGGCGCAGCCTGACGCCGGCTCCGTGACCGACGGCAGCGGCTGACGACCTGCGGCGGCCGCCGGGGTCGGGGACCGGCGGTTTGTAAAGTCCAAGGGGGGGTTTGTAAAACCGCTCTAACCTCGTCGGGGAGCGGGGGTCAACGTTCCCGCGGGCCGGAAGGTTTGCGGAGGGCGGCGCAGCTGGTGGTGTCCCCACGGTCCCGCGAGACCCGAACCCGAGGAGAGCCATGCACCAGTTCCCTGGCCGTTTTGCGATCGTACCCTGCATCGCGCTCGTGTCCGTCGCAGCGTGCTCGTCGAAGTCCGACTCGAGCGGTCCCATGTCCAGCGTGTCCACCGCCGCTGGCAGCTGCGCCAAGAGCCAGATCGACATCCTTTTCAACCCGATGTATTCAGCCTTCGACGGCGTGCACACCTACCAGGTGCCAGCGGTCGTCGACGGCATCGACCCCAGCGCCATCACCTGGAGCATCTCGGATCCGTCGCTGGCCATGCTCCAGGCCAGCGGCGAGGGCGTGATGATCACGGTGCAGAAGGCCGGCACGGCGAGCATCATCGCCAGCGCTGGAACGCTGTGCGGCAGCGCCGCGCTGACCGTGACCACCGCCAGCGCGGACGACTGGATGGTCGGTAGCTCGCGCTACAACGACGGGGTGGTGCTCGGCCCGGGGCGGGGTCCGGGCGGCGGGGGGCCGGGCGGTCCCGGCATGGGCCCGCGCGACGCCGGTCCGGTGGAGGCCGCTTGTACCAGCTGCCACGGCGACACGGCCACCAACGGCCCGTTCCGGACGGTCTCGCACACGCCGCAGCAGACGGGCGGCTTCTCGGATGCCGAGTTGATCAAGATCTTCACCGAAGGCATGCTGCCTCCCGATGCCTACTTCGACGACACGATCGTCCCGCGGCAGCAGTGGTCGAGCTTCCATCGCTGGGGCATGACCCCCGAGCAGGCCAAGGGCATGGTGGTCTATCTGCGCTCGCTGGTCCCGCAGTCGCAGAAGGGCACGCGCGGCGACTTCGGCGGACGCCGCGGTGACGGCGGCGCGGGCGGCGGCGGCCGTCGCCGGGACGGTGGGGCCGACCCGGGCACGCCCGACGCGGCCATGTGACCGCTCTCCGACGACCCGGATGACGTGCCCCCGCTGGGTCCTGATCGCGCTCCTGCTCGTCGGCTGTGACGAGCAGGAGCCGCCGTTCTTGCCCGAGGGCGATGGTGCGGGCGGACAGGCTCCGCCGTTCGTGCCGCCGCCCGAGTGCAACGGCGTCACCATGCCGCCGCCGACCTTGCTGTGCACGGGGCTGTTCGCCGACCTGCCCGCCAAGACGGTGGCGGCCGGGGTGCGCGAATACGCCCCCGCCATCCCGCTCTGGTCCGACGGGGCCGAGAAGCGCCGCTGGATCAGCCTCCCCGCCGGCACCACCATCGACGACTCCGATCCGAAAGAGTGGGTGTTCCCGGTGGGCACCAAGCTGTGGAAGGAGTTCTCGGTCGACGGCCGCCGGATCGAGACCCGGCTGTGGCAGAAGCTGACGGCGACCTTCTGGGCCCACGCGGTCTACGCCTGGAACGAGGACGAGAGCGCGGCCAGCCGGTCGACGGGCGGGGACATTCCGCTTCACGACGGCACGTATCACATCCCCACCGACGACGAGTGCGAGAAGTGCCACCGCGGCCGCACCGAGCACATCCTCGGATTCGGCACGGTGGAACTGGGCCTGCCCGGCGCCAGCGGCGTCACCCTGGAGACGCTCGCCGGCGAGGGTCTGCTGTCCCCGCCCCCGGACGCCACGCAGCTGACCATCGGTGACGACGGCACCGGCGTCGCCGCGCCGGCCCTGGGCTGGATGCACATCAACTGCGGCGTCCCCTGTCACAACGCCAACTCCCGCGCCACCGCCTACCCCTCGGGCCTGCGCCTGCGGCTGGACCCCGCCGACCTGGACGGCCGCCCGCTGACCGACGTGGACACGCGCACCACCACGATGGGCGTGGCCGTGCACGCCGCCAACTGGCGTGGCCGGGTCCGCATCGTCCCCGGGGATCCCGAGAGCAGCTTGCTCTACGACCTGGTCTCCCACCGGGGCGAGGGCATGCAGATGCCCCCGTTCGCCAGCCGGATCATCGACGAGGAGGCGGTGGCCCAGATCGAGGCCTGGATCCGCGGGATGCCCCCGGCACCAGCGGCGCCCGATCCGGACGCCGGCGCAGAGCCGGACGCCGCGGAGGATCCCGACGCGGGTGCGGACCCGGATGTGGCTGTCGAGCCGGATGCGGGCGCCGACCCGGACGGGGGCGTCGAGCCGGACTAGAAAACCGCCACCACCACGCCGTGGGGCGCTTCGGCAGTGGCAGCGGTGCCCCTGGCGGTGAGCTGGCCGGTGGCCGCGTCGACGGAGAAGGACCTGACAGTCCGCGACGCGGAGTTCACCAGCAGCAGATAGGACCAGTCGCGGGTGACGGTGAAATCCCAGGGGGTGGACAGCCCGCCGACCCGGTCGACCGATGCGAGCGAGCCATCGTCGGCGATCCGATCGATCTGCAGCGAGTTGGCCCCCCTCCCCAGCAGGTACACGAACTGCCCGTTCGCGTGGATCATGATGTGCGCGCCGTTGGCCGGCCCGGGCACGCTGGTGGGCTGCGAGAGCAGTCCCGTGC
Organism: Myxococcota bacterium; assembly: GCA_046734815.1. Taxonomy (GTDB): domain Bacteria; phylum Myxococcota_A; class Polyangia; order Fen-1088; family Fen-1088; genus CAVYGB01. Next base: position 698 of record JBKPRZ010000495.1, on the reverse strand, counting down.
CGGGATCGTACTTGAACGCGGTTATCGGGTCGCCCTGCTCGTGGGTGACGTAGGCGAACCGGCCCGAGGGGTGAAAAACCATGTGCCGGGGACGTGCCCGCGCGGCGATGGTGGGCGGCGTGTTGGGTTGCAGCCGCCCGCTGTTCACGTCGAACCTGTACTGGGCGATGTACGGCCCGTTGGCGCAGGGAACGAACACGAAGTTTCCGCTCTGGCCGTCGTCGACGATCATGTGGGCGTTGGGGCCCGCGTTCTGGGGCTCGATCGGTGCCCCCAGAGCGCCGTCCGGTCCGATGGGAAGGGCGGCGACGCGGCCATTCGCGTAGTTGGAGGCGAGCAGATATTTGCCGCTCTTGTGGATGGAGATCTGTGCGGGCTCGGCGCCGGCGCTCGGCTGATCGTTGATCGCCGTCAACGTCCCGTCCGCGGGGTTGATCCGGAACGCGAGCACCCGGCCGGCGGCCACTTCGTTCGTGACGTAGAGGACGCGGCCGTTCGGATGCAGGACCAGATAGGTCGGCGCCGAGCCGGCGGTGAGCGTACTTTTCTGGGTCAGGTTGCCGGTCTGCAGGTCGAAGTCGTAGAGGGTCATCTTCGAGCCGCCGAAGTCCCCACCCACGTAGACGAACGCCCGGGTCGGCGCCGCGGGCGGGCCATCGGGGACACCGGCCGTGTCCCCGCGCGCGGCAGCGTCACGC
>JBKPRZ010000494.1:0-21039 GCA_046734815.1 Myxococcota bacterium | reverse complement strand
CCCGAAACCAGCGAGCGCGCCGCCGCGGTCCCTCCGCCCGCTGCTCCCGCCGAGGCGCTGGCCCAGGCCGAGAACGCGCCGGCCTCCCCGCGTGCAGCCAAGCCCCGCGTGTACACCTTCGGCGGGCTGGATGTGGAGGGCAAGCTGAAGGCCCCGCAGCTCCTCTATTTCCGCAGCCGCATGCGCCAGGAGCTGGACACCTCCAGCGCCGAGCGACGCTCGTTCCTGAAGGAGCTGGAGAAAACCGCCGACGAAAAGGGGCTGTGACCCGGCTGGACTTCCCGCTGGGCGGCTCGCTTCCGACCGACCATGGCCTCTTTTTCCTCGCTGCAGGTCACCTACCTCTGGAAGGGCCAGATCCTGGCCTACCGGCTGCTCGGCCCGCGCGAGCGGGTGATCATCGGCGACCGTAGGGGCGTCACTTTCCCCACACCCCGGCCGGTCGGTTTCCCCCGCCGCTTCCCCCTGCTGACCCCCGTGCGCGACGGCTTCCGGCTGCGCCTGGGCCCGGGCCTGTCCGGCGAGCTGCAGGTGCGCGGTCAGACCCGCACCGTCGGCGACGTGCTGCTGCAGCCGGCGGTCCGCCGCTTCCTGCGCGACCCGGGCATGTTCCGGGAGATCGAGCTTTACCCGGGCGACAGCGCCTCGCTGCGCTTCGACGGCGACGCCAGCGCCCAGATCCTGATCTCCTACGCCGAACCGCCGGAGCGGCTGCCCAAGCCGCCGCTGATCCGCGATCTCACCTTGATGCGGGTGTGGACCGGGACCGTGTCCGCCACGGTGGCCCTGGTCGCGACCATCTGGCTGATCACCCGCGGGATGAGCGAGCCCACCCAGGAGATCAGCCAGGAGCGCTTCGACAAGGTGGTCGCGCCGCAGCTGGAGAAGCCCAGCTTCAAGGCCGCCGAGGCCAAGCGCAAGGCCGAGCTGGCCGAGGCGGCGCGCAAGCGCAAGGAGAAGGAAGCCGCCGAGTCCAAGCGGGCCCGCGAGAAGGAAGGGCGACTGGGACGCACCGATGCGCCCAACCGCGAGACCGTGATGCCCAAGGGACGGGAGGACGTCCTGCGCGCCAAGGTGGCCAAGACCGGTCTGCTGGCCGCGCTGGGAAACCAGCGGGCCCCGGGCTCGGGTCTGGGCCGGCTGTTCGACACCGCCGACCGCGCCGACATGGACCAGGCGGTCAACGGGCTGGAGGGCGCGACCCTGTTGGCCGGCCGCGGGCAGGGCGGTCTGGGGGTCGCCGGCACCGGTCTGGGCGGCGGCGGCACCGGCTTCGGCCGGATCCAGGGCTCGGGCAACCTGGACGTGGGCGCAGGGCGCGGCCGGGGGCGAAAGGGGCCGGGCCTGGGCCGCGGCCACGAGCGCGAGGTTCAGGTGGGGATGGAGACGGGCACCGCCCAGGCCGAAGGCGGTCTGACCCGCGACCAGATCAACCGGGTGGTGCGCGCCCACGCCGCGGCCATCCGCTACTGCTACGAAAAAGAGCTGCAGCGGCAGCCGTCGTTGTCGGGCAAAGTGGAGCTGTACTGGGTGATCCGGGCCAACGGCAACGTCGACCGCACCAAGATCGCCGCCAGCACCTTGGGCAACCGCGAGGTGGAGGGTTGCATGGAACGGCAGGTGAAGAACTGGCAGTTCCCGCGCTCGGACAGCGAGACCATCGTCCAGAGCTATCCGTTCTTCTTCAAGGGAGGCGGCTGATGCGCACCTTCACCGTGACGCCGTTGCTGGTGCTGGTCGCCTGCAGCGCGAACGAGCCTGCGTATTTTCCCGGCCCCGGGCCGATGGAGGTCGGCGGCGGGATGGACCAGCCCACCGCCACGTCTGTCACGATCGACGTGCCTTTCCGCCAGCCCACCGACGAGCAGCTGGCCAGACTGCAAGAGGAGAGCGACCGCCGCGGGGTCGAGGTGCCGTGGCTGCGCGCCGAGGACATCTCGCTGGCGCTGCTGTACACAATCACCAACCTGTCCGACCAGCCCGGCAGCGCCCGGCTGGAGATCGACGGGGCCAGCGAGTTTGCCAGCTACGACAGCCAGGCCCTGCGCGCCGCCGCCGAGATGGCCGCACCGGACGAGGAGGAGATGACCGTGCTGGCGCTCATCCGGCCCAAGCCGATCCTGCTCGACCCCGGCCAGGTCCAATCGGGGACCGTGCGCGAGGACGACTTCGACGAGGCCGAGCTGGACCTGGACGCCATCGGCCGCTTCGGCGCCGCGCCCGCCGCGGTGCTGATCAACCGCTCGGAGGTCAACCCGATCGGCCTCGAGATGGTGCCGCCCGGTCACGTGCGCCCGGCGTTCTTCCGGGTGCAGGTCACCTTCTCGGCCACCACGCACATGCGTCTCGAGCTCCTGCTGCGTGTGCGCGATGACGGCCAGCAGCTGTTGCGCCACGAAGGGGTGCTGTTCGAGCCCGATCCCGCCCCCTACATGCCCATGGTCCCGCCGCCATGAAGGCGGGCCTGGTGGTCGTGGCCCTGCTGCTTTCCGCGGCGGCGCCGGCGCGGGCCCAGGTGATCGGCGAGCCCGCCCAGCCCTACCCGGATCCGGACAAGTTCGCGCGTGGGCTGTTCGTCGACGCCGAGGCCGGCACGGCGGTGTTCGTGGGGAACGCCTCCGGGATCCGCCCCGGCGCGGCGCTGGGCTTGCGGTTCGGCTACGAGCTGTTCCGCTGGGCGGCGGTGCAGCTGCACGGCTTCGGCTCCAGCCACGCCACCGACTTTCCTGGCCTGCCCCAGACCGACCAGCTGCTGCAGCTGCTGCAGGGGACCGCCGAGCTGCGGCTGAGCGTGCCGCTGCGCCAGTGGTCGCTGTCCGGGGTGTTCGGCGGCGGCATGGGCCGGTTCTCGACCAACCTGCTGGGCACCACCAACCTGGCTCCCGCCGGGGCGCGCCTGACGCCGGTCTACGGCGGCGGCCTGGCGGTCGACTACCACACCGCCAGCCGCCACTTCTCCTTCGGCCTGCAGGCCGGCTTCTCCCGCCTCACCCGCGTGCAGACCACCGGCGTGATCGGCAGCGCGATCTACCTGCGCTACACGTTCTGATCAGCTCAGCCGAGGCGCGCGCCCTTGAGCGCGGTGAGGATCATCCGCGTCGCTGGCGACTGGTTCAGCGTATAGAAGTGGATGCCCGGCGCGCCCGCGTGCAGCAGGTCCGCGCACTGGGCGGCGGCCTGGGCCAGCCCCAGCTGCATGACCGCCTCGGGGTCCTCGCGCCGCCGGTCCAGCTCGACCTTCAGCGCCGGCGGGATGCTGGCGCCCGTCAGGGCGGTCATCCGTTCCACCGACGCCAGGTTGGTGATCGGCATGATCCCCGGCACGATCGGCACCGTGATGCCCGCCGCGCGGGCGCGGGCCACGAACTCGAAGTAGCAGCTGTTGTCGAAGAACAGCTGGGTGATGATGACGTCCACCCCCGCGTTCACCTTGGTGCACAGGTTCTGCATGTCGCGCTGGAGGTCGCGGCATTCGGTGTGCCCCTCCGGGTAGGCGGCAGCGGCCACGCACAGCCGGTCACCGTATTCCTGGCGGATGAACCGGATCAGGTCGGAGGCGTGCGCGAACCCGTCGGACGGCGTCTGGAAATGGGCCTGTCCCGCCGGCGGATCGCCGCGCAGGGCGATGACGTTCTCGATGCCCGCGCTGACCAGGCGGTCGAGCACGCCGGCGATGTCGGCGCGGCTGGCCCCCGAGCAGGTGAGGTGCGCCATGGCCAGCAGCCCGTCCTGCTTCTGGATGCGGCTGACCAGGTCGACGGTCAGGTCGCGGGTCGAGCCGCCGGCGCCGTAGGTGACCGAGACGAAGCCGGGCTGCAGGTCGCGCAGGTCGAGGATGGTCCGCTGCAAGGTCTGGGCGGCCTTGTCCGTCTTGGGCGGGAAGAACTCGAAGGAGAAGACGCGTCGTGAGCTGGCGTAGAGGTCGCGTATTTTCATGGCGGTCGGGGTCTCACACTAGCGGATCTAGGGGTCGCGGGCAGCGACGCCCGATCCGAAACGTTCCAGGTGGCGGCGGGTCAGGGTCTCGTCGACCACCACGGTCTCGCCCCGGCGCTCGGGCGCCTCGAACATGATCTCGTGGCAGATCTCCTCGATGAAGCCACGCAGGGCGCGGGCCCCCGTCTGCCGCTCGCGGGCGAAGCGCGCCACCGTGCGCAGCGCCTCCTCGGTGAACTGCAGATCGATCCCGTCCATGGCCAGCAGGGTCCGGTACTCCCGCACCGCCGAGTCCGGCGGCTCGACCAGCACCCGGTACAGCTCCTCCTCGCCCAGCGGGTCCAGCTCCACCCGCACCGGCAGCCGCCCCAGGAACTCGGCCAGGAAGCCGTAGTCCAGCAGCTCCTTCTCGGTCACCGCCCGGCGCCGCCCGCCGTCGTCGTCGCCGGGCGCGGGCGAGGTGAAGCCCACCGCCTTGCTCTCCTGGTACGGCCGCAGGTCCGAAAAGGTGCCGGCGGCGATGAACAGGATGTCCTGGGTGTCGACCACCACGAAGTCGTGCTTGTTCCAGTGCTGGGTCACGTTCAGCGGCACGAACAGCTCGCGCCCCTCCAGCACCTTCAGCAGCGCCTGCTGCACGCCCTCACCGCCGATGTCCCGCGCGGCCCCGGTGCGCGCCCCCGGGCTGCGACGGGCGATCTTGTCGATCTCGTCGATGAACACGATCCCGCGCTGGGCCCGCTCGACGTTCTGGTCGGCGCGGTAAAGCAGCTCGCCGACCATCACCTCCACGTCCTTGCCGTAATACCCGGCCTCGGTGTATTCGGTCGCGTCGGTGACGGTGAAGGGTACGTCCAGCATCTCGGCCAGGGTGCGAGCGATGTGCGTCTTGCCCGATCCGGTGGGCCCGATCAGCAGCACGTTGGACTTGCGCAGCAGCCGCTTGCCGTCGGGGGTGGGCTGCCGGCAGCGCTTGAGGTGGTTGTAAGCGGCGATGGCCACCGTCCGCTTGGCCCGCTCCTGCCCGATGACGTAACGGTCCAGGTGCCCGAAGATCTCCCGCGGCGTCGGCAGCGCCTGCTCGCCCGAACGCGGGTAGACCCTCATCATTCCTATCATCGCACCAACCGCCGGTGGCCGCCAGACGTGCCGCGGCAGCTCAGCGGGACGTACGGGTCAGGCGGAGGTTGAAACACCAACCGACTGGTCGGTCAGGTGAGCTGTGACCCTGGAAGGGCACGCAGCGTCCGGGGGCGATGTCCCCCGGAATCGTGCAGAAGGAAACCTGGCGTTACACGGGGTCGCGGGAAGCACGAAGCAGCGGCCCTGGTCATCCTCGACCATGTTGGGAGGAGCAAATGGATCGCACATGAAGTGACCGTTCGAATCCGAGTACGAGGTCTGCAGACTGCACCAGGTGGTCCAGGCCTCGCGCCACGCGATGCTGAACTTCAAGCGGCGCTCCTACCAGACGAGATCCCGGATGGTGTATTCGAACCCTGGAACGTCCGCGTCCGCGATGAGCCGCGAGAACAGCTCGTGGATGACCGTCTCGCGGTCGGCCTGTTCCAGGATGGGTCGCAGGGCGCGCCCCACCCGGTCGAAGTGCTCGCGGTAGCAGGCCTCGAGGGTGGCGCGCTCGCGCCCGGTCATGCTCGACTCGGGGGACGGAAGGAGGGCGGCAAGGGACGAGACTCGCGAACGCGCACCTGCTGCCAGCGTAACGATTGCGCGCGCCGGTTCTGGACCAATGTTTCGTCCGGCGCGCTGCCGGTCGGCCCGCGGTGGGTGCCACATCGGCGGCGATCGGCGGTCGATACCGATAGTGCGCCGCGCATACGACGTTTGGTCATCAATTTGGCGCTTCTCGTCGCACCGGAAGGCGTGAGAATCTCCGCCCGCCATGAAAAAAGAGAGCGCCATCGTCAAGAGAGTCTCCGCCCGCGAGATCCTGGATTCCCGGGGCAATCCCACCATCGAGGCCGAGATCCAGCTGGAAAGCGGGGTCATCGGCGTCGGGGCGGTGCCCTCGGGGGCGTCGACCGGCGAGCACGAGGCGCTCGAGCTGCGCGACGCGGATGCCAAGCGCTACCTCGGCAAGGGCGTGCAGAAGGCGGTGTCGAACGTGGAGAAGATCCTCGCGCCAGCCGTCACCGGGCGCGACGTCTTCGACCAGGCGGGCCTGGACGCCGCCATGCTGGCGGCCGACGGCACCCCCAACAAGGCCAAGGCCGGGGCCAACGCCATCCTGGGCGTCTCGATGGCCGCCACGCGCGCGGCCGCCGCCACCCTGGGCGTCCCGCTGTACCGCTACCTGGGTGGCCCCAACGCCCGCGTGTTGCCGGTGCCGCTGATGAACATCATCAACGGCGGCGCCCACGCCAACAACGCCCTCGACTTCCAGGAGTTCATGATCGTCCCGCTGGGTCTGCCCAGCTTCCGCGAGGCCCTGCGCGCCGGCGCCGAGGTGTTCCACAACCTCAAGAAGATCTTGAGCGAGCGCAAGTTCTCCACCGCCGTGGGCGACGAGGGCGGCTTCGCCCCCGACCTCAACGGCGCCGAGGCGGCCTGCGAGGTGGTGGTGGAGGCGATCAAGAAGGCCGGCTACACCCCGGGCAAGGACATCGCCATGGCCCTGGACGTCGCCTCCAGCGAGCTTTACGACAAGGGCAGCGGCAAATATGTCTTCAAGAAGGAGAAGAAGGAGTTCGATCACGCGGGCCTGATCGGCCTTTACCGCACCCTGGTCGACAAGTACCACGTCGTCTCCATCGAGGACGGCATGGCCGAAAACGACTGGGACGGCTGGAAGAAGATCACCGACGAGCTGGGCAGCCGCGCGCAGCTGGTGGGCGACGACCTGTTCGTCACCAACCCGGAGCGCATCAGGGAAGGCATCAAGCGCGGCAGCGCCAACAGCGTGCTGGTGAAGATCAACCAGATCGGTTCAATCACCGAGACCCTGGACGCGATCGAGACCGCCCACCGGGTCGGCTGGACCACCATCACCTCGCACCGTTCGGGCGAGACCGAGGACACCTACATCGCTGACCTGGCGGTGGCCACCCGCGCCGGCCAGATCAAGACCGGCTCGCTGGCCCGCACCGACCGGGTGGCGAAGTACAACCGCCTGCTGAAGATCGAGCAGGAGCTCGGCTCGACGGCGATCTACCCGGGCGGCGCGGCCTTCAGGCGGTAGCCGGCCGCGACGGGGTCATCGCCCGCCGAGTACGTTGCGGGCGATGACCATGCGCTGGATCTGGCTGGTGCCCTCGTAGATCTGCAGCAGCTTGGCGTCGCGCATGAGCTTCTCGACCGGGTACTCCTTGGTGTAGCCGTAGCCGCCGAAGATCTGCACGGCGTCGGTGGCCACCCGCATGGCCGCGTCGGCGCCGTAGGCCTTGGCGTAGCTGGAGACGATGCTGTCCGGGCTGCCGGTGTCGATGGACCAGGCCGCCTTGTGACACAGCAGGCGGGTGGTCTCGTAGGCGATGGCCATCTCCGCCAGCATGAACTGCACCGCCTGGTGCTGGGCGATGGGCACGCCGAAGGTCTTTCGCTCCAGCGAATAGGCCCGCGATTCCTCCAGGCAGCGCCGGATCACGCCGGCTGCTCCGGCCGCGATCCAGGGGCGGGTGCGGTCGAACGTGCGCATCGCCACCTTGAAGCCTTCCCCCTCCGGCCCCACCACGTTCTTGCGGGTCAGCTTCACCTCCTCGAACAGCACGTCGGTGGTGTTCGAGGCCCGCTGGCCCATCTTGTTCTCCTTCTTGCCCACCGACACCCCGGGGCTGTCGCGGTCGACCACGAAGCAGGTGATGCCCTTGTGCCGATCGGTCCCTTCCAGGCGGGCGAACACGGTGTAAAACGAGGCCACCCCGCCGTTGGTGATCCAGCGCTTCTGGCCGGTGAGGACATAGTCGTCGCCCACCTTGCGGTAGCGGCTCTTCATGCCGGCCACGTCCGATCCGGCGTCCGGCTCCGAGCAGCAATAGGCGCAGAAGATCGGATCGGCCAGCAGGCGGCCGAAGTAGTGCTTCTTCTGCTCCTCGCTGCCGGCCAGCACCAGCGGCATGGCCCCCAGCGCGTTGCCGGCCACGGTGGTGTTGATGCCCACGCAGCCGTGGGAGATCTCCTCCAGGACCAGGCAATGGTCCAGACAGCTGAGCCCCAGGCCGCCGTGACTGGTCGGCAGCTCGCAGTTCATCAGCCCGGTCTCCCAGGCCTTCTTGCAGATGGCCGCGGGAAACTCGCCTTCTTCGTCCAGCTTCCCCGCGACCGGCGTGATCTCCTTCTTGGTGAAGTCCCGCGCGGTCTGGATCAGCTGCTGTTGTTCCTGGGTGTAATCGAAGCCGACCATGGTGCCTTGATCTTAGCTCCGATCCCGCCCGGAAACAGCCGGAGGTCTACGCCGCGCCCGGGTCGGGGGGCTTGCCGGCCGCGGCCTCCTCGGCGCGGCGGCGCGCCCGTTCGGCCTTCTGCTGCTGGCGTTCCTGCTGGCGCTTGGCCTCCAGCTGGAAAGATTCGCGGGTCAGGCGGGCGCCCCAGATGAATCCCACCACCAGCCCGAGGATCAGCACCCCGGGGATGTAGATGAAGTGGGCAGAGGAGGGTAAGTCCATCTTCGCAACGATCTCCGGAACGAGGAGGGCGGCTCAGCCCCCGCTGGAATCCAGGCGTCGGCGCAGGGCCTCGATCTCGCCCCGCGTCCGCCCCAGGCCGCGCGCCAGCAGCACGACGTAGACCAGCACGGCGACCCACATGAACCCATAGGCCGCCAGGATGTAGGGGTTGGGGTTGGTCAGCTTGCGCGCGCTCTCGTCGACCGGTTCGTACTGGTCGGCGGCCAGGGCCAGCAGCGGCGCCGCCAGGGTGAGGATCAGCGACAGCAGGGCGGACAGGCGGGCGATGGCGGTGCGCGGCGGCTTCATCGACTTCATCGGGCAGGGACCTCCTCGGCGTCCTCGACGGCCATCTCGAGCTCGGCCAGTTGAAGACGGATGTTCTCCAGTCGCAGGCGGGCCGCCAGCAGCAGGCCCCACAGGATCAGCAGGAACAGGAACGACAGGTACAGCGCCGGCCTCATCGAGGCGTCCAGCTTGGGCACCACCGCGGTCGACGGGTGCAGGGTCCGCCACCAGGTGGCGCTGGCGTACACCAGCGGGACGTCGGCGGCGGCGAACAGCGCCAGCGCCGCCGCCAGCTTGCGGGCGGCCGGGCCGCCATATTTGCGCGCCAGCAGGTAGGCGAACAGCAGCAGCTCGAGCAGCAAGGTGGTGGTCTGCCGCGCGTCCCAGGTCCAGTATTTGCCCCAGGCCACCCGCCCCCACAGCGGACCGGAGACCAGCGCGCACAGCCCGAACAGCACCCCCACCTCGGCGCTGGCCAGCGCCAGGCCGTCCGAGCGGGCGTCGCCGCGGAACAGGTAACGCACGCTGGCCCAGCCCGCCACCAAGGTCGAGATCATCAGCAGCCAGGCGGTGGGGACGTGAAAGTAGAAGATCTTCTGGATGGCCCCCATGACCGGCTCGATGGGCGTGCGCGCGATCAGGAAAGGCACATACAGAAAGCCGACCGCCGCCACCGCGGCGGCGACGATGATCTTGGTATCGGTCTGGCGCTTGGCCATGGCGGAATAATAGCCCAATCGGGGCCCTGGCTTCTTCATTCCCCCGGTTCCGGGGCCGTCACTCTCCGGTGACCACGGGCTCGAAGGCCCACAGGCCCACCGCGATGAAGACGACGTCGGTGGCCACCAGGAACTGGGTCCAGAACACCGTTCCCGACAGGTCGGGCAGCTCGGGGTCGAGCAGCTGGCTGGTGGCCTGGGCCCCGGCCAGGAAGATCGGCACCACGATGGGATACAGCAAGCTGGCCAGCAAGGTGTCGCGGCTGTGCGCCCGCAGCAGCGCCGCCGACATCACCACGCCGGCGGCGGAGAAGCCGAGGGTGCCCAGCACCAGCAGCAGCGCCAGGTGACCGGCGTGTTGCCCGATGTCCGCGTTGAACAGCAGCGCGGACAGCAGCACCACCGCCAGCTCGACAATCGCCATCAAGGTGACCGTGCTCAGCAGCTTGCCCAGGTAGATGGCGGCGCGCGGGACCGGCGACATCAGCAGCGAGCGGATGGATTCGTTCTCCCGCTCGCGGTCGAAGGTGCGGCCCAGGGCCACCGTGCCGGAAAACAGGATCGACACCCAGAGGATCCCGGCGGTGACTCCCGGGCTGGCGCTGGCGCTGGCGTCGGCCCCGCTGATGAAGGCGAAGGCGAACACCAGCTCGATCAGCAGCGCCAGGAACAGGGTGGTGTAGACGATCTCCTTGCTGCGCCACTCGATGCGGAGGTCCTTGCCGGTCACGGCCAGGACCTGGGAAACGAAGCTGCGGCGGCTCAACTGGTCTTCTCGGCGTACAGGGCGCGCAGCTGCGTGGCGGTGAAGCTCTGGGGACGGCGTTCCTCGTGGGCCAGCCGGCCGCGACGCAGGATGATGACGTGCTCCGTGACCGCCGCGGCCGCGTCCAGGTCGTGCGTCACCAGGATGACCAGGCGCCCGGCCGCCCGCTCGTCCCGCAGCACCGTGGTCAGCCAGGCCGCGCCAGTCGGATCCAGCGCCGAGCCGGGCTCGTCGAACAGCAGCAGGTCGGGCTCGGCCAGCAGGGCGCGGGCCAGCGAAAGCCGTTGCTGCATGCCGCGCGAGAACGTGCGCGCGGGCGCGTTCGGGCGCACGTCGCTCAGGCCGACGCGCTCGAGCAACGCGCGGGCACGGTCATCGGCGTCGCCGTAGCCATACAGCGTGGCGAACAGCCGCAGGTTCTCGAGCGCGGTCAGGTCCCCGTAGACCCCCGGCTCGTGGCCCACGTAGCCGATGCGGCTGCGCAGCGACGAGCCGCGGCTGAGCCGCACGCCGCCCCAGGTGACCGCGCCCCGGCTTGGCATCACCAGGGTCGAGAGGATGCCAAGCATGGTGCTCTTGCCCGCGCCGTTGGGCCCCAGCACCGCCGCGACCTGCCCGGGCTGGAACGTCAACGAGACGTCGGTCAGCGCGCGGTGGCGGCCGTAAGACTTGCTGACGGCTTCGAGACGGAGCGCGGCAGGGCCGGACATCGGGGGCCCAGTGTGAACCATTTGAAGCCGCGCGCCTATTTCCTTGGTGCCCCGCTGTGTCCCATGATTGACGGTAGCCGCCTCCACGGACATTCTTTCAACGACATACGGAGAGGCCCCCCATGCGATTGATACCGTTGCTTATGGTCGTGGTTTCCGGGCTGGTGACAGCGATGCCTGCGCGCGCCGCCGAGCCGTCCGCGAAGAAGAAGGACCCGGCTGCTTCCACCTCGCGCAAGGAGCAGCCGCCGGCCGATGCAGCCGGCAAGGGCGGCGGCACCAGCGCCAGCACGCCCCCGCAGAACGCCTGCGGCTGTTACGAGGACAGCAGCGGGATGTGCCACTGTGCCAAGCAGAGCCGCTGTGGCTGTCCCGGTGAGTGCGAGCCCAACGGCTGCGAGGACAAGCGGCGCAAGGAAATGGCCAAGGAAGAGCAGCAGGAGCTCAAGCGGCAGCGCGACGAGGACAAGAAGCGCAACGCCGAGCTGTCCAAGAAGCGCGACGACGACGAGCGCAAGGAGAGCCAGAAGCGCGAGCGCAACCTGCGCGGCCTCCGCCTGGTCGAGCCGAACAAGTAACAGCCAGCGCCGCTAGACCGCGGCGCTGTCTTCCAGGCGGGCGAGGTCGCGGTAGACCGTCTCCAGCTTGGCGACCAGCTCGCGGCGGCGGTCGGCCAGGCGACCGTTGCTGGCCGACCGCGCTTCGGGATCGGACTGCCGCTGCTCCTCGAGCGACACCAGCTCCTGAAACAGCTTCTCGCGCCGCTGGGCCAGGGTCTGGCGCTCGCTGGCCACCCGGTCTGCGCCTGCGCGCCGGGGGCCCGCGAACGCCGCCCCCCCGATCAGCAGAAGCACACTGAGGACCGCGGCCACCGTGCGCCCGGTGCGGTCGCGCGACGGGATGCCGTGCACCTCCAGGGTGAGGGTGCCGGCGGCGGCGACCGGCGGAGCGGCGTAGGTCAGCACCTTTTCGCCCTGGCTGTCGGCCTCGTCCTTCAGCCGGGTGACACCCGGGCCGCTCACCTGCAGGTTGTCCTTGGCCGGCATCAGGATGTACGGCTCGGGCATGGCCACCGGCAGCACCTGCCGCAGGTCGATGGTCGAGTCGCCGTCGGAGGGCAACACGTACCCGAACCGGATCTGGGTGGCGAAGTTGGCGGCCGAGTCGGGCGGGATGGGGGACTTCAGGCGCACGGCATCGCCGGCGGCGATGTCCAGCTCGTCGCTGCCTTCCAGCGCCTGCGCCCCGACCGCCCCCTTGGGCAGCGGGATCACCAGCCCCCCCTCGCCCGGATCGAAGATCTCCTGCGAGGTGTTGCGCACCGCCAGCGCCAGCATCACGGCGATGGCATCCTCGCGCAGGTAGATGACCACCTTGCTGCGCGGATCCAGCCGCAGCCCGGAAGTCTCGCTGGTCTTCCGCAGCGCCAGGATGGTCCCGCGCAGGCCGCCGTCCGCGGGCATTCGGAACGGCTGGGTGCCCAGCCGCATCCCCTCGTGCTCGGTGACGGCGGCGTAGCCGGCCGTCTCGCCGGTGGTGAGCTTGTCGAAGCGGACCTTGCCGCCCGCGTCGGTCGTCCCGCGGTGCACCCCGACCTCGCGGTCACCCTCGGGGCCGCCGGGGCCTTGCTTGAGGTGCACCTCGGCCAGCTGCACCAGCTTGCCCGGCAGCGGCTTGCCGGCAGGGTCTTTCACCTCCAGCTCCAGGCTGCCCGCGGGCAGGTCGGCGGCCGGCGCCATGGTGCCGGTGGCCGCGCCCATGCGGAAGGTCGGTCGCTGCGCCTCCTCGGCGCCGCCAGCGGGGCCGGCCGCCTCGGCGCTCGCGGCGCCCAGCCCGGCGATCACCATCACCCGCGTGCCGCCGGTGCGGGGGACCGGGAAGCGCACGGTCTCCAGCCGCTCGCCATCGACGGTGACCGAGGCCTGGAAGTCACCGCCCAGAGGCTGGCCCTCGAAGGTCACGCGTCCGTCGGCGCCGGTCTTGCCGGCGCGCGAGCGGGCGTCGCCGTTGGCCGAGTGGCTGGTGCTGGTGACCTCCACCCCGGCCACTGCGTTTGCGGGCGCCTGTCTGGCCACCTTGATGACCACCGTGCCGGCAGGAAGCTCCGGCGCCGGCAGCGGGCGCCCGGACATGGACCGGAGATCGGGCATCTGCGCCCAGGCGGCCGCGGACGCGGTCAGCAGTGCGATTCCGATCAGCGGGCCGGAGAATCGAAGCATCGGTCGGTTCATGGCGACGTCTGGGCGGGGGCGGCGGACATGGCCTTGCCGCACTTCTTGCAAAACTTCGCGTCCGCCTCGTTGCGCGTGCTGCAGGTCGGACAGGTCGCGCGCGCCGCTTCCAGCGCGCCCAGGCGGGACTTCAGCTCCTGTTCGATCAGCGTCTTGAAGTCGTCGCCGGCGTCGATCTCGCTGATCAGCCGCAGCGCCCGGGCGCGGTAGCGGTGGGTCATCTCCTTGTGGTCGGCCTCGCTGATCTTGCGCATCTGGAAGTCGTGGTCGATCTCCCGGATGGCCTTGAGCACCAGCTGCTTCTCGCGCTCCAGCTCGCGCAGGCGGGTCGATTCGCGCACCTTCTCGGCGCGGGCGCCGGCCGTCTCCGGGCGCAGCAGCGGATCCAGCACCCGGAACAGCGTGATCCCGCACAGGCCCAGCACCAGACCGCCGGCGGTCAGGATCAGCAGGGCCGCGCTGGCCCCCAGCCCGGCCCCGAACAGCCCGTACAGCAGGGCCGCGGCGGCGCCAGCCAGCGGGATGACCCACCCGCGCAGGCGCTCCCAGGCCGTGCGCTGCGGCCTGGCGGCGCCATCGGTCGGTGCGGCCGGAGTCCCTGCCGCCGGGGCGGCCCGGGCGGTGTCGGCGGAGCGGCTCACGAGTCCAGACGCGACAGCTCGTCGTCGAGCCGGTCTTCCAGCCCCTCGCGGAGCTGCGGGTCGGTGGCCAGCACGCGTTCGTCGGCGGCGGCCTGGGGTTCTTGCGCGGACTTGCCCCGGCGGGAGTAGCGCCAGGCGGTGTAGGCCAGCGCGCCCGCGCCGGCCACGCCCAGCCCGTAGGGCAGCGCCCAGGCCAGGCGGTTGAAGCCGCGGTCGGGAGGAGCGCCCAGCACGTGGGCGCCGCCGTACCGCTGCACGAAGATGTCGATGATCTCCTGGCGGCTCTTGCCCTGTTGCAGGAAGGCGAGGATCTCCTGACGGGTGTGGGGCGCCCCGCCGCACTCGGCCCCGCAGTCCTTCAGCATGTGCCCGCAGCCCCGTCCGCCCATCCCGCACTCGCACCGCAGGTTCGTCCCGAACCAGGCCATCTCCTCCTGGATGTGCGCTGGACTGGGCGTCTGCGCGCGCGCCCGGCCGGGGGCCAGCAACATGCCCGCGCTCAGCAGCAGCAGCAAGGTGGCCGTGCCCGTGCCCCGCGCCGCCACCCCGGCGTTCACCCGGGCGGCGATCGGCGCCAGCGCCGTCTCGGGCAGCAGGGCGATGCCGGTGCCGAAGGCCAGCAGCATGAACCCGAACCAGACCCAGTCGACCAGCGGGTTGACCACCAGCTTGAAGGTGGCAGCGTTGTCGGTGAAGTCGACGCCGCCCAGGGTGATGTAAAGATCCTCGGCCGGCGAGCGGCGGATGGCCACCTCGGTGGTGAACTCACCGTTGCGCCCGTTGAAGTACCAGCGCGCCGGGTGCATCCGGTCGATTGCCTGACCGCCCTTCATGATGGTGAAGTCGGCGGTCAACATCTCCTTCTGCCGGTCCTCCTCGTGCCGCAGCCGATCGAAGCGCAGCTGGTAGCGGCCGAAGTTGTAGGTCTGCCCGGGCTTGAGGTGTTTCTCCTCGTCCTTCTGGTAGGCCTGCCCGGCGAACCCCAGGAACATCAGCACGATGCCCAGGTGCACGAGGTAGCCGCCGTAGCGCCGCCGCCCGCGCAGGATCATCCCCATCAGCGCGGTCAGGACATCCGAACCGGTGTTGCGGCGACGGATGGAGGCCCCCCGGGCGAATTCCTGGACCACGGTGGCGCAGGTGAAGGCACAGAAGGTGAAGCAGATGACCGGCGCCAGGCTGTCCCGGTGCAGGCCCTTGACCAGACAGGCGACCAGCACCGCAGCGGCCGACAGGGCCGGCCAGGTGAACTGGTAACGCAGGTGGGACACGGTCGCTTTCCGCCAGGCGATCAGCGGCCCCACCCCGGTCAAGAACAGCAGCACCAGCCCCAGCGGCACCATCCACTTGTTGAAGAACGGCGGCCCGACGCTGATCCGTTCGCCGGTGACCGCCTCCGACAGGGTGGGAAACAGCGTGGCGAACAGGATGAAGAACATGCAGACCAGCAGGATCCAGTTGTTCACCACGAAGGCCGCTTCCCGGGACAGCGGCGACTCGAGGGTGGACCGGGCGCGCAGCTCGGGCAGCCGGCGAAACAGGAAGCTGAAACAGATGACCAGGATGGCCACCATGAAGACGATGAACATGGTGGCCAGCTTCTTGTCCTCGCCGAACGCGTGCACCGACTGCACCACGCCGGACCGGGTGAGGAAGGTGCCCACGATGGTCATGAAGAACGTGAGGATCACGAGGAAGAAGTTCCACACCTTCAACATGCCCCGCCGTTCCTGGATCATGATCGAGTGGAAGAAGGCGGTGGCGGTGAGCCAGGGCAGAAAGCCGGCGTTCTCGACCGGGTCCCAGGCCCAGAAGCCGCCCCAGCCCAGCTCCTCGTAGGCCCACAACATCCCCAGGGTCAGTCCCATCGACAGGAAGAACCAGGCGATCAGGGTCCAGCGGCGCACCGCCGTGATCCAGACGTCGTCCAGGTGGCCGGAGATGAGCGCGCCCATGGCGAATGCGAAGGGGATGCTCATGCCCACGAAGCCCGTGTACAGCGAGGGCGGGTGGGTGGCCATGTAGAAGTTCTGCAGCAGCGGGTTCAGGCCCTCGCCGCGCGTGGGCGCCTGGGTCAGGTAGGTGTCGAAGGGGTTCTTGTGGAAGATGATCACGAACAGGAAGAAGTCCGCGATCAGCATCAGCACGGCGACGGTATAGGGCAGGATCTCCTTGTGCCGGTTGCGGTTGGTGTAGATGGCGATGGCCGAGAACACCGACAGCAGGAAGACCCACCACATGATCGATCCATCCAGCCCGCCCCAGTAGGACGTGATCTTGTAGAAGAGCGGCGTGGCGACGTCCGAGGTGTGCTGGACGTATTTGATCGAGAAGTCGTGGGTCAGGAACGCGTACCAGATCGTCACCGAGGACATCCCCAGCACGGCAGCCAGGGCGTACGCCGCCGCGCGGCCTGACTCGATCAACCGGGGACTTCTCCGACGCACCCCCACGATGGAGGCGGCCGCGCCGTAGGTCGCGACCACGAGTGCTATGAGCAATGTGAGGGTGCCGAATGCAGCCATGGATCACCTCGCGCAACCGGCAATGAGCCGGCCACGAAATTTCTTCCGGACGTCCGGGAACCGGCGCCAGCGAGCGGGCGTAAGATGTGAACCTAGCATGGAAAAATAGCCGATCCGAACCCGGGCGCCGAGTTCCCGGACCGCGCCGACCCGACACGTTCTGCGGGTTCGGGCCGTCGGGCCGTTCGGCTGTCCGTCTGTCTTACATTGGAGGAGTCTCCGCGCGGGTGCGCGCCGGTTCCCGGCGGGTCAGATCTCCG
Organism: Myxococcota bacterium; assembly: GCA_046734815.1. Taxonomy (GTDB): domain Bacteria; phylum Myxococcota_A; class Polyangia; order Fen-1088; family Fen-1088; genus CAVYGB01. The sequence goes on along the minus strand of JBKPRZ010000494.1, from coordinate 4,341 downwards.
CATCCTCCTGGGTGACGTCCTCGGTGGGCTCGGGTGGGCGGGTGCTGGCCTGGATCTTGGCACGCAGGATGGCCTTGAAATCCGCGGCCCCTCCGGCCTCGAGCGGCACATCCAGCCACAGCAGGGCAGGGCTACCGTGGGCCTGCTGCCGCGCCTTGCGCCCGGCTGCCGACAGTGTTTTCCACTCGACCCGGTCGGCCGCAGCCGGCTCCAGCGATACGATGCCCACCGGACGCGCATCCAGCACGTGCAGCGAGCAGAGGGGCCGACTGTCGTGCAGATAGCGCAGCGCCCAGCCCGACTCGGGTCCGTAGAAGTAGACGTCCTCGCGCACACCCTTTTGCTTGAGGAGGAAGGCGCGGACCAGGTCCAGCCGCTTGCCCAGCGCCAGCGGCAGCTGGGCGGCGAAGGCAGGCGGGGTGGGGGCCTGGTTCTTCCGCGGGAAGGCTGGCTTGATGGGCACGGGTTTGGGCGTCGCCGCTGGCCGGGCCGCCTTCGCCGCGGCGGGCGCGCGCTCGGCACGGGCTTTCGGCGGCGACGGTGGGGTCTTCTTCGTTCCCATGCCTCACGCGGCGGGGCGGGCGTCGCGGCGGCTCTGCAGCCACCCCCGGAACCACCCGATGGCGCCCGGAAGCAGCGACACGGCGATGATCACGATGATGAGCTTGTCGATGTGTTTCGTGATCTCCGGGTAGCGCTCGGCCAGCCCGTAGCCCAGCCAGGTCATGCTCAGCACCCAGAAGAAGCCGCCGAAGATGCTGTAGCTGAGGAAACGCCGGTAGTTCATCTGGCCGACGCCCGCGACCAGCGGCGCGAATGTGCGGATGATCGGGATGAACTGGCCGATGATGATGGTCTTGCCGCCGTGTTTTTCGTAAAACGCCTTGGTCCGCAGCAGGTGTTTCTTCGAGAAGAACAGCGACTTCTCGCGGGTGAAGATGCGCGGTCCGGTCTTGGCGCCGATGAAGTAGCCGGTGTTGACCCCCAGGATCGCGGCCAGCGGGACCAGCAGGCTCACGTAGACCAGGTCGAGCAGCGGCCGGTTGGCCGGGTTGTGCGAGCTGCAGAAGATGCCCGCCGTCACCAGCAGCGAGTCGCCGGGCAGGAAGAACCCGACCATCAACCCGGTCTCGGCAAAGATGATGGCCAGCAGGCCCACCAGGCCACCCCATGCGACCAGGCCCTGGACGTCATAGATGCGGTGGAACAGATCGAGCAGCTGTTGGAACAAGCCAAGCTCCTTGCGCTGAGGGAGAAACGGTCAGTGTTGCAGAAGTTGCCGGATTTGCTCGCGGGCCCCGGGTGTATCTAGCGCCCGGCAGGCACGACTGTGTCGGAAAAGGCGAAACCTGTCGAGGTTCCATCCGCGTCAAGCCGGGGCCCGGGCGAGCTTGAGGATGATCTCCCACTCGCGCTCGGTCACCGGCTGCACCGACAGGCGGCTGCGCTGGAGCAGGACCATCTTGGAAAGGCCGGCGGTGCCCCGGAGCTGATCGAGCGGCACCGGCCGCGCGAAGGTGCTGTCCCAGCGGATCTCCACCCCGTACCAGCGCGGATTGTCGCGCGGCGAGTCGGGATCGAAGTGGTCCGAGGTGGGATCGAACTGCGTGGGATCCGGGTAGCCCTCCTTCACCACCATGGCGGTTCCGGCGGCGGCGGGCGGATCGGCGCTGGAGTGATAGAAGAGCACCCCGTCGCCGATCTTGATCTCGTCGCGCAGCAGGTTGCGGGCCTGGTAGTTTCGCACGCCATCCCAGAACGTCGTCTTCTTCGAGGCCTTCGCCAGATGTTCGATCGAAAATACACCCGGCTCGGACTTGAACAGCCAGTACCGTTTCGCCATGACCGTGGGCGGTGACCATACCAGGCGACGGGGGCTGCGGGCCGCCCTGGTGGTGGCCGCGATCGTGGCGGTGACGGTGGGCTTCGTGCTGCTGGCCCGCCGCCCGCTCGAGCGCCTGTTCGTCTACGCCCCCAGCCGGGTCCTGACCACCACCCCGGCCGCGCTGGGGCTGAGCTGGGAGGAGGTTCATCTCGAGACGAAAGACGGCCAGCGCCTGAGCGCCTGGCACGTGCGTGCGCCCGAGCCGCGCGGGCTGGTCCTGTACTTTCACGGCAACGCCGGCAACATCCAGGACCGCCTGCCGCTGGCCGCCGCCTTCGCCAGTGAACGGCTGGACACCCTGCTGGTCGACTACCGCGGCTACGGCGCCAGCACCGGCACGCCCTGGGAGGAGGGCCTGTACCTCGACGCCGAGGCGGCCTTCTCCTGGGGCGTGCGCCGCAGCTTGCCCATGGCGCTGTACGGGGAATCGCTGGGCGGCGCGGTGGCCGCCGAACTGGCCCTGCGCCGGTCCGCCACCGCCCTGATCCTCCAGAGCACGTTCACCAGCCTGCCGGACATGGCCGCCAAGGTGCTGCCGGTGCTCGGGCGGCTGCTGATCCACCAGCGCTTCGACACCGTCCGCAAGGTCCCCTGGATCCGCCAGCCGATCCTGATCATCCACGGCCAGGAAGACACCCTGGTCCCTCCCGCCATGGCCGCGCGCCTGTTCCAGCTGGCCCCCACCCAGCGGGAGTACCTGCCCGTCCCCGAGGCGGGCCACAACGACGTCGTGGCCCACGCCGCCACCGACATCGCCCGTCGCGTCTCCGCGCTGCTCACCCGCAACGCCGGCCGCTTCCTGCAGGGCCCGCTCTGATCGCGAAAGAATGGACGGTCAATCCGCGCACTTGAAGCGCGCGAACATGATCTCGTCCACGTCATCGCTCTGATAGACGACGGCGTATTCGTCGGCAGCCTCGTTGTAGGTCACGGCGGGGAAGCTGCCGTGATCGATCACCACCTGCCCGGGCTTCAGCATGCCGCTGGCCTGCAGGCGGGCCAGGAACACCCGGCGGCCGGGGTAGCCGTAAAAACCGATCAGGCTGGTCATCATCCCGCCCGACGCGATGGTGGGCCAGTTGCCGTTCTCGTCGTACGCCCGCTGCGGGGGCTGGACCGTGCTGCCATCGGCGGTGGCGACGGTGGCGAAGATGGCGGCCTCGCCCTCGCGCTCGTCCTCCCAGGCGACCACCCAGCGCGAGTCGTTCCACTGCACCACCGGGTTGGTGGCCTCGGCGTCGAACCCCGGGCGCACCACCAGCTCGCGCTCGAGGGTGAGGGCCGGGTTGAACAGCGCCAGGGCGATCTGTGCCTCGGGCTTGTCCCGCCGGTACACCACCGCCACCCGATCCGGGCTGACCGCCACGTGCGGGTACAGTCCGTCGCTGGCCTCGTCCAGGGTGATCATCGGCTCGACCGGCATGCCGCTGCTGTCCAGACGGGTGACCCGCGCGACCGTCCGGGCCATCTCCGTCGCGGTGGCGGCGGTGCGGTCCCGGTAAGCGACGTACACGTTGCCGTGCCCGGTCGCCAGGTAGGGCCGTCGCTGCACGGCCACTGCGGGCGAGATCGTGATCGGCGCGCCGGTGGGCTTGCCGTCGGCCCCCAGTACCACCGCGCCGACCGAGCCCTGCGCGCAGTCGGTGGCGGTGGGCATCTCGCAGTTCTCGTAGACCAGCAGGTACCCTTCGGCGGGCGGAGGCAGCTTCACGATCTCCGGGCTGGTCGCGCTCTGGGCGGTGTCGACCAGCACCTGCTCGGACATGCCCGCCACCCGCTGCCCGTCCCGGCTCAGCAGGGTGCCGAAGATGTCGCTGCCGCCGTTGCGCTCGTCGGCCCAGACCACCAGGTAATTGGTGCCGTTCCACAAGATGGCCGGCTCGCGCGAGACCCCGGGCGCGTCGCTGACCCGCAGTGGCCGGATCACCGGACAGGCGCTGGGGGGCGCGTCCTCCTCCTCGCCGGCGGCATCGACCCCCGTAGGGTTGCTGCCGCCCGTGCCCGCCCCACCGTCCGGATCGCCCTCGGGCGGGCCCGCCTCGGGGATCGGGAAATCGTCCGCGTTGCCACCGCAACCGACAGGCGAAATGAACAGGATCGACCAGGCAAGAAGCGGAGCGCCAGCGCGCAAGCTCATCGGATCCTCCAAGCTCTGTAAGATGTAGGCAGCCGAGGACAGTGTGCAACACGACGCCCCCGGCCTCCAGTCCGGGGCGCCTCGCGGTGTTGGGAACGGCACGGCGGGCGCGCCTGAAAGAGGACACCGCTTGGAGCGAAACCGGCGCGACGGCCGTCGACGCAGCTCGTACTGTCGGGCTCCATGCGGATCCGTTTGCTCGTGGCGCTGTTGCCGCTCGCGGCGGTCGCGGGCCTTGGCTGCGTCACGCCGAAGTCGGACGGCGCGGCCAGCGGTACGGGCGGCACCGGCGGGTCGACGCCCACGCCCGGGCCGACGC
>JBKPRZ010000493.1:0-10617 GCA_046734815.1 Myxococcota bacterium | reverse complement strand
GACCTGCGCCGCGCGAGCGCCATCGCCGGAGAGACCGATGCCGAGGGCGCCTTCGCCGTGCCCATGACCGATGCCGCCCGCGCCACCGGCGTGCGCGTGACCGTGACCGACCCGGGCCACGAGCCGTGCATCCGCGACTTCTCGCCGGCCGAGCTGGCCGGCCCGCAGCCGGCGCGCTGGTCCTGCTTCGCCGCCACCTTGCAGGGCCCCAGCTACGAGACGGTGGTGGCGCCGCCGCCCACCGCGGCCGAGCAGCCCCGCCACGCACTGGCCGCAGCCGAGGCGCGTTCGGTGCCCGGGACCATGGGCGATCCGCTGCGGGCGGTGCAGAGCCTGCCCGGGGTGGCCCGGCCGCCCTACGGCACCGGCCTGCTGGTGGTGCGGGGCGCCTCGCCCGCCGATTCGGGCGTGTTCCTGGACGGCATCGCCTTGCCGGCGCTGTACCACGTCCTGATCGGTCCGTCGGTGCTCCCAGCCGACCTGGTCGGGCGTATCGACTTTTATCCGGGTGGGTTCGGGGTGCGCTACGGCCGCATCACCGCCGGCGCGGTCGACGTCACCAGCCGCGAGCCGCCGCTGGCCCGGCAGGTCCACGGCGCGGCCGAGCTGAGCCCGCTGGACGGCTCGTTCCTGATCGAGACGCCGGTGGGCGGGCGCACCTCGGTCACCGCGGCCGCCCGTCGCAGCGCCATCGACCTGATCTTGCCGCGCCTGGTGCCCGAACGTCCGGGCTCCAGCTTCAACACCGCGGTGCCGCGCTACTGGGACTACCAGGCCCGGGTCGACCACCTGCCCGAACAGGGCGGACGCCTGTCGTTCTTCGCCTTCGGCTCCGACGATCGACTGAACGTGGTCAGCGCCGACCCGAACCGGCGGCTGGAGATCGGCACCCACGTCGGCTTCCACCGGGCCGCCCTGACCTGGACCACGCCGGTCGGGGGCTGGCGCTCGCGGCTGCAGCCGTCTTACGGATACGGCGAAGACGCGTTCGCCGCGGCTCGCGACCGCGGAACCATCCGTTACCAGCGGCTGTACCTGCGCGAGGACCTGGACCGCGACTTCGGCCCCCGGCTGGCGGTGGCCCTGGGCTTCGACGGGATCTTCAGCCGCGACACGGCCGACTTCGATTTCACCTTCCCGCGCGAGGGGCGCACCTTCGGCACCGTGCAGGCCGAACGGGTGCTGGCCCGCCGGGCCTTCGTCGACGTCGCTCCGGCCTGGTGGGCGGAGGCGCGCTGGACGCCCCACCCCGCCCTGCGCATCGTCCCCGGCGTGCGGGTCGACTCGTATTTCGTGGTGCACACCAGCCGCCACTCGGCCGACCCGCGCCTGGTGGTGCACTGGCAGCCCGCGCCCGCGACCGAGCTGCGCGCCGGCGCGGGCCTTTACCACCAGCTGCCCAACCCGCGCTACCTGGACGAGGAGTTCGGCAACCCGCACCTGCAGCTGACCCGCGCCCAGCAGATGCAGCTGGGGCTGGACCAGCGGCTGGGCGAATCGCTGCAGCTCAGCGCCACCCTGTTCTGGATCCGGCGCATGCGCGTCCCGGTGCCCAGCGCCGAACGCTTCTCCAGCCTGGGCCGAGCGCGCTCGCGGGGGCTGGAGCTGCTGATCCGCCACCCGCTCACCCGCCACCTGTACGGCTGGCTGGCCTACACCTTCGCGCGCGCCGAGCAGAGCGCGGACTTCGCCGACGAGATCGAAGGCGGCCTGGCCAGCCCGCGCGGCGCCAGCCAGGACGAGGGCGCCCGCGCCCTCTGGCGTCCCGCCACATTCGATCAGACCCACAACCTGATCGCCGTGATCAGCTACCGCCGCCAGGCCTGGGAGGTGGGTGCCCGCCACCGCCTGGTCACCGGCCGCCCGGGCACGCCGGTGGCCGGGTCGTTCGTGGACCTGGACTTCGGCGCGTTTTCCCCCGAGCGCGGCCCGCCGTACTCCAGCCGCAAGCCGACCTTCTCGCAGCTGGACCTGCGGGTCGAGCGCACCTTCACCTTCCAGCTTTTCCAGCTGGGGCTGTTCCTCGACGTGCAGAACGCGCTCAACGCCGAGAACCCCGAGGACATCGTCTACGACTACCGCTACCGTGACAGCGCGCCGGTGCGCGGCCTGCCCATCTTGCCGCTGCTGGGTGTGCGGGGGACCTTCTGATGAAGCGGCTGATCCCCCTGCTGCTGGCCCTGCTGGCCTCCTGCCGCGAGCTCGATCGACCCAGCCGCGTCCACGACCTGCGGCTGCTGGCGGTGCTGGCCGATCCGCCCGAGGTGATCCTGGATCCCACCGCGATGCCGCCGGCCATCCCGAGCATCGCGGTGACGCCGCTGATCGCCGACCCCGACGGCGGTGGGCGGCCGGTGACCTTCACCGTGCGCGCCTGCGGCAACGACCCGCTGGCGCCCAGCGCCCCGGGCGCCGGCACCGAAGGGGCCGGCAATTACCCGGCCGGCGGCGCGCGCAGCACGGTGGGCAGCGCCCTTTGCCCACCCGACGGCGCCGTCAGCTGGAGCCCCGTGCCCGAGCCGCAGCCCGCTGGCAGCCGTGCGGCCGTCACGCTCACCGCCGAGCAGGTGGCCGAGGCCTTCGCGCGCGATCTCTTTCCCGGTCACCTGGGCCAGCCCCACGGCGGCTTCGATCTGGGGCTGCCGATCTCGCTGGAGGTGACGGTGCGGGCCGGCCAGGAGACGGCGGTGGGCATCAAGCGGGTGGTGTTCTGGCCGGGGCCGCTGCGCGCCGACCAGCGGCCCAACACCAACCCGCAGATCGCCGGGGTGCGGGTGTTCTCCGCGCGCGACCCGCAGTCGCTGGACCCGGCCGGGCTGATCGAGCCGCTGCCGGAAGATCCGCCCCGGGTGCTGAGCGCGGACCAGGAGCTGTGGCTCGAGCCCACCGGCGTGCAAGCCGAGCCCTACGTCACCGCGGTCATCGACCGCTTCACCGACGAGGTCCGGTTGCAGGACGTGCCCGCCGAGACCCTGCGCTACGCCTACTACGCCACCGCCGGCTGGTTCGACCCGCCCGAGACCGGCAGCGACGTACCTTTCGGTGGGGTCCCGTCCGCGCGCACCCACATCGAGTCGCGCTGGCAACCGCCGCCCACCCGGGAGCTGCCCCAGGACGGCAGCGCGCTGGCGGTGACGATCTGGATCGTGGTGCGCGACGAGCGCGGCGGATCGTCGTGGGTCGAGCGGCACCTGCTGGTGCAACCTCCCACCGACCGGTGATCGGTTCGCGGATACGCCACCACAGCGGCGCCGCCGCACCCCTTTGCCGACCGCCGGCATTGTCGCGCAGACTTTCATCCGGACCTTACAAGGAGCGGAGCTTGATGAACGGACGATGGTTAGCGGGTGGCCTCGCGCTGGTGGCGATCGGGGCGACGTGTGGCGGGGACGGCGGAGCCTTCTCCAGCGGGGTCGACAAGGGGACCCAGATCGGCAACCTCAGCGAGGGCGACGCGCAGAAGCTGTGCAGCTCGCTGAACGACTGGTTCACGCACCAGCTCGCTCCGAAACTGAAGGAGGGCACCTGCCGGTTCACGGCGGTGCTCGCGTCGGGCCTTGGCGGCAGCAAAGATCCGGCCGCGCAGAAGGCGACCTGCAAGGCCGCTTACGACGCCTGCTTGAAGCAGCCGGCCGAAAGCGACAATCTCGGCGGAGAATGCTCGAAGCCGTCGGGCACCTGTACGGCCACCGTCGGCGAGCTCGAGAGCTGCGTCAACGAAATGGGGCCGCTGATGGAGCAGTACTTCGGCGCGTTCCCGACCTGCGATCAGCTGGGCTCGGGATCGGTTTCGCTGCCGACCAGCCAGCCGCAGACCCCGATGGCCTGCACGAGTTTGCAGACCAAGTGTCCAGGCCTGGACGTTCCGGGCGGCGTGCCCGGGCGGTAGCGGTCGACGCACGCCTGGGCCATGCTTGGCGCCTCCCGCGGACCGGGAGGTGAGGAGCCAGCATGACCCAGGCGAGCAACCCTTCCCCCATCCAGCTGGGCCCGGGCCCGGCGGTCTTCCCGCTGTGCCTCGGCTGCATGGGGATGTCCGGGATGTATGGCCCCACCGACGAGGCCGAGAGCATCGCCACCATCCACGCCGCCCTCGACCGCGGCGTGAACCTGCTGGACACCGGCGACTTCTACGGCTCGGGCCACAACGAGCTGCTGATCGGCCGCGCCCTGCGCGACCGACGCGACCGCGCTCTGCTGTCGGTGAAGTTCGGTACCTTGCGCGCCCCGGACGCGGGCTGGGGCGGCTTCGATGCCCGCCCGGCGGCGGTGAAGAACTTCCTGGCCTACAGCCTGGTGCGGCTGGGCGTGGACCACGTCGACATCTACCGGCCCTCCCGCCTGGACACGAACGTGCCCATCGAGGACACGATCGGGGCCATCGCCGACCTGGTCAAGGCCGGCTACGTGCGGCACATCGGTCTGTCCGAGGTGGGGCCGGAGACCATCCGGCGGGCGCGCGCGGTCCACCCGATCTCCGACCTGCAGATCGAATATTCGGTGGTCACCCGTGGTGCGGAGAAGGCCATCTTCCCGACCCTGGAGGAGCTGGGCATCGGCGCCACCGTGTACGGCATCCTGTCGCGCGGGCTGCTCACCGGGGTCCGCCCGAGCTCGCCGCGGGACATGCGATCGCACCTGCCCCGCTTCGCCGGCGGCAACCGCGACCGCAACCAGCCCCTGGTGGACGCCCTGGCGCGCCTGGCCCAGGAAAAGGGCGTCCGCCCCGCCCAGCTGGCCATCGCCTGGGTGCGCGCCAAGAAGAAGTGGGTGCTGCCGGTGATCGGCGCCCGCACCCGCGCGCAGCTGGAGGAATCCCTGGGCGCGCTGGCCATCACCCTGACCGCCGACGAGCTGGCCCGCCTGGAGCAGGCCATCCCCGCCTCGGCCGTGACCGGCACCCGCTACCACGAAGCGCACATGCGCGAGCTGGACAGCGAGCGCGGCTGACCGAGGCTCGGACCCGCTATCAGCTGACGCCGAGGCGGGTGAGCAGCGAGCGGATCATGTTGCCGAGCTCGGCCTCGCGCTGCTCGCAGAAGTCCTTGAAGTCCTCCACCCGCCACAGCACCGGGTCGTCGGGGATGAGGTGCGTGGCGCGCTCGCGCGGGTCCACGCGGGGCAGGTAGCGGTCGGGGGCGGTGTCGCCCAGGTGCTCGTTGTCCGACCGGGTGACGATGGTCATGTTCCCCAGCCGGTCGGGCACGAACTCGTTGTCCCGGTCGGCGTAGCGGTCCAGCACCGCCCGCGGGAACAGGTAGCGCAGCTCCAGCGGCTCCTCGGTGCCGTGCAGCAGCTTGCCGCCCGGGAACGAGCGGGCGCCGACCTGGGCAAAGTGCATCAGCAGGCAGAGCGAGACCGCCCCCTCGCTGAGGATGTTCCGGGAGACGTCCTCGTCCTCGGGCAGCGCGCTCTCGGTGCGCTTGGCCTTCAGCTGGACCTGCTCGATGAGGCCGTCGACGTCGCCCTTCTCGGCCAGCACGGCGTCCTTCTGCAGCTTGGTGTCCACCTCGCCGCTGTAGTGGCGCCACAGGCTGGCGACCAGGGCCCAGGCCACCCACTTGTCGCCCAGCCGGTGCCCGCGCGCGACAGCAACGGCCGGCGGGAACAGCAGGTAGCGGTAGGGCAGCCAGTCGCCCGACGGCACGCCCGCGCGCCGGAACATCGCCACCGCCTTCTTGAAGCCTTCCACCGCCGGCTCCCAGCTCTCCTCGACCTGCTTGTAGTTGGCCTGGGCCTTGCGCTTCTCGGCCTCGCGGTAGCGCACGCCGCCGCTACCCAGAAACAGCGCCGCCCGGATCAGCAGATCGGTGTCGACGAAGGCGCCGCTGCGCGCCCCCTCCTCGGCCCCCTCGGTGACCGAGAAGCCACGCAGCTCGTGGGTGGCCAGCACGGTGCGGGCTTGCCGGCGGAAGTTCGACATCTGGCCGGTCAGGCGGGCGGCGGCCAGGTCGCCCGGGCGCAGCCGCACGCCCTGCTGGTTCAGCCGGGCGAAGATCTCGATGACGTTCTCGTCGTTGGCCTCGGCGTCCACCTCGTAGGCGATGATCTCGGCGTGCAAGATGGCGTTGCGGATGGCGTTGGCCCGGTCGAGCGCGCGGAAGAACCGCTCGTCGCTCGGCTGCAGCCACTCGCCCAGCGCCCGCTGCACCGCCAGGCTCTCGTTGCCGCCGCGGATGCCCTCGAACAGCACCTCGGCGGGCACCAGCAGCCCCTCCTTCCGCTTCTTGTGCAGGCTGCGCGAGCGCAGCTGGAAGGGGTTCTCCACCCACTCGGGCTCGGGCGACAGCGCCACCAGCAGATCGGGATCGGGCAAGGTGCTGCCCTTGATGCGGCTGCGGAAGACGATGCGGAAGATCGAGGTCAGCCGCTGCTGCCCGTCGAGCACGAACAGCGACCCCGGCTGGATCGGGCGCTGCGGCTCGGGCTGGCCCTTGCCCGTGCTCTCGTCGGGTGGGCAGATGTCCCAGGGCCGGGTCGAGAACGGCGCCTCGGCGCCCTCCCAGGTGGGCTCCCACAGCAGCAGGGCGCCCACCGGATAGGACCGGTACAGCGAATCGTGCAGGGCGCGCACCCGCTCGGCGGTCCAGACGAACCCGCGCTGCAGGTCAGGGAGGTTCAGACGCCCGTCGCGCTTGAGCGCCGCCAGGCTGGCCACCTTCCAGGGCGCCGACTTCAAACTCAGTGCCGCGAACTCACCCATGCGGTCCTTCCTTTACATGCAGCTGCGCGTAAAGCATCGCATGGACGCCGGACGCCGGTCCAGGAGGCTCTGCCTTCACGGCCGGGGGGCGCCTAGGGCCGTTCGAGCTCGTCGGCCAGCGCGGCCAGGGCGCCATCCCCGGTTCCGGCGCGTGCGCGCAGCGCCAGGGCCAGCGCCGCCCGCAAATCCAGCGCCTGGCCGCGGGCGCAACCGGCGGCGTAGGCCTGCTCCCAGTCGGGCGGGACGCGCAGGCTCCAGTTGTCGGGATGGACCACACCGGGGCGGTTGTAGGTCTCCTTCATCCCGAACAGGTCCGGGAAGAAGACCGAGACCTGACGGGCCGGGCCGACGAACAGGTCCGCGAACAGCGCGCCGACCAGCCGGCCGGTGTCGCGCTCGAGCGCGGCGGCGAAGGCCGGGCGCCGGGCGGGCTGGGGTTCCAGGCGCACCGCCAGGTAGCTGGCCCAGGCCGCCACCCGGGTGGTCCCGGTCCAGCCGTCGACCACCTGCCAGATCGGCGGGGTGTCGTGGGTCCCCAGCATCACCCAGTCGGCGGGGCTGGCGTCGGCGGTGCGGTACGGGTCGGCGGGGTCCAGCGGGTCGGCCTTCTGAGTGACCCGGAACCGCCCCAGCCGGTGCCGCGCCATGACCGCGGCCAGCGGGAACGGGCAGGTGCTCAGCACCTCGCAGGCGATGTCGATCCGGGCGCGGCCGTGCCGCTCGCCGGCGGCCACCAGAGCGTCGAACAGCACCGAATAGCGCGCCACCTGCTCGGGGGTCAGCGCCCGCTCCCAGTCGTCAGCGTAGCGGGGGCGGCTGCGGTCCAGCTGGTCGGGGCGGGCGATGGCGAAGGCGGCCAGCGCGGGGTGCTCGGGCAGGTCGGGTGAGCTGAACAGGCGGGCGCCGGTCTGGACCGCCCGCAGCGGGTCGGGGTCGCGGTCGCGGTAGACCCAGGGGCAACAGAGGCCATGGGGATGGTCGATGCGGAGGCCGTCGAACTCGGCGAAGGACTTGTCCAGACGGGCGCGGAAGAAGCGCAGCCCGCCGCCGTCGCCCGTGCCGCCCGGCCCGCGGTAGCCCCGGGGGTCGATCACCGGGTAACCCCAGGGCTGGCCCTCCGGGTTGGTGCGGCTGGGCGGCGCGCCCATGACGTAGTCGGCGAGGAACACCGATCGGTGGGACCACAGATCGCGCAGCGAGGTCCCCACCTGCAGGTCCCCGTACAGCTTCAGGCCCAGGTCGGCCGCCCGGGTCCGCAGCTCGTCGTGCTGCGCGTGGACCACGAACTGGGCAAAGTCGTTGAAGGACATCTCGGCTGCGTCCGCCTCGGAGGGGACCTCGTCCGGCCAGGCGCGCCAGTCGTCGGTGTCGTGGCGGCGGGACAGCGCCTGGTACCGGCTGTCGTCGGCCAGCCAGGAGGCGCTGTCGCGGGTGAAGGCCGCCTGCTCGGCCTGCAGCTCGCGCTCGCGGTGGGACAGATGGGCGAAGGCGCAGCGCAGGCCGATCTCCTGCGCCCGCCAGATGTAGTCGTGCGCCACCTTCCGGTCCGCGCCCGCAGGCCGGTCATCGGCCAGCGCCCGCAGCACCACCGCGGGCAGGATCCCGCGCCAGCGGTCCGGTCGGGTCAGCGGCTGAAGGGCGATCGACAGCGGCGAGCGCGAAAACAGCGTGCCGTCGAACGGCGACGGGTTCACCCGCGAGGTCTTGCCCTGCGGCCCCAGCTGGACCCCGGTGAACCCGAGGCCGCGCACGAACCTCAGGAACCGGCCGGCCTCGTCCGAATAGGGCGACCCCCGACCGAGGTCCTCGCCGGGGGCGCCGGGGAAGCTGGCGTCGTGCACGGTGAGCAGCAACCGGTCGATCCCCAGCGCCGCCAGCGCCCGCGCCAGAAGGTCGCTGTCCAGCCGCGACACCGAAGCCATTGCAAAGATGTACGACATGCGCGCCGGCGCGGCGAGCGCAGGCGTACCCCCGGGCGCGGGCGAGTTGACTTGTCGGGACCAGGCCACATAGTAATCGCACTGTGCCGGCTGGATTGCTCGTGCGCCGGTCCCGTCGATGATTCGAGGCCTGTCCGCCCGCCGCCGGCCCCCTGCCAACAACCTCGCGATCCAGCCCAACCCGCACTGGTATCGCGAGGCGGTGGTGTACGAGATCCCGGTGCGCGCCTTCGCCGACTCGAACGCGGACGGCATCGGCGACTTCCCCGGTCTGATTGGCCGCCTCGACTACCTGAGCGACCTGGGCATCACCGCCATCTGGCTGCTGCCCTTTTACCCATCGCCCATGCGCGACGGCGGCTACGACATCGCCGACTACACCGCCGTCAACCCGGCCTTCGGCACCCTGGACGACTTCCGCCACCTGCTCGCCGAGGCCCACGCCCGCGGCATCCGCGTCATCACCGAGCTGGTCATCAACCACACCTCCAGGGACCACCCCTGGTTCGAACGCGCCCGGCGCAGCCCGCCCGGCAGCCGCTGGCGTGACTATTACGTCTGGAGCGACACGCCCGACCGCTACGCCGAGGCGCGCATCATCTTCAAGGACTTCGAGAACTCGAACTGGGCCTGGGACCCGGTGGCCAAGGCGTATTACTGGCACCGCTTCTATTCGCACCAGCCCGACCTGAACTTCGACAACCACGAGGTGCACGAGGCGATCTTCAAGGTCTGCGACTTCTGGTTCGACATGGGCGTGGACGGCATGCGGCTGGACGCGGTCCCGTACCTGTACGAACGCGAGGGCACCATCTGCGAGAACCTGCCCGAGACGCACGATTTCCTGCGCCGCATGCGCGCGCACGTCGACGGCAAGTACCGCGACCGGATGTTGCTGGCCGAGGCCAACCAGTGGCCCGAGGACGCCGCCGCCTATTTCGGTCAGGGCGACGAGTGCCACATGAATTTCCACTTCCCGCTGATGCCCCGGATCTTCATGGCGCTGCAGCTGGAGGACCGCTTCCCCATCGTCGACATCCTCCGCCAGACGCCGCCGCTGCCGGGGACCTGCCAGTGGGCGACGTTCCTGCGCAACCACGACGAGCTGACCCTGGAGATGGTCACCGACCAGGACCGCGACTACATGTACCGGGTCTACGCCGAGGACCCCACCGCCCGGCTGAACCTCGGGATCCGCCGGCGGCTGGCCCCGCTGCTCAAGTCCCGCCAGCGGATCGAGCTGGTCAACGGCCTGCTGTTCTCCCTGCCCGGCACGCCGGTCCTCTATTACGGCGACGAGATCGGCATGGGGGACAACATCTACCTGGCCGACCGCGACGGCGTGCGCACCCCGATGCAGTGGAGCGGTGACCGCAACGCGGGCTTTTCGCGGGCCAACCCCCAGAAGCTGTATCTGCCGGTGATCACCGACCCCGAATACCACTACGAGGCGGTGAACGTGGAGGCGCAGGAGACCAGCCAGCACTCGCTGCTGTGGTGGACCAAGCGCCTGATCGCGATGGCCAAGAAGAACAAGGTGCTGGGGACGGGATCGATCGAGTTCCTGCACCCCGACAACCACAAGATCCTGGCCTACCTGCGCAGCCAGGGCAGCGAGAAGGTGCTGGTGGTGGCCAACCTGTCGCGCCTGCCCCAGTACGTGGAGCTGGACCTGGCCGCGCACGAGGGGCTGGTACCCGCCGAGATCTTCAGCAACGTGCGTTTTCCGACCATCGGCCGGCACCCGTACCTGCTCACCTTGTCGCCCTACACCTTCTTCTGGCTGCGGCTCGAGTCGGCCCAGCCCTCCAACGGTACCGACCGCGAGCACCTGCCGCGGCTGCGCGTCCAGTCCAGCTGGCGCGAGCTGCTGGCCCCCGAGAGCGAGAGCGAGGGCGAGCTGGTGGCCGCCCTGCTGCGCTACACCCTGGGCCGTCGCTGGTTCCGGGCCCGCGCCCGCACGGTCAAGGAGGC
>JBKPRZ010000492.1:0-4556 GCA_046734815.1 Myxococcota bacterium | reverse complement strand
CCCTGCAGCGGCACCTGGCCGATCTGCCCGACGGCGCCACCGGCCTGTCGACCACCGAGACTCGCCTGCTGCGGGTGCTGGACCAGGGGCCGCGCGACCTGGGCGGCTTGCTGACGGCGCTGGCGGCGCAGGAGGCGCGCCCGTTCCTGACCGATGCCTGGCTGACCGAGATCCTGCGGCGCCTGGGCGGCGGCCCCGGCCCCCTGGTCACAGCGGGACCGTCTTTCGCGCTGACCGCCCGCGGGCGCGACGTGCTGGCGGGCCACGACTTCTGGGCGGCCGAGCGCTGGCACGGCGGCATCCTGATCCGCGAGCGCGACGAAGACGACGCCGACGTGAGTTAGCCGGACGCGAGCGAAGCGAGCGACCCCGGCTATTGTCTGATCCGGCCCCGGCATGGGGTAGAACTCTCGCAACAGCAGTAAAGGAGACCTCATGCGCGCGGTGGTGCTGAAACGATTTGGCGATCCGCAGGAAGTCCTGGCGGTGGAGGAGCGCCCGACCCCCGAACCGGGACCGGGCCAGGTGCGGCTGAAGCTGGTGCAGTCCCCCATCCACAACCACGACCTCGCCATCGTGCGCGGCGTCTACGGCTACCGGCCACCCCTGCCGGCGGTGGTGGGGACCGAGGCGCTGGGGGTGGTCGACAAGCTGGGGGCCAACGTCACCCACCTCAGCCCCGGCCAGCGGGTCTGCGCCATGGGCCAGGGCACTTGGGCGGAGTATTACCTGGCCAGCGCCGCCACCGCGGTACCCGTGCCGCCGGGCATGCCCGACGAGAGCGCCTGCCAGCTGCTGGCCATGCCGGTCAGCGCGTACCTGCTGCTGGAGGACCTGGACCTGAGACCGGGCGACTGGATGATCCAGAACGCCGCCAACGGCGCCGTGGGCAAGCTGGTCCATCGGCTGGCCACCAAGCGCGAGGTCAAGGTGCTGAACCTGGTGCGACGGCCCGAGACCGCGCAGGCGCTGGAGGCCGAGGGCATGGGACCGGCCCTGGCCACCGACGATCCCGGCTGGCCCGCGAAGGTGGCGGCGCTGACCGGCGGCGCGCCGGTGCGCAAGGGCGTCGATTCGGTGGGCGGCAAGGCCGCCAACCAGATGCTGGCGGCGATGTCGCCGGGGTCGCTGCTCCTGTCCTTCGGGGCGATGTCGGGCCAGCCGCTGCAGATCGACGCCGGGCAGCTGATCTTCCGCGGGGCCACGGTCAAGGGCTTCTGGGCCACCTCGCGCTCCGAGCGCACGCCCCCGCCCGACCGGCTGCGCATGATCGGCGAGCTGGTGCGCCTGGTGGCCGCCGGCGAGTTGCCGCTGCACGTGTCGAGCACCTTCGACCTGGGCCGGGTGGGCGAGGCGGTGGCGGCCAGCGAGACGCCCGGCCGCGCCGGCAAGGTGACCTTCAGCTCGGCGCCATGAAGATCGCCATCGGCTCGGACCACGCCGGGTTCCGCTACAAGCAGCTGCTGCAGCAGGAGCTGCGGCGGCAGGGACACCAGGTCACCGACTTCGGCACCGACTCGGAGGCGCCGGTCGACTATCCGGCCTACATCCGGCCGGTGGCCGAAGCGGTGGCGCGCGGCGAGTTCGAGCGCGGGATCGTGCTGGGCGGGTCGGGCAACGGCGAGGCCATCGTGGCCAACCGGGTTCCCGGCATCCGCGCGGTGGTGGCCTGGCACACCGAATCGGCCCGCGCCGGCCGGGCGCACAACGACGCCAACGTGCTGTCGCTGGGCCAGCGTTTCATAGCCGAGCCCGATTTGTTCCCGATTCTCGACGCCTGGTTGCAGACCCCGTTCGAGGGGGGGCGGCACCAGCGCCGCATCGATCAAATCGATCACCCGGAGCGCTGACTGGGCGCCCGGAAACGGCCCCACGCCGCCCGCACGGGCGTAGACTCGGCGGCCATGAAGCGCCAGCCCGCCGCCGTGCTCGCCGCGACCCTGATGGCCGGAAGTCCCGCCCTGGGACAGACGCCCTACCGGCTGCCACCACGCGAAGTGGTCAAGCTGGTGGACGCCGCACCTCCGCCCGCGGCCTCGGTCAGCCCCCGCCGGGACGCCCTGGCGCTGGTGGAATACGAGGCCAACCCGCCCATCGAGCTGCTGGCCCGGCCCTATCACGGTCTGGCAGGCGTCCGCGTCGACCCCGAGCTGGGGGCCGAGCGCCGCACCACCCGCTTCACCAGCATCACGATCCGGCCCTTCGCCGGCAACAAGACCGTGAAGGTCAAGCTGCCGGCAGGCGCGCGCATCGGCTTTCCGGCCTGGTCGCCCGACGGGCAGCGGCTGGCCTTCACCCGCGACCTCGACGACGGGGTCGAGCTGTGGGTGGCCGACCCCGCCACCGGCCAGGCCTCGGCGGTGGGCAACGTGCGCCTGAACGACGTGCTGGGCGATCCCATCGACTGGATGGACGACAGCCGCAGCCTGCTGGTGCGGCTGGTGCCGCCCGGCCGGGGCAAGCCGCCCGAGCGCCCGCGCCGGCCGCTGGGACCGATCGTCGAGGAGGCCTCGGGCAAATCCTCACGGCCGCCCACCTACCAGGACCTGCTGCGCAGCCCCTTCGACGAGTCGCTGTTCGATCACTTCGCCACCACCCAGCTGGCCCGGGTGGACAGCACCACCGGCGCGGTCACCCCGATCGGCAAGCCGGGGTTGTACCTGGGCGCTCGTTTCTCGCCCGACGAGAAATACCTGCTGGTCACCCGGGTCAAGCGCCCGTTCTCGTACCGGGTCCCGGCGGGATACTTCGCGCGCACCATCCAGGTGCTGGACGCGAAGGGCACGCCGGTGCGCACCCTGGCCGACCTGCCCGTGTCCGACGAGGTGCCCACCCAGGGCGTGCCCACCGGGCCGCGGGGCGCCCAGTGGCAGATGTTGCACCCGGCCCGGGTGATCTGGGCCGAGGCCCAGGACGGCGGTGACCCGCTGAAGAAGGTTCCCCACCGGGACGCGCTGTTCGCGCTGGCCGCGCCCTTTTCCGGCAAGCCGCAGCAGCTGCTGAAGATCCAGCAGCGCTACGCGGGCATCGAGTGGCTGGCCACGCGCGACCGCGTGTTGCTGACCGAGACCGATCGCGATCGCCGCTGGCGCACCACCGCGCTCCTGGACCTGGGCCACCCGGCCGACAGCCGCAAGGTGATCTTCGATCTCAGCCAGCGCGACGCCTACAACGACCCGGGCCAGACCCTGCGCGAGCGCCGGCCCGACGGACAGACGGTGCTGTTGCAGGACGGGGACAGCATCTACCTCGCCGGCGTGGGCGCCACCCCGCAGGGCAACCGGCCGTTCCTGGACCGGCTGGACCTGGCCACCGGCAAGAAAGAAAGGCTGCACCAGTCCGCCGCCGACAGCCAGGAGAGCACCGTCACCTTCGCCGGCGCGGGCCGGGCCACCCTGCTGACCCGCTACGAGAGCCGCACCCGGCCCCCCAACTACCAGCTGCTGGACCTGCCCAGCGGCAAGCGGTCGGCGCTGACCGACTACCGCGACCCCGCGCCCGAGCTGACCGGGGTCAAGCGCGAGATCTTGACCTACCAGCGCGCCGACGGCGTGCCGCTGTCGGGGATGCTGTACCTGCCGCCCGGATACAAGAAGGGCACCCGCCTGCCGGTGGTGATCTGGGCCTACCCGCTGGAGTACTCCGACCCCAGCACCGCCGGGCAGGTGCGGGCGGCCCCCAACGCCTTCGTGTTCTACCGGGGCGCCTCGCCGCTGTTCTTCCTGACCCAGGGCTACGCCGTGCTGATGGACGCCACCATGCCGGTGGTCGGCGATCCCGAGACCATGAACGACACCTTCGTCCAGCAGATCGTGGGCGCGGCCAAGGCGGCCATCGACAAGCTCAACGCGCTGGGGGTGGCCGACCCCAGCCGGGTGCTCGTCTCGGGTCACAGCTACGGCGCCTTCATGACCGCCAATCTGCTGGCCCACAGCGACCTGTTCGCCGCCGGCATCGCCCGCAGCGGCGCCTACAACCGGTCGCTGACGCCCTTCGGGTTCCAGTCCGAACGCCGGTCGTTCTGGGAGGCGTCGTCGGTGTACATGAACGTCTCGCCGTTCACCCACGCCACCCACATCAAGGCCCCGCTGCTTCTGATTCACGGCGCCGCCGACAACAACAGCGGCACCCACACCATGCAGTCCGAACGCTTCTACGAGGCGGTCAAGGGCGGCGGCGGCACCGTCCGGCTGGTGCTGCTGCCGCACGAGGCCCACGGCTACCAGGCGCGCGAGTCCATCTTGCACGCGCTGGCCGAGATGTTCGACTGGGCCGACAAATACGTGAAGAACCGCAAACCCCGGACGAAGCTGGCAAGCCTGACCAGGTGACAGCGGGGTTCGCTCGCTGCGCTCGCGCCCGGCTGGTGGCGGTGTGGGTCCACGTCGCCGTGGCTGTCCCGGCAACGGTCGGCGTTGCCCGGGGGGCAACAACCACGTCTCGCACGCGAACTGACGTTGCGTCCGGTCGAACGTCCAACCCCTCGCAAGTTCTAGTTTTTACGATCTGTATGTGAACTTACGGTAGATATGCACAGTTCATGCAGTCCCCTAAGG
>JBKPRZ010000491.1:0-3260 GCA_046734815.1 Myxococcota bacterium | reverse complement strand
CACCCAGAAGTAATCGTCGGCAGCGTCAGATGTGTATAAGAGACAGGCGGCCATCCGCTGCGCCTCCCCCGCGTCGCCGGCCCAGTCGGCGAGGCTGGCCTCGGCGTCCGCTCGCCATTGCACGTGCGCCGCGCAGCTCGGGCAACGAGCCAGATGCGCCTTCAGCGCCTCGAGCTCGCGCGGGCCCAGCCGACCCGCCTCGTACAGGTCGAGCGCCTCCTCTGGATGCAGCTGGCTCACGTTCATGGCGCCCTCAGGAGCTCGAGCTCGAACAGGGCGGCCAGCCGCGGGTCCGCCTCGATCCGCGCCTTGATGTGCTCGCGGGCCAGACGGATGCGGCTGCGGACGGTGTTGACGGGCACGCCGGTGGCCTGAGCCACCTCGGGCAGCGAGCAGCCGAGGACCACCCGCATGCCCAGGCTTTCCGCCTGCCCCGACGGCAACTCGTCCAGCAGGGCGCGCAGCGCCTGCAGCCGGCGCTCCCGCATGATCCGTTCGTCGTGCGCGGGGGCGGCCGCGCCCAGCTCCGCGCTGATCTCATCGAGCGATTCGGAGGCGCGGCGCCGGCGGGCTGCCACCGCGACGCGCGCGGCGATGCGGCGGGCGTAAGCGACGAAGGGGCACTCGCCCCGAAAGCGACCGATGGCTGCGTGTACCGCCAGCAGGGATTCCTGGATGGCATCCTGCGCCTCCGCCGTTTTCGGACCGAACATCAATCGCACCACCCCCGCAACCGCGGGCGCCACGCCCGCGAGCACCGCATGAACCGCCGCATCGTCACCGGCGGCCGCCGCCGGCAGCCAGTGCGCCAGCGGATCGGTCACCGCCGCAGCGCGGTCGGAGCGAGCCTCTTCGCGGGACCTCATCGGTCCTGTAGTAGCGTCCAGCCCGGAGGATCGATCACCAGCGGCGGCCTCATCTACTGATCGATGGGCCTTGCGGAGCACACTGGGAAAACGAAGTGCCAAATCTGAACCGCCCGAGCTGCGTACTTTACCGCCACGGCGTCGCTCTGGCGCTGGCCATCGCGTCATCGGCCTGTCACGACGACCGCACCCTGGGCGAGATCGTCGACTCGAACCAGCCGGGCTTCTGCGCCGGGGCCCCCTGCGACGGTTGGTGCGAGCGCCCGCGTGGTGCCTGCGACGCTCCCAGCACGGAGGGCACCTGCCGTCCATCGCTGACCCCCGACGAGCGCAACACGCTGCTCGAGAGGTGCGCCCGCAACGTGCCCGCGGATGGGAGCAGTCTGGTGTGCGGCTGCAACGGTCAGACTTATGCTCGGGATTGTGAGCGCCTGGCCAGTCAGATGTCCGTGTTCGGCGCGGGAAGATGTCCCGGCCTGGCTTGCCTGGACACGAAGGACTGCGGGGCGGGACAGTTCTGCGAGTTCATGGATGGCAGCTGCAAGGGCGAGGGGAGCTGCCAGACCGGGGGGCCCGGGGCCCCGGCGATTCTGTGCAATCCGGATCCGCGGGCGGTCTGTGGGTGCGATGGGAAGACCTATCGCAGCGAGTGCGAGCGCCGGCGCGCCGGCGTCAGCAAATTCTCCGACGGCCCCTGCGACGGGATGACCGTCGGAACGACCGGTGTACGGCCGATTTGATCCGGCTGTCGCTCTCGAGCGCGCCTGTCGACCTCGTCGAGTGAATCGGGGGCGTCGTGATCGGTTCTGCCCGGCGGCGCCTACCTCGATGGGCATTCTCATCCACTGCCCAACGAGGCCCATTCATGAACGCACGAAGCGCAGCCACCAGCGATCGGGCGGGCTGCGACGCCCGTTTCCAGGCCGCCCTGCAGGCCTGCGAGTCACGTTGCCGCGCGCCCGAACCACCGGCGCCCGAGCCACCGGCGACCCCGGGTGCGAGCAGACCTGCAACGTCGGTTTCATCCAGGACTTCGGCCGTTGCTGGACCAGCACCACCACCGGGCGGTCGTCCTGCGATCGGGCGGCGCAATGGAGCACCAGCGGCTGGCCAGCCATGACCTCGTCGGGGGTCTCGCAGACCAGCGGCTCGCCGGAATCAGCCGATACATCGGGCTTGGCCGCGGCCGCGGTCAGGATCCAAAGGGCCAACATCATCATGGGACTCTCCAGCCGAGGTTCGAAGGCAGATCCCCGCGGTCGTCAGTAGCAGGTCTCCTTGCTGAGATCGTACGTCCTTCCCTCCGGACATGGTTTTCCGCCGCTTCGGCGACGTGACTCTTCGAGGATGGGTTGTATTCCTGCCAGCCGCCGCCGATCTGGGCGCTCCTCGCGCGCGCCGTCATGAGCAGCAACGATGCGCTCAACAACGAGTCCAATGGGCTCTGTGCATGCTTCCACTCCTTTGCTTCTCGGTCATCTCCGATACCGGACGACGCGCGATGTGACACGATGTAGAGCTTGCCCTGCGACCAACCTTGGCCCCAGCGCCGAGACAACCGCCGCCGTCAGACCGCCGCCGTCTCACGCTCAGGGCGATAGTGCGAAGCAATAGATGCCGCCATAACCGCCGCCCGAGCCCACCGTCCTGATCTTCGGATCGGGTGAGCCCATCTCGACGAGGCTCACGCCCGGCGCGCACCCGGCTTCGTCGAGCACCGACATCCAGCTTTCGCCGAACCTGCGGCCATCGGGTCCGGGGCCCACCCGCCGCGGCCAGGAGTGCCCGACGCGCGGTTCGCCGTCGGTGCCAACCTTGCTGGTCCAATCGTGGCAGGTGGCGCTCCCGTTCGTGCTGTAAAGGCGGCCCGACTGGTCGCTGCCGGTGAGGACGTCGTGGTTGTCGACCTTCTGTCCGTCGGGCGCGTGGTTCGGCACGCCTTCCTCGTTGGGCAGATCGTCGACGATCCGCAGGTCGCCGTTGGGTCGGGCCTGCGCGAGATCGGTCTTGTTCTTCGCCACCAGGCGCCCGAGCCGGTCGTACCAGGGACCTTCACCGACCCTGTCGATGGCGTGCACCGGTTGCCCGTTGGGGCCTTTGGTCACGCTCAAGAAAGCCCGCCAGCCCTTGCCGCCCGAGCCTGGCATCGAGGTCTCGGCGATCTGGCGGCAGATCTCGTCTGCGCCCTCGAGGCCATCGGGTTGGCCAAAGCGCAGATCGCCGCCGAACCCGTCCTGGCTGCCCGACAGGCGCTGCATCGCTCTGAGGCTGGTGACGAAGAAGCTGAAATTGCCGCTGCCGCCGTCGGCTGCGGGACCCGCCGCTCTTTCGCCCGCGCCCGCGTCGGCCGGGGGGCTACCGCCGCCGCTGCCCGCGCTGCCGCCGTCCACGCCG
>JBKPRZ010000490.1:0-12095 GCA_046734815.1 Myxococcota bacterium | reverse complement strand
GTGGGCTCGGAGATGTGTATAAGAGACAGCGCCACGGCTGGCGCGGGCGGCGGGACGGCCGGTACGGGCGGCAGCGCGGGCACCACCCCCCGCCCCGACGGCGCCACCGGCGCCCCGGACCTGCCGCCGCCCGCGTTCAGCCCCGCCCCTGGCCCCGGCATCCTGATGCGCGGGATCAACCTTCAGCGCCTGGGCGCGAACCTGTTCGAGACCCGGCTGACCCCCGCCACCGTGAACAGCGCCCGCTTCGGCAAGCTGGCCTGCCGTGACATCGAGGGCGAGGTGTACGCCCAGATGCTGTACGCCCCCAACCTGGACTTCGGCGCCCGGGGCAAGCGCAACGCCCTCTACGTCGTCACCATGAAGAACCGGGCCTACGCCTTCGACGCCGACAACCCGCAAGAGCCGCCGCTGTGGCAAAAGTCGTACGTCGACGAGGCCGCCGGCGTCACCACCGTTCCGACCCGCGACGTGGGCCGCACCTGCGGCACCTACCGCGACATCTCCACCGACATCGGCATCATGGGCACGCCGGCCATCGACCCGGCCACCTCCACGATGTATTTCGTCGCCCGCACCAAGGAAGGCGCCGGCGCCGACCTGAAGTATGTCCAGCTCCTGCACGCGGTCAGCCTCACCGACGGCAGCGAGCGCACCGGCAGCCCGGTGGTGATCCAGGCCAGCATGCCCGGCGCCGGACCGAACGCCGTCGACGGGATGGTCCGCTTCAACCCGGTCACCAACAACCAGCGGGCCGCGCTGACCCTGCACGACGGTGTGGTCTACATCGGCTGGTCTTCCCACTGCGACCAGGGCCCGTACCACGGCTGGCTGCTCGGCTACGACGCCCGCACGCTGGCGCTGGCGACGATGTACAACAGCACGCCCGGCGGCCGCAACGGCGGCATCTGGATGTCGGGCGCCGGCCCCGCCATCGACGAGATGGGTTTCATCTACCTGCTCACCGGCAACGGCACCGCCGATATCGGCCCCGAGGGCGGGCCCAACCGGGGCCAGAGCTTCGTCAAGCTCCGCCGCCAGGGCGCGCTCCTGCAGCTGGTCGACTGGTTCACGCCCTTCAACTACGCCACCCTCGAGGCGCAGGACCGCGACCTCGGCTCTTCGGGCGTCATCCTGATCCCGGGCACCAACATCGTCGCCGGCGGCAGCAAGGAGGGGAAGCTTTACCTGGTCGACCGCACCAACCTGGGCAAACACCGCGACACCGACGACAACCAGATCCTCCAGACCATCGCGCTGACCGGCCCCACCCTGGCCCACAACCACGGCACGCCCGTGTACTGGAAGAGCCAGGAGGGCGAGTTCCTGTACGCCATGGCCGAGCAGGACTACCTCAAGCAGTTCAAGATCGTCGACGGCAAGCTGCAGCTCCACAAGATGAGCGTGCTCAAGGCACCCACCGACCCGGTCGCGCCCAACACGTACACCATGCCGGGCGGCTCGATGATGATCAGCGCCGACGGCGACAAGCCGGGCAGCGCCATCGTCTGGGTGAGCATCAACATCGGCATGGACGCCAACAACGCCGTGGTCCCCGGCATGGTGCGCGCCTTCGACGCCTCCGACGTCAGCAAGGAGCTGTGGAACAGCCTGCAGAACGTGGCCCGCGACGGCGTCGGCAACTACGCCAAGTTCAACCCGCCCACCGTCTACAACGGCAAGGTCTACGTCCCCACCTTCTCGAACCGCTACTGCACCTACGGTCCGCTGGGTCCCTAGCCCGGGGTCTTGCCGCCGAAGGCGCGGAACAGGACGTCGCCGATCACCCCGAGCAGCGGGGGGACGAACAGCGCCGGGATCATGCGGGCGGCGGTCAGCGGCCAGCCGAGCAGCGGGGCCTCGTAGGTCAGCGCGCGCACCGGGCTGAGCAAGGTCTTGGCGGCGACCAGTGCGATCAGCGCGCCGGGGGCGGCCCCCTTGGCGAACAGGCCGGCGACCACCGGGAAGGCGACGTAGGGGCCGCCGGGCAGCAGCAGGCCGATGGCCCAGCCGGAGAAGATGCCGCGGCCGGGGCTGTCGGGTCCCAGCCAGCGGGTCAAGGTGGCGGCGGGGAACAGCACGTCGGTCATGCCGGCCAGAAGAAAGCCGATGGCCAGTTCGAGCCAGATCGAGCCCAGCATCCGGCCGGTGGCGCGCAGGCCCTGCAGCGGCAGGCCCGGGTCGCGCAGATAGGCGGCGGTGGTGGCGATGATCAGCAGCGCCAGCAGGATCCACAGGCTCGCGTTCATGCGGCGGCCTCGCCG
Source organism: Myxococcota bacterium (assembly GCA_046734815.1). GTDB lineage: Bacteria > Myxococcota_A > Polyangia > Fen-1088 > Fen-1088 > CAVYGB01. The sequence continues at coordinate 9,831 of JBKPRZ010000490.1, read as the reverse complement.
GGGGGTCACTGGATGACCCGGGTCGCGCAGCCGAACAGCAGGTCGAGCTTGCCGGCGGTCCCGTTCTTGAACTGCTCGCAGGTGGCCGGGCAGACGATCACCCGGGTGGGTTTGCCGGTGGCGGGGTTGACGTCGTAATACCAGCCGCCGTTGGCCGGGTCGCAGCGATCGACGCTTGTCACGTACAGCAACTCCTGGCCGCCGGCGGCGCCGGTCACCCGCACGTTGACCTTGCCGTAGTCGAGTGCGCCGGTCTGGGGCGGGATGGTGAAGTCGCAGGCCAGCGCCCGACCGCGGATCTGGTTGAGGGTGTCGAGGAACTTCTGGCTGAGGTTCTCGGTGGGGGTCAGCAAGGTGGCGGCGCCGGTGCCGCCGACCCGGGCCCAGGTGTCGAGAGAGGCGTTGGGCTGGTTGTTGTCGAACACGCCGATCACGTAGGTGGAGATCGAAGGCGTCCCGGTCTGGGCGCCCAGGATGGCCAGCCGGGCCGTCGCCTCGCTGTTGTCGGCGCAGCTGCCGAACGGCAGGCCGTCGGTGAACAGCACCACCGCCGCACGGCGGTCCGGGTGGGCGGTCAGGTGCTGGCGCAGGTGATTGAACACGCCCACCAGCGCAAACGTGGTGGGGGTGTCGCCGATCGGCTCCTTGGCGTCGATGGCGGCGCTGACCGCCGGCTCGACCGCCGGAAGCTCGCCGATCGGCACCGCCAGCTTCTCGTAATCCGCGGGCAGGCAGCTGCCCACGCCGATGTTGCGGCAGTGGGTCCCGCGGCCTTCGCACATGCCGCCGCCGCCGGCGCAGGCTTGCCCGATCTGGTAGCAGGGCGCTCCGCTGTTCGCGCAGCGGCCCAGGACGGTGCAGGTCCCCCCGAACGGGCAGATCTCATCCGGGATCAGCGCGGTTGGATTGCAGGAGCGGTTCTTGAACACCGGCTGGCCGTTCATGGTGCACACGCTCTTGGCAGCGCAGTCACCCGGTTTGGCAAACACGCTACCCACGTTGCAGTCGTCGTCCGTCTTGCATGCCCGGTCGTCGCCGTTCAGCGGGAAGAACTGCAGGCCCAGGCCCAGCCCCGCCGACTTGGGGTCTGTCAGGAACGAGCGCAGCCCGTTGACGGTCAACGTCCACTTGGGCTGTCGCATGCCGCCCACCGCTCCGCCCGCCAGGTTGTACATGGACCCGGAGGTGTCCAGCAGCAACACGATGTCCAGCGGGACCTGCTTGGCCTCGTGGGTCTCGACCGCGCAGGCCATGTCCGTCCCACCCGCGCTCGCGCCGGCGCCATCCGCGGTGGCACCGGCCTCGGGCAGATTGAACGACGGCGCCCCGCCCGGCCCCCCGCCGGAGGGCGCGCCCGGCCCGCCGGTGCCGCCGTCTCCGTCGCCCTTGACCAGGGTCGGGTTGCCGCAGCCGCCGGAGCCGATCGCCGTCGCGACCGCGAGCGCCGGAAACAAAGTGCTGAATGCCCGCATGAGCGGGCGTAGTCTAGGCGCAAATCCGGCGCCTCCGGCGAAGTTTCGTGGCCGGCGCGGGCGCCCGCGTCGAAGGAACAAAACCCCTAACCCTGTCGTGGAACCAGCATGCCTGTCTTCCCCCTGCGATCCCTCGCTTGTCTGGCCGCGCTGACCGCCGGCTGCGCAACCACCGGAACCTCGCCCGACGGCAGGCCCGCCACTGCGGCCGCGACGCCCGCCTCAGCGGCGGTGCCGGCCGCGTGGCAGTCGCTGTTCGACGGGCAGACCCCGCAGGGCTGGCGCGCCTTCAAGGGGAGCGCCTTCCCCGAAAAGGGCTGGAGCATCGCCGACGGGACCTTGAAGTCCGACAAAGGCGCCGACGTCGACATCGTCACCGATCAGGACTACGCCGACTTCGAGTTCGTGCTCGAGTTCCGCCTCAACGAAGGCGGCAACAGCGGCATCAAGTACCTGGTCGACGAGAGCCTGGTCAAGCGGGGCACTCACGGTCTGGCCTTCGAGTACCAGATCATCGATGACCAGCGGCACCCCGACGCCAGCCAGGGCAAGCCAGGCACGCGCACCTGCGGCGCTCTTTACGACCTGATCGCGCCCGCCGCCGGCAAGAAGGTCAACCCGCCCGGTCAGTGGAACGAGGTGCGGCTGCTGGTCGACGGCGGACACGTCGAGCACTGGCTCAACGGCGTCAAGGTGCTCGAGTTCCAGCGCGGCAGCCCCGAGCTGCAGGCGCTGATCGCCGACAGCAAATACAAGAGCATCCCGAACTTCGGCCAGCCGACCCGCGGTCACGTGCTGATCCAGGCCCACGGCGACGAGGTCGCCTTCCGCAACATCCGCATCCGCGAGCTGCACCCGCAGGTCGCGGACGTCTCGCGCCGCTAGAAAGCAGCCGCCCGAGATCAGCAGAACCTGGCCGAGGGAGTCCCTGGCTCAGCCGCCGGGGCCGTCGGCCATGATGAAGCCCTCGAGCGAGTCCACCTTCAGCTCGAGGTCGTTCATCAGGGCGTAAAGCAGGTAGCGCTGGGCCACCAGACCGATGAGATCGCCCTGCGGATCCACCACCGCCAGGTGGCGGATGTGCCGGTCACGCATGATCGCCGCCGTCTCGGACACCGAGGCGGAGTTCGGTACGGTCTCGACCGGCGAGGTCATCACCGCACCCAGGCGCGTGCTGGCGGGATCCAGCTGCTGGTGCACGACCCGCTTCATCAGGTCGCGTTCGGTGAAGATGCCCACGATCTGTCGTCCGGAGGTCACGACGATTGCGCCGACCTGGGCTTCCGTCATCACCCTCACCGCGTCCAGGACCGATACGTCGGGGGAGACTTGTGGAGTCTCCTGAACCAACCGCATCAAACCCATGTTCACCTCCCAATGCGCAGTTTTACCCGTCCGGAGAGGTCAGCCAACTGGAACCCGTTTCGACCCTGAATCGAAAAACGCAACGTATCGCGCCAGGCACCGGACCGAAACTCCGGGGCCCCTGAAATCCAGCCGCTCTGCGCATTCACAGCCGCAATGACACCAGGATCACCAGGAAGCGGGCGTGGTCGAACGGGTCGAACAGGTAGGCGGCCGCTTCCAGCTTCTCGAAAGAGACCCCGACGCGCGGGCCGACCGCGACCTCCCGGGTGGTGTGGAACACCCGGGTCCGCTGCACGACCAGGCCGGCGATCAGCGCAGATCCGATCTGCGCCGCCAGCTCGGACCACGAATAGAAGAAGCTCGAGGCGCGCTCCCGCGCGTCGACGACGTATTCGCTCTCGGAGTCGAAGGTCAGCGGGCCCCAGGCGAGCGCGAGCAGCAGCGCGGGGGCCACACCCAGGGTCCGCCCGGCGGCCACACCGAACATCGGCGTCAGCTGCAGGCGGAGCCCGGTTTCACCGCCGACCGGGACGTTCCAGCCAGCGAACACCGAAAGCGTGCGCCGGTCCTCGTAGTTGTAGCGGCCCTCGAGGTGCAACCCGCCGCGGTCGGCGCGCACGGTGGGCTGCAGGTAATCGGACTCGCCGCGCAGGACGTAGGTGGCCAGCGACGCTTCGAGCTCCCAGCGCGCGCCGTCCGCGACCGGCTCATCAGCGGCTGCAGCCCGCGCCACCGCGAGCAGCAGCGCGCTCACTAGCGGGGCCCCACCGCGCCCGCGGATCTCGCTGATCCTCATCGACGCGCGCCCGGGCGGCTCATGGCCGCAAGATGGGGTGGGCGCGGACTGGGGACGTCGTCAGGTCGTGCTGACGGACGTGCTGACGGTGGGGGGCCCGAAGTGGCGGCGGGTCCACTCGGCCATGGCGATGCCGGCGGCGACGGTGATGGGGAAGGAGTGGTTGATGCCGTACATGGGGATCCCCACCACCTCGTCGGCGCTGCGGATCAGCTCGGGCGGGACGCCGTGGGTCTCGCTGCCGAAGACCATCAGGCACTCCTCGGGCAGGGCCGCCCGCCACAGGTCCACCCGGGCCTGCTCGCGCTCGAACACCGACAGATGCAGCCCGCGCCCGCGCGCGAACGAGACCAGCTCGGCCTCGTCGGCCAGGTTGACGATGTTCTCGTAGCGCTGCATGCCCATGGCGGCGCGCTCGTAGTAGGGCTCGCTGCCCACCAGCACGATCTCCCGCACCAGGAACGAGTGCGCGGTGCGGATGATCGCCCCGACGTTGAACGGGTTGTGCGAGCGCAACACGGCGATGCTCAGCGGCCGGCGCAACGTCGCCAGGCTGGCCCGGATCTCGTGCGCCGGCAGCTCGAAGCCGGGCACCTTCACGGCGTCACCGCCGCAACACGCGCACCAGCAGGCTGGCCAGCAGCCCACCCAGCGCGCCCGCGATGATGATCCACCAGAACCAGTTCTTGCGGCTGACCGACCCGGCCCCGGCCTGGGTCGGCGTCATCAGCGCGCTGGCCATGCCGACGATACGGGTCTGCATCTTGGCCGCCAGCGCGTTGCCGGGGTCGCGGTCCAGGCAGGCCCGGTACAGCCGCCCCGCCGCCGGCAGCACCCCGGCGGCCGAGCAATACTTGACGAAGGCGTCGTGCAGGGACTCGTCGTTCCAGCTCTGGTTCAGCTCGGCCCACAGCCGCCCGCCCTTCTCGTCCAGCGGCTTGACCGTCTCGGCCACCTCGGGCGTCCAGCGCGCGAAGGCCAGCCCGCAGCGCGCGCAGGTCTCGGACCCGTCGGTGCGCGCACGCCCGCACTTGGGGCAGAGGGCCGGTTCGGGCGTCGCGCTCACCGCGAGCCCCCCGCGGCCGGCGGCGCCGGCGTGGCCGCGCCGATCGAGTAGCGGTAGGGAACGGGCATGAAGATCAGGATGAACGATACGGCCACCACCCAGAACAGCGCTTTCCGGCTACGCGGCAGCCGGGGCTGCTCGTCGACGGGCGGATGATCCAGCCCGCGCGCCAGTCGCCCCAGCAACAACAGCAGTATGAACCAGGCCATCCAGGGCAGCGCCGCCTGGATGGCGATCTCGAGGGCGCTGGGCGCGTCCGGGAAGGTCTTGCCCAGCCACTCCTGCTGGGCCCGGCTGTAGACCCAGCCGAACACGATCAGCGACAGCCACGGCAGGGCCCGGTGGACCATGCGGGCGATCCGGCGGTAGCCATTGCCGAAGTAGGCGGTGGCGATGTGACCGCCGTCGAGCTGGCCGATGGGCAGGAGGTTGAGCATCGTGACCAGCAGGCCGGCCCATCCGGCCATGGCGGTCGGGTGCAACAGAACATCCTGGCCGTCGCCCGACGGCAACCAGGCGCCTTTGACCAGGTACTTCAGGCTGGCGTAGAGCAGCGAGTTGCCCTCCTGCTGGCTCACGCCCGTCACCGCCTGCACCTGGGAGTGTTGCAGGCCGTACAGCAGGACCGGGATGGTCACCAGCAGGCCCGCCAGGGGCCCGGCCGCGCCGATGTCGATCAGCTTGCGCCGGTCGGTGGTCCCCTCCTGCACTATCACCGCGCCCATGGTGCCGAACAGCCCGATGCCTGGCGGCAGCGGGATGAAGAAAGGAAGCGACGCTGGCACCCCGTGCGCGCGGGCGGCGAAGTAGTGGCCGAACTCGTGGCACACCAGGATCGCCATCAGCGGCAACGAATACGACAGCCCGGACTGCAGGGGCAGGATGGATTCATGGTGCGCGTACAGCGCGCCCGTGACCGTGGTGGTCAGCAGGGTGACCGCGAACAGCAGCACGTTCAGCCACACGCGGCTCGGCGGAGTCTGGGGTTCGGTCATCGTGTACGTTTCCCCGATTCGGCCCGCGGCTGGGCGGAAGGTGGGGTCTCCCCCAGCTTGCGAAATGCCTGGCGCCGCGGCAAGGCGCCCGGCGGCAGGCTGGCTTCCAGCTTCCCCAGCAGGGTGCGGGCCTCGGCGGCAAGCCCGACCGGCGTCTCGACCGTGACCCGCACGTGTGCATCGCCCGTCGGCTGACCCGGACGCGGCAGCCCCTTGCCCCGTAGCCGGAACACCGCGCCCGACTGCGTGCCGGGCGGCACCTTCATGCGGACCGAGTGGGCCAGCAAGGTGACCTCGATCTCCGCGCCCAGCGCCGCCTCGCTGGGCGACACCGGCAGCTCGCAGATCAGCACGCCCGCCTCTTCCTTGTAGAACTCGTGCGGCTTGACCCGCACGTTCACGTAGAGGTCACCGGCCGGGCCGCCCCGGCGGCCGGGCGAGCCCTCGCCCGACACCCGCTGCACGCTCCCGCCCACCGAGCCCGGCGGGACCCGCACGGTGTAGTCCTTGTCGCGCTCGACCAGGCCGGTGCCGGTGCAGTCGGGGCAGCGGGCGCGCGGCACCTCCCCCGCCCCGCCGCAGGCCAGGCACTCGCGCCGGGCGGCGAAGAAGCCGCTGCGCTGGCGGGTGTAGCCCTTGCCCGCGCACTTGGTGCACTGGATCAGCCCGGCGGCGCCGCCGCGGGCACCGGTGCCGCTGCAGCCGCGGCAGTCCTCCTGGCGGACGAAGTGGATGTTCTTCTCGGTGCCCAGCGCCGCCTCGGTGAACTCCAGCTCCAGCGTGTAGCGCAGGTCCTGCCCCGCCGCCTTCTTGCGCCCGAGGCCGAACAGGTCGCCGAAGATGGCGTCGAAGAAGTCGGTGGCGCTGTCGAAGTCCGCCCCCACCCCGAAGGCCACGTCCGAGGCCTGGCCAAAGCGATCGTAGCGCGCGCGCTTGTCCTCGTCGCCCAGCACGGCGTAGGCCAGCGACACCTCCTTGAACCGCTCCTCGGCCTTGCGGTCGCCGGGGTTGCGGTCGGGGTGCCACTTGAGGGCCAGCTTGCGGTAGGCGGCCTTGATCTCGGTCGTGGAGGCCGAACGATCGACCCCGAGCACGCCGTAGTGATCACCGGTCTGGGCCATGATCTGGCTGGAGCGCGCGCCTCTCACGCGCCCCGCTGGCTCCTCACTGGCCTCCCCCCTGTGCCGCCTCGAACATCTTCTGCACCGCCTTCTCCAGCCTGTCGAAGCTCTCCTTGGCGGCCGGGAAGTCCGCTCCCTGCTCCAGGAACCGCCGGCAATCGGCCATGTCGGAGGTCATGCGGGCGCGCACCTCCGGGTCCACGTTGACGGCGAACTCCTTCAGCGCCGACTCGGTGGCGTAAAACAGCGTCTCGGCCCGGTTGTGCAGCTCGGCCCACTCGCGCTTCTGCTGGTCCTCCGCCCGGTGCACCTCCGCCTCGGCGATGAAACGTTCGATCTCCTCCTGGGTCAGGCCGGAGGTGGGCCGCACCTCCACCCGCTGCTCGCGCCCGGTGCCCAGGTCCTTGGCCGACACGCCCACGATGCCGTTGGCGTCGATGTCGAACGAGACCTCGATCTGCGGGGCCCCGCGCGGCGCCGGCGGGATGCCGGTCAGCTGGGTGTGGGCCAGGCTCTTGTTGTCGGCGCTCATCTCGCGCTCGCCCTGGAGCACGTGGATGTTCACGTAGGGCTGGTTGTCGACCGCGGTGCTGAACACCTGCGCCCGGCGCACGGGGATGGTGGTGTTGCGCGGGATGATCCGGGTGAACACGCCGCCGGCCGTCTCGACGCCCAGGGACAGCGGGGTCACGTCCAGCAGCAGGACGTCCTGCATGCCGCCGCTGAGCACCGCCGCCTGCAGCGCCGCCCCCACCGCCACCACCTCGTCGGGGTTGACCGTGCGCGACGGCTTCTGGCCGAAGAAGGTCGCCACCCGTTCCTGCACCAGCGGCATGCGGGTCTGGCCGCCGACCAGGATGACGTCGTCGATCTCCTCGATCTTCCAGCCCGCGTCCTTGAAGGCCTGCTCGCAGGGACCGAAGGTCTTGGCGACCAGGTCCTCGGTCAGGGTCTCCAGCTTGCCGCGGGTCAACGACCCGACCAGGTGCTTGGGCCCGTCGGGGGCGGCGGCTATGAACGGCAGGTTCACTTCGGTTTCCAGGCTGGTGGAGAGCTCGTGTTTGGCCTTTTCGGCCGCCTCGCGCAAGCGCTGGATGGCCATGCGGTCCTGACGCAGGGCGATTCCGAAGCTCTTGTGGAAGCCCTCGACCAGGAAGTCGACGATGCGGGCGTCGAAGTCCTCGCCGCCCAAAAAGCCGTCGCCGCTGGAGGCCTTCACCTGGTACACGCCCTCGGACAGCTGCAGCAGCGAGATGTCGAAGGTGCCGCCGCCCAGGTCGTAGACCGCGATCTTCTTCGATTCGGCGGTGCTCAGGCTGCCGTAGGCCAGGGCCGCCGCGGTCGGCTCGTTGATGATGCGCAGGACGTTCAGGCCGGCGATCTTGCCGGCGTCGCGGGTGGCCTGGCGTTGCGAATCGTTGAAGTAGGCCGGCACCGTGACCACGGCGTCGGTGACCTGCTCGCCCAGGTAGTCCTCGGCGGTGCGCCTCATCCGGTCGAGCACCATGGCCGAGATCTGCGCGGGGGCGTAGTCCTTGCCGCGCACGCGGACCCAGGCGTCGCCGTTGGGGGCCGAGCAGAGCGAGTAGGCGCAGGCCTTGCGGTGGCGGTCCACCTCCGGGTCGGCCAGCTTGCGCCCCATCAGGCGCTTGACCGCGTAGACCGTGTTCTCGGCGTTGGTGACCGCCTGCCGCTTGGCGATCTGGCCCACCAGCGGCTCGCCGCTCTCGCGGAAGCCGACCACGGACGGGGTGGTGCGCGACCCCTCGGCATTGGGGATCACCACGGGCTCGAAGCCCTCGACGGTGGCGACGCAGGAGTTCGTCGTCCCGAGATCGATGCCGATGGTGCGCGACACGGTGGGTGATCAGCCCTCGCCCGAGCCGTCCACTCCACCCGGCCCCGACCCGTTGGCCGCGGCGCCCGCGGCGGGGTTCGGAGCCACCGCCACCACCACCAGCGCCGGTCGAAGGAGGCGATCGCCCCCGATGCGGTACCCCTTCTGCACCTCGTTGATCACCGAGCCCGGCGGGGCGTCGGCGGTGGGCACCTGCGAGATGGCGTCGTGCAGCCGCGGGTCGAAGGGCTGGCCCTTGGCGTCCAGCGGCTTGACGTCGTAGCGCTCGAGCTTGTTCTGGAACAGGCGCAGCACCAGCTCCACGCCCTGCTGCAGGGCCTTGATGTCGGGCGTGCCCTGCACGGCAGCGGAGGCGCGCTCGAGGTTGTCCGCGACCTCCAGGAAATCTTTCAGCACCGACTCGCGGGCCTTGTTCTCGCTGTCGGTCTGCTCGCGGCGCACGCGCTTCTTGTAGTTGTCGAACTCGGCGGCGATGCGCAGCATGCGGTCGCGCATCTCGTTGCGCTCGGTCTCGAGCGCGGCGATGCGACCTTCGGGCCCCGGGGGGGTCTTCTCGCGTGCGGCCGCGCCGCCGCCCCCCTCCGCCGGGCCGTTCTGGGAGGCCTCGGCCGGGTCCTCCGGGCTCATCTCTGGTTGCTCCGGGTTTTCACTCATGGAAAGACGATCATTTTCGCACAGCCCGGCGGGGCCGGCGCCTACAACTTCGGTAGGGCTTCTGTAATCACCTCGGCGGTGAAGTCAACCAAAGGGATCACCTTGGAGTAGTTCATGCGCGAAGGCCCGATGACCCCGATGGTGCCCAGCGGCCGGCCCTCGCTGCCGTAGGAGGCCGCCACCACCGAGACGTCGGTGAGGTCGGGCAGGTTGGCCTCGGCCCCGATGAACACGCAGATGCCGGGCGCGGCCAGGGTGCGGTCGAGCAGCTTGACCAGCAGGTCCTTCTCCTCCAGGGCGCGCATCACCCGCTTGGCCCGGTCCACGTCCTCGGTGGCGGTGAGCAGGTTCGACTGGCCGTCCACCAGCACCAGGGCGCTGGCCGGGTCGGCCGGCACCGCCGCGTTGGCCAGCGCCAGCGCCTGGGCCAGTACCTGGTTGTTGGCGATGCGTTCGTCGTCGGCCTGCTTGGCGATGCGGGCCCGCACCTCCGACAGGGTG
>JBKPRZ010000489.1:0-4052 GCA_046734815.1 Myxococcota bacterium | reverse complement strand
CCACGGGCCAGTCGTGGTCGCCGCCACCCACGCTGGACCCCGCCGCCACCACCGCCTACCAGTACCCGAATCCGACCGCCGAACCGCCGCGCCCGCTGATCCCGCCGGCACCGCCGCGCGCGCGATCGCCCTGGCCCTACGTGCTGGCGGCGGTCGGGGCCGCCGGGCTGGCCGCGGGCATCGGTTACGGGCTGCAGGCGCAGGACCTGGCCGACCAGGTGTCCCAGCGCTACGACCCCGGCCTGGAAGAACGGTTCCACATCGCCAACGGCAAGCAGACCCTGGGCTACCTCGTGGCGATCACCGGCTTCGTGTTCACCTACGTCACCGCGCGCAGCGGGCGGGGAGGGCGTTGAGGTGCGCGGTCCCGGGCGTCTCGGCCTGATGCTGGCGCTGCTGGCCGGTTGCCTGCCCCACTACGAGAGCGGCAAGACCGAATGCTCCAGCGCGGGCCTGTGCCCCGGCGGTTTCACCTGCCTCGAGGGCCTGTGCTACACGGTGGCCGCCCAGCCGGGCACCACCGGCCTGGCCAGCAGCGCCTCGGCCGCCGGCGGCTGCGCGGCGCCCTTGCCCAAGCTCTGTCCCGCCCTCGACGAGCGCCTCGCCATCTGCACCCAGTCGCCGATCGCCTGCGAAACGGTGGTCGATTGCGATGGCAGCTTCGGCGGTTGCCCCTCGGCCACCACGCCCTTCGACTGCGCCAGCAAGCACTGCGTGACCGGTTCGCCCGGCCAGCGCTGCTCGCTGGTGGCGACCAGCCCGGACAGAACTCCCTGCGTGACCTGCATCGCCCGCAAGTGCTGCGAGTCCCTGGTCGCCTGCGTCGAGGACAGCAGCTGCGCCGATTCCGAGAGAGGGCCGCGCGCGGAAGCCCTGGTTGCCTGCCAGGAGAAATATTGCTCCGCCCTGTGCGCGGCGGAGCCCGCCCGCAGTCCCTGACGTCGTTCAGGAAGGGTGAGCTGGTACCGCGCCTAGGCCTTGATCATCCCCTGGGCGCCCTGGGTCTCCGACACGGCCATCAACATCGCCGCTGCGGGGTTCATCATGCTGAGACACGCGCAGGCGAAGCGGGGCTTGCCGCACTTGGGGCATTCCTCGAACGCTGACATGAGCGCGTCGAGCTCGAGCTGCTTCTTCCTGTCCACACGGTCTTTCTCGCCGGGCCGGTCGACGCCGTCCATCCCCGCCTTGTGCAGGTCGTGCTGTGCGCGCGACGCCCGGGCCGGCTCGTCGAAGCCGTCCACGGGTGCCTGGTAGTGCGCCTTTCCGACCTCCCCGTGGTGGTGTGATCGCCCGGCCCGCTGTGGCTCGTCCACACCGTCGACCGGCGGCTGGTGGTGCGCGTGCTGGATGCCCTGCGGTTTCCCGGCGTGCTGTGGCGACCCGGGCGCCTGCAAGGCCATGTCCATGTTCATCGCGCCCACATTGCCGAGCGATGGGCCTCCCGCTGCTGCGATCATCACTGTCTCCTTTCGGGACGCCTGGCGCCTCGGTGGCGTCCCTCGCGCGTCTCACCCGGAGAAAATGCAAGCGGTGCGCCGCCGGACGAAAACGACGACGCCCAGGGATCCCGCCGGGGACCGCCTGGGCGCGTGGCCGTGAGCACTGTCAGTCGACAGTCGATCGACAGTCGACCGACAGTCGAAGGTGCCTCGGTTCTACTGGCTGAGGATCCCCAGCGACTCGAGGTAACGCAGGTACGGCGCCAGGTTGTCGGGCGTGAGCACGTCGATCCCGAGGTCGAGCATGTCCATCGCAGGACCGCCCAGCCACGGCTTGAGGGTCTCGACGGTCTTCGCCTCGCCGATGCTCGGCTGGGCCATGGCGTACAGGGCCTGTGTGACCAGGAAGCCCTCCCAGTAGAACCGCTGGCCCACCAGGGCCGAGATCACACCGTTCTTGAGCGACTGCTGGTTCTGGGCGGTGGCATCGTAGCCGACGATCAGGATCTGCCCGGCCTTGTTCGCCTTCACGACCGCGTTGGCCGGGCCCACCGTGCCGCCGTTGCTCAGGCCGGCGAACATCGCGATGTCCGGATGATCGGTGATCGTCTGGGCGGCGAGCATCTCCACCGACGCCGCGTCGACGCCCACCTGCAGCGGCTGCAGCTGGATGTTCGGCGTGTCCTTGGTCGCCTCCATCAGGCCGCGCAGGCGCTCGCGGATGGCGTCGCTGTTCACGCTGGACATCGGGAAGACCTTGCCCCCCTTGCCGGCCAGCACCCGCACCACCTCGCGCCCGTGCGCCAGACCGGCCTTGTAGTTGTCGGCGCCGATGTACAGCGACCGACCCGACATCGGCAGGTCGGAATCGAAAAGCACCACGTGCCCCTGGGCCCTCTGCGCCTGCACCAGCTCGGCGAAGCGCGCCTCGTCGGCGGCGCCGGCGGTGCTGGGCGAAGCGCTGATGCCCGGGTACTTCTGGTTGATCAGCTGCTGGATCATGTCCGCCTGCGCCTGCGCCTTGTTCGTGGTGGCGGTCAGCAGGCTGACCGAGGTCGGGCAGCCGATCTTGGATCCGGCGCGGCCCACCCCGATCTGGAAGGCGTTCCAGACCGGCGCCGCGCTGTTGGTGACCATCCCGATCGGCGTCTTGGCCGGATCGGTGGTCGAGGTGGCGATCAGCGCCGACAGCGCCGCCGACGCCTGCTCGAGATTCACCGGCTGGAACGGACTGGGACCCGCGTCCGGAGTCGTCGAGGGCCCGGGCGTCCCGTTGTCGTCGCCCCCACAACCCGCCACGGTACCCGCGCAGACCAGCACGCCCAGTGCTACCCAAACTTTGCCTGACATGGTCCAACCTCTCGCTGAGTTCATGACGGGAAAGAAAACTCGTCAGGCCGGGTCACGAACCTGAGCCCAAAGCTGCCCCGCCGTCGACGGGAAGTCCCAAAATGCCCCGCCCGCGGCGGCGTGAATGCGCGATCTTCGCTGGCATGTGTTCTGCTGTCCTCCGCGGCATGCCCGGTTTCGTGTGCGAGGCCGTGTGGGTATCTGGGCTGGCTGCACTTGGTGTGTTCCATCCGCTTGCACACCCAGGCCTAAAGCCGGATGCCCGCACGACCTGGCCCAGCCCAGCCAGGCACGACCCCATCCACCCGGAGAGCAGCCGTCCATGAGCGCCAGGAGTCGTGGCTCCGCCGGAACCGCCCCACCTCCCCCGGGGATGCTGTCCGAGTCGCACCTGCAAGGACGGACGGTGCTGATTGCCGGCGTCCTCGCGCTGGCCCTGTTCGTGGTGCTGTATCTGACCGACGTGATGCCCGACCGGGTGGCGGGGGCGCTGCTGGCCGCGGCGGTGGTCCTGGGCAGCGCCGGGCTGGTCGGCGCCAGCGTGCTGTCCGCCTCGCACGGTTCGCGCGGAAACACCGCCGCGGTGCTGCTGGCGGTGGCGGTGGCGGCGGTGGCGGGTGTCCCGGTGATCGGGTCGCTGTTCCCGGGTGAGCCCGCGGCCCAGACCACCTTGCACAAGGAGGGCGACTCGTTACCGGTCCCGTCGCTGCGCGGGAGCGTGCGGGTGCTGGCCCAGACCCAGCCGCTTGCCGCCGACGAGCTCTACCGCTGCCACGCCGAGCTGGCCATCGGCAACCAGGTGGCGCTGCTGGACCTGGGTCGCCAGCCCGAATCGGTGCGCATGGGCCGACGCGGGGGTCGGGGCACGGTGCTGCGCGAGCACCGCAGCGACTGGGCCACCGGCAGACTGACGGACGACGCGCCCGCCGTGCGCCTGGCCCGCCTGGACGGCAACGCCTCCTGCACCATCGACGCGAAGGTGTACCGGGACCGCCTGCCGCTGGGGCTGCGCATCGGCCTGGGGGTGGTGCTGCTGCTGGCGGTGGGGGTTGCCGCTGCGCTCATGCGCGCGGGGGCGCTGCCGGTGGTGGCCGCCGGCCTGGCGCTCGGGTTCGCCCTGTTCGAGGTCGGCGTGGTCACCCCGCGCACGGCGGTGCGCCCCACCATCGGCGCCATCCTGGCGGGCTTGCCTGTGGGTGCGGCGGTGGGCGCGATCGTGGCCTGGCTCTGCCGGGCGCTGCTGCCCGCCCGCCACAAACG
>JBKPRZ010000488.1:0-7844 GCA_046734815.1 Myxococcota bacterium | reverse complement strand
GCGGTCGGCGCCGACCGCCCGGGCATGCCGGACGCCGCCGTGCCGGAGGGACCGCCGCCGCCCTCGCTGCCGCCCGATGCGGCCGTGGTCACGCCGGCTGACGCGCCGGCACCAGCGCCAGCCGGGCCGCCCCCCTCCGATCCCGCGCTGCCCCAGATCCACGACCATTCGGGCGCGCCGGCCAGCCGGGTCCTGGCCCTCGTCCGGTCGGCACTGGACGGGCTTGGCTTCGATTCGACGCGTGGGGACGGCCCCAACCCCGGCGACCGCGTGTTCGTGGGTAAACATTACCTGGCCTGGATCGACCAGACCGGCTTTTACGGGAAGCTGAATGGGTTCTGGTCGCTCGACGGGGCGCAAGGCGAGGCGCTGGACTTCGTCCTGCGGGACGGCGCCCGGCCGGTGAACCTGTTCTACCCGGGCGAGAACGGCGACGGCCGCTGGCCCTCGAGCTACAAGGGCGCCGAGCACATGGAATTCCCCAGCCGCGTGCCCGAGCCCAACGATCCGCCCGGCTGCGCCCAGCGCGACTGGTGCAATCAGTACAGCCTCAACGAGGCGGTCCGGTTCAACAACGGCCGCATCCCCTGGTGGAGTGCCTGCAACAACGGGTCGGCGCCGTTCTCCGAGCGGCACGACCCGGTGCTGGTCGAGCCGCTGCCCGACGGCGTGAAGCTGGTGTACGAGGGCCGGCTGGTCAAGGAGGCCGACGGCGACGGCACCTTCGATGGCGATGCCTGCCACCAGGACTACCTGTTTCCCGACGGCGTCCGGCGCGCGGTGTTCGTGCGCGTGGGCTACGAGCTGCACGGCGATCAGCCCTATTTCGACCGCACCGTGCAGGTGCGCAACCCGGCCGGCAACCCGACCTTCGCCGGTGACATGAGCTTCATCGGCGGCTTCGTGGTGACCGGCTGGCCGGCGCCGCATCCGCGCAAGCGCGTGCACCGCTTCTGGCGACCGGAGACCCGTGACATCAAGCTGCGCTGGGGCAACGAGCTCGTGCTCAAGGCCGGGCAGTGGAACGACCTGGGCATGCAGGCGCCGGTCGGCTCGGACGTGCTGGTGGGATGGATCGCGCAGCCGCTGACCCTCAGCACCGAGGCGGGCTACGTGCCCGGCACCGCGCTGACCCTGTCGCAGGTGGGGCCCAGCGACAACGACGACGTGGGCGCCTGCCTGTGCACGGTGCACGGCGGGGTCGAGATGGGCGGCGGGCTGATCCACGCCGGCAAGTCGCTGCCCATCGAGGGTGGGCAGACCAGCATCGAGGGCCGGCGCCGGCTCACGGTGCCGGGGTCTTGAGCACCAGGTCGGCCACCACCGGCGCGGCCAGGGCGGCCGAGGAGAAGGCCTCGTCGATGATGCCCAGGTCCTTGAACTTGTCGGCGATGCGCTGATCGAACAGACGCAGCAGGATGCGGATACCCGGGTTCATGCGCCGGGCGTCCAGCGCCACCTCGATGTTGGCCAGGTCGTCGTTGCTGGCCACCACGATCACGCGCGCCAGCTCGATGCCAGCGTCGCGCAGGGCCTGATCGTCGCGCATGTCCCGCACCAGCACGGCGGCGCCCTCCTCGCGGGCGCGGCCCAGGAAGCTGCAGGCGGGGTCGCGCTCGATGACGACCAGCTCCTGGTCGCGGGCGCGCAGCTGGCCGAGCAGCCGGTAGCCCAGGTGGCCCAGGCCGCAGACGATGATGTGGTCGCGGTAGGTCGAGGCCATGACGGTCATCCACTCCTTTTCTCCCAGGCGGCGCGAGAACATCAGGATGGTCAGCCGGACGATGCCCTCGCCGACCAGGATGATGCCCACCAGCGGGAACAGCGCCTCGACGGCGGCCAGGTACCACACCCGGGGCACCACCATCGCCTCGCCGAACAGGTTCATCCAGGCCACCAGCAGGGGCCAGCCGCGCAGGGCGGGCGGCGCCTCGGCGAAGGCGTGGGCGGGAGCGGCGGCGTAAAGCGCCGCCCCGCCCAGCACCACCGCCGACAGCCCCAGCAGCGACCAGCGGAACTCGCGCAGCAGCGAGAGCGCATACCGGACCGCAATCTTGTAACGCCGCCGCCGGAACATGAATGGGACGCCCGATTGTGCCGGAATTTTCCCGCCGATGCTGCGATCTTCACCGGCGCACTCCGGACAGCCCAGCCGTGGTAGATACTGAATGATGTTCAGCAGGCCTTGCTGGGGAATCGGGGTGCTCGCGGTCCTGACCATCGGCTGTGCGACCAAGGGCCCCCCCGCGACCGGGGTCGATGCCGCCGGCGGGGCCGCGCAGCCGCCGGCGACGGGGCAACCGCCGAATGGCACGCCCCCGGGGACGGGGCAGCCGCCGAGCGGGACGCCGCCGGGGACGGGGCAGCCGAACGGGACGCCGGCGCCGGGAGTGGATGCGCCGCCGGGCATGGCGGGACCACGACCGAGCGCGGGGTGCACCGGCGCAGCTGCGGCGCCGGGGATGGCGCAGAAGACGATCGCGGTGGGCGGCGTGGACCGGACCTACACGCTGGTGGTGCCGGCGGGGGCGCGTGCCGGGGCGCCGCTGCCGCTGGTGTTCGCCTGGCACGGGCTGGGCGGATCGGGGCGGCTGGCGCGGAGCTACTTCGGCATCGAGCAGGCGGCGGCGGGTGCGGCGGTGTTCGTCTATCCGGATGCGCTGCCGCTGGCGATGTTCGGCAACCGCACCGGCTGGGACCTGCGGCCCGAGGGGCGGGACCTGCCCTTCTTCGACGCCCTGCTGGACGAGGTGGGCAAGAGCGCCTGCGTCGACCTCACACACGTGTTCTCGACCGGCCACAGCTTCGGCGGATACATGACCAACACGCTCGGCTGCCAGCGCGCGAAGGTGCTGCGGGCCATCGCGCCGGTGGCGGGGGGCATCGCCGGCGGCGCCTGCATGCCCGCGGCGCTGCCGGCCTGGATCGCGCACGCGAGCAACGACGGGGTGGTGCCCTTCGCCCAGGGCGAGGGCGCCCGGGACGTCTGGACCCGGGCCGCCGGCTGCGCGGCGACCAGCCACCCCGTCGAGCCCGCGCCCTGCGTGGCCTTCGACGCCTGCCGCCCCGAGGCGCCGGTCACCTGGTGCGTGCACACCGGCAACCACGCCTGGCCCCCCTTCGCCGGCGCGGCGATCTGGGCCTTCTTCTCGGGGCGGTAGCGCCGCCCGGCCACGGGGCCCATCACGCCGCCGCCCGCTCCGGCAGTGAGGCGTCCGCCGGCAGCGAAGCACGGCGCCCGGGCAAGAAGGCGAACAGCGCGGTGACGGCGGCGACGGCGAGCAGCGAGACGCCCGTCCACGGGTCGGGGGCCAGCAGTGGCTGCGCACGCAGCGCCTGCACCAGCAGGACGGCGGTGAGGCCCAGGTAACCGACCCCGGCGGCGACCGTCAGGCGGGCGGCGCGCGGGTGACGGCGGCGGGACAGGTACCAGCCGAGCAGCGGCAGCAGCTGGAGCCCGTGAATGCCAACGAAGTGGGCGATGCGCAGGTCGCCCCCCTCGGTGGTCCAGCGGGTGATGGGCAGGCCCGGGCCACCGTCCGGGACGCCCACCGCGTGTGCACCCAGCATCGTCGGCGGCTGGCCGGCGCGCAGGCCGTCCAGCTGGGCCGCCGTGGGACGGGTCATCAGGCCCCCCAGCGTCGATCCGATCACCAGCGACAGCAGCCCCAACCGGAGCCCCCAGGCGCGGGCGCGGTCCGCGATCGGCTGGCGGAAGGCCCGCCAGGTCAGATAGCCCATCGCCAGCCAGATCACGGTGACGCCCGTGCCCATCAGGGAGAACAGGGCGGTGTCGAAGGGCGTGTGGTTGTTGAAGTGGCTCGGCACCCCGCGGGCCGCCTGCACCGCGATCAGCAACAGCTCCCCCGCGAACAGCCCGGAGATCAGTCCGGCCGCTCGCCGCACGCCCCGGCCCACCGGCTGCAGCCAGCGCAGCAGCAGCGCCAGCGTCCCGCCGGTCATGACCCCCGAGATCGCGAACTTGGCCGGCTTGAGCCAGGTGGACGCGCCCAGCACCTGCCGGCCGTCGACCAGCTGCAGCCCCAGGCTGAGCCCCAGCAGCCCCAGCGACCCGAGCGCCAGCGCCAGCAGCGGCCAGCTGCCCTCCGCCACGCGCGCGGCCAGCGCCCGCACCTTCTCACCCGCCAGCGTCCGCACCATCAGGTACGACAGCAGTCCCAGCGGTCCCAGCATCAACGTCAGCACCAGCAGCGGCGAGAGCACCCAGGACGACAGCCCGCGCGCCCGCCCGTCCAGGTAGACGAAGCGCCCCACGTACAGATCGAAGGCGAGAAAATGCGCCCAGGCGATGGTGGTCCCCGCGGGGGTGCCCAGCAGCGCCGCCACCGTGGCCAGATCCGGCCGCGCCACCACGGGCAGGATCTCCGCTACCCGTGGCAACACCAGCGCGACATAGATGGCCGCCGGCGCCAGCACCCCCACCAGCGACCGCTGTATCCGTTCCGTCCACCGCCACCGCGGCGCCAGGATCATCAGCAACCAGAAGGGAGCCACGGTCAGGTTCATGAGCTCGAACAGTTTCGGCATGACAGTCCTCCGTTCACGAGAATGATTACACCGTAAACATAATTGTAGACGATGTCAACATGTGGGTGATCGCCCCGCGTAGTTTCTCGTCGGTCCAGAAGTGTTTACAGTGTCTACATGCGTCAGCGGATGCCGGATGCGGTCGCTGGCGCGGCGTCAGGCGGTGCTGGTTGCGGTCTTCGCGCGGACGTGACATCTGGAAGGGGATGAAGATCCGGGTCGCGCGCAAGCCGGCGCATGCGTACCAGCACGGGAACCTGCGCGAGGCGCTGGTGCAGGCGGGGCTGAAGTTGCTGTCGGAGGGAGGGGTGGAGAGCCTCACCCTGCGCGGGGCCGCGCAGCTGGCGGGCGTCAGCCACGCCGCCCCTTACCGGCACTTCGAGGACAAGGAGGCGCTGGTGGCGGCGATCAAGGAGGAGGGGTTCAAGCTGCTGGCCGCCTCCATCGAGGCGTCGGAGGCGCCCGTGCGCGACCGGTCGGTGCGCGACCGGCTGCGCGCGCAGGGGCAGGGCTACGTGCGGTTCGCGCTGGCCCACCCGGCCTACCTGCGTGTGATCTTCGGCGGCCCGGTGTCGGGTGTCCGCCCCACCGAGGGGCTGCGCCAGGCCGGCGAACGCGCCTATGGGCTGTTGCGGAACCTGGTCACCGAGGGGATCGCGCGCGGCGAGTTCCGGCAGGCCGACCCGCAGCTGATGTCGCTGGCGGCCTGGTCGATGGTGCACGGCTTGTCACACCTGCTGATCAGCGGGGCGGTCGAGCCACCGGGAGGCACCGCGGCGGTGGACCAGCTCACAGACGGGCTCCTGAGCCTGCTGGGCGAGGGGATCGCCCGGCTCCGCCACGCTGCCGTTTGAGCGCGCGGCGCTCTCCCGGTATGCTGCCGCCGACCTTCGCGCCTACCCGGCGCTGCCCGATCCACCGCCAGCGCCGGGGCGACCAGAGACCAAGGAGAGCCGTCATGAAGATCCGCTCGATCGTTGCGCTCGTTGTCCTCGGCGTGGTGGCGGGCTGTGGCGGCAGCAAGAACCTGGGCGGCAAGAAGGACGGCGGGACCGATGCGCGCACCGACGCGCGCACGACCGACGCCCTCATGCAGATGCAGACCGACGCGCGCGCGACCGACGCGCCCATCGCCGACGCACGTGCCGACGGACGCACCGACGGCGGCGCCACCGGCGACGCCCGCCGCGACGGCGCGGTCGATGGTCCCAAAGCCGATACGCGCCCGGCCGATGCGGGCGACGCGCAGTCGCCCGACGCGACCAGCCCCGACGTGCCTGCCGCCGATGCGCCCGTGAACCCGCCTGTCACCGATGCGCCCGTGGACGAGCCCGCCGCCGATGCGCCGGTGGACGCGCCTGCGCCGGTGGACATGGCGCCCGACACCGAGGCGGACGCCGCGCCGGATACGGGCACCGACACCGGCGGCTCGACCACCGGCCAGGACGCGGCGGTGGGCATCTGCGGGCCCGGCGTCTCGCTCGAGACGTTGTGCCTGGCCTACTGCCGGGGCATCACCAGCTTCTGCACCGGTCTGTCGGCCCAGTACGCCAGCGAGAACGAATGCCTGCTGACCTGCAACCGCCCGACCTGGGCCTGCGGGGCGCCCGGGCAGACGGCCGGCGACACCCTGTTCTGCCGGGCCACCCACCTGGCTCTGCTGGTCGCGGAGCCCGACCTGATCCTGGTCGAGTGCCCCAACGCCGGCCCGGCCAGCCCGGCCTGCCGGTAGCGGCGGTGTGAAGCGCCGGGAACGGTTGTTCGCGCTGGCGGAGTATCTGCGCGGGCGCCGCAGCGGGGTGACGGCGCAGGCGCTGGCCGAGCGCTTCGGCGTCAACCTGCGGACCATCTACCGCGACCTGGACAGCCTGCGGAACGCCGAGCTGCCCCTGCGGGCGGACCGCGGCCGCGGCGGCGGCTACGCGCTCGACCGCGCCTACACCCTGCCGCCGGTGAACTTCACCCCGCGCGAGGCGGCGGTGCTGGTGGCGCTGGGCCGCTGGGCGCGCACCAGCCGCCTGCTGCCGTTCGTGGGGACCTTGGAGGCGGCGCTGGACAAGGTGCGTGGGGCCCTCAGCGCCTCGGCCCAGCGCGAGCTGGTCGTCCTGATGGAGGGCATCCAGTTCCTGGGCGTGCCCGCGCTGCCGGTGATCCCCAAGGTGCGCGCCGCCCTGGAGCAGGCCTGGTTCGAGCGCCAGCCTTTGCGCATCACCTACCAGGGCTCCGGCAACGTCGTCAGCGTCCGCACCGTGCGCGTGGTCTCGGTGGTGATGGAGCGCAGCCAGACCCTGCTCAACTGCGACGACCTGGACCGCGGCGAGCGACGCCAGTTCCGTCTCGACCGCATCCTGGAGGCATCGCTGGCGCCGATGTCCTGATGGGGCCCGCGAATAGCTGACACGAGGCTGTCAACGCGCGGGACTACCGTGCTGTTCGTGGCGGCGATGGACGCCGCCCGGAGGAGACCCAGCCATGAAAAATGCAGTCAACTGGTTCGAGATCCCGGTCGAGGACCTGGACCGCGCGGTCCGCTTCTACGAGGACGTCCTGTCCACCAACCTGCGGCGCGAGATGTTCTTCGGCACGCCGCTGGCGATCTTCCCCTACAAGGAGCCGGGGGTGGGCGGGGCTCTGATCCAGGACGCGCAGCGCCCGGTGGGACCGGGCGGCAGCCTGGTGTACGTGGACGTCACCGCGCAGCTGGACGCCTGCCTGGAACGGGTGCCCGGCGCCGGCGGGCAGATCGTCCGGCCCAGGACCGCGATCGGCAAGGATGGTTTCATTGCCCTCATCCGCGACAGTGAGGGCAACACCGTCGGTCTGCACAGCAGCACACAGTGACCGGCCGCCCGGCGTACTGATCCACGGCCCGGCTCGACGGCATCAGGCCGCCGCGACGCAGCCGCGACGCCGGTGTCAGGGCGGTGATCGGCTTCCTGTGGGAGGCCCTCCGCCGCACCGGCGCTCGCGACCGCACCCGCGCGGGAATTTCCGTCGAACCCGGCCCCGCTCGCGTCCAGCATCCGCGGGCCTCGCGCGGCGACCGTGGGCACGGGGGTTGCTGTGAAGGCCGGCGCCCCCCACCAAAGGAGCCCTGCCCATGAATCGCGCCGCCTTCCGTCCTGTGGTCCTGGTGCTGCTGGCTACCGCCTGCGGGGACAAGGGACCGCCGCAGGACCAGCGCGTGGCCGGACAGACCGACTTCACCACGCTGGGACAGGGGGAAGCCACCCGGCAAGGGGCCGGCGGCGGCCGGGGCAACGCCGGCTCGGCGGCCCGCACCCCCGGGCCAGCGG
>JBKPRZ010000487.1:0-9981 GCA_046734815.1 Myxococcota bacterium | reverse complement strand
GGCAACTGGATCGTCCCCGAGGGCGAGCGGCCGGACCTGGACGCCGGCGCGGGCGGTTCGACCGCCCACGCGGTCCGGGCGCTGGCCCGGCGGCGGCTGGCCGCGCTGGCGGGCGACAGCCGGGACCTGCTGGCGGCGCTGGCGGTGTTCGGGCGGCCCGTCGAGCTGGCCCTGTTGCTGTCGGCCGCGCAGCTGGAAGGGACGGCCGGCCTGCTGCTGCTGGCCCAGCTGGAGGCGCGCGCCCTCATCTGCCGGGACGCCGACGGGACGGTGCGGTTCGCCCATTCCTCGCTGGCCGAGTGTGCGTACCAGCAGCTGTCCGCGGCCGCGCGCGCGGGGCTGCACCGGCGGGTGGCGGCCATCCTGGAGAGCCGCGGCGGCGAGCGCGACATCTACTTCATCGGGCAGCACCACCACCAGGCCGGTGACCACGCGCCCGCCATCGCCTGGCTGGGCCGGGCCGGGCAGCGGGCGCTGGAGGCGGGCTTCCTGGCCGAGGCACACCAGCAGCTGTCGCTGGCCTGCACCCTGGCCGAGGCGGACCCGGCGCTGGTCGGATCCACCTTGGAGGCGGCCCGTCTGCAGCGGCGGCTGGGTGAGGCGCTGGCCGGTCTGGGCCGCATGACCGAGGCGGAAGCGCACCTGCGCCAGTGCCTGCGCGTGCTGAAGATGGCCGCTCCGACATCGCCGGGACGCTGGATCTGGCGGCTGGTGACGGGGAGCGCCCGGCAGGCGCAGCTGCGGCTGATGCCGCACACGGTGGCGCCGCCCAGCCGCGAGCAGGCGCTGGCGTTCGACGAGGCGGCGCTGGCCAACACCTGGCTGGGGTTCTGCAAGATGTTCTCCAACGAGTCGCGGGTGATGATGGGCGCGCTGCTGGAGGCGGCCAACCGTGCCGAGCAGGCCGCCACCGGCACCCTGGCCTGCGTGCCCTGGACCTTCCTCGCCCGGATCGTCGGTCTGATGGGCCTCACCACCGCCGCCCAGCGGTACTTCACCCTGGCGCGAGAGCGGGCCGAGCAGTCCGGTGACCTGACCACGATCCTGCGCTGTCACCAGAGCGAGGCCTTCTACCTTTACAACGCCGGCCAGCTGGCCGAAGCGGCCGAGGTGGTCGCAACCGGGTTGCAGCTGTGCACCGGCATCCCCAGCCGCTACGAGCAGACCGCGCTCGAGCTGGTGCAAGGGTTCGTGCTCATCGGGCAGGGCGACATCTCTGGGGCCGAGCGGGTCTCGCACCGGGTGGCGCAGCTGTCGGCGGCCTACGGCAACCGCTTTCACGAGGTTGTGGCGCGCAAGCTGCTGGGCAGCTGCGCGATCGAGACCGGCCACTTCGAGGACGCCCGCCGCACCTGCGAGCGCCTGGCCGCCGATGCGCGCGCCCGCGGCAGCGAGATCGAGTGGCTGAACCTGTCGGCCATGACCTGCGCCGCCCTCTGGCGGAGCGGGCAGCCCCAGCGGGCCCGCCCCCTGGCGATCGAGCTGGCCCGCGCCAGCAACCGATCCGCCCAGCTGCACCACCTGCTGGAGCTGCAGACCTACCTGCCCGAGATCCTGGTGGGCATCTGGCAGCGCGACCCGGGCGACGCCGAGCTGCGCGCGCTGACCCTGGGCGCGTGCCGGGCCGCCCGCAGGTGTGCGCGTGTGTTCAAGGTGCTCAAACCTGCGGCGTTGCGGGCGACCGGCTGCGCGCAGGCGATCCAGGGCCGCCGGCGGCGCGCCCTGCGCACCTTGCAGCGCTCGCTGGCACTGGCCCGCTCCCACGGAATGCCGGTGGAGGAAGCGATGACCGCGCTGGAGCTGGGCCGGCTGGGCGCGCTGGGGCCAGGGCTGGCCGAAGAAGCACGCCAGACCTTGCGGCGTATCGGCGCTTGCCCACATCTGCTTTCCGAGGAGGCGATCACGATTTCCAGGGAATGATCGGGCCCTCGATCGTCAGGACCACTGCCACTTTCCCGGGGGGTGAACGTGAGCCGCAAGAGACAGCAGCGGGTTCGACGCAAATCCAGTGGCCGCCGGGCAGCTCGTGGGCGCCCGCCCAAGCGCGCCCGATCCAAGCGCGAAAAGCGGCCGGTCAAGGCGGCCGCGACGCGGGCAAGGCGCGGGGCCGCGCAGACGCCGATCTCGATCGCGGCGCTGATCGAACGACACGGCCTGCTGGAAGGTCAGCGCGCCGACGGCAGCTTCAGCATCCATTGCGATGCCGGTCCGGCCACCACCGCCAAGGTGCTGATCGCGCTGCAGTTCGCCGAGCAGCTGGACCAGCTGGACGCCGCCGCCGTCGACGCCGTCATCGATCGGCTGTGCGAGCAGCAGGACCGGGAGGAGGGCTGGTTTCCTCCCTGGCCGGCGCGGGCCGGCGCCGCCTTCGGTCCCGAGGACCAGGGTGCGCTGCTGTCCGCGACCGCCACCGTGCTGGCCGCCCTGAAGTTCACCGGCCGCGCCGAGCGCAAGGAGGTCGCCCGCGCCATCGCCCGGGCCCAGAAATACGTGGACCGGACCCGGATCGGCGAAAATCACGGGCTGGCGGCGGTGATCGAACGCGGCAAGCAGGGCGACTACTCGGCGCTGCTGCTGGCCATGGCCGGGCTGATCCCGGTCAGCGAGCTGCCGCCCACCCCCATCGTGTTCCGGCTGGTGCCGGGATCCGAGCTGGTGCTCGAGCAGCGGGTGAACCTGGGCATCCCGTTCCAGATGCTCACCTACGACGTCATCCGCGACTTCATCAGCTCGGGGCGCCGCCCGCCCCAGCGGCTGGCCCTCGCCGAGGCGGCGGTCTCGCTGGTGCGCACGCCCGGGCCGCGCAACATCCCCGATCTTCGCCTGCGCCTGTGGAACACGGCCAGCGACCTTCTGCGCAGTGGCGGTACGGTGCTCACCGGCTGGCGCAGCTGGCCCGAACGCATCCCGGCGGTGATCGAGGGCCAGCGGCTGGCGGTGCTGCTGGGCCGCTACGAGAACAGCGACGGCAGCTGGCTGTACGGCGACACCGGCACCACCGCCATGGCCATCGCCTCGCTGCACGCGCTGGGCGCCGACCCGCAGGACGGCCGCATCCTGCGCGGGCGTGACTTCCTCGAGCGCCAGATCCACGACCACGGCTTCGGTCTGTTCCAGACCGACGTGTGGGCCACCGCCTTCCGCGTGCGCAGCCTGCTGGCGCTGGGCATGGCGCCCTGGGAACCGCCCATCGCCCGGGCGCTGGGCTGGCTGGTCAGCTGCCAGAAGCACGGCAGCTGGGCCTTCCAGGCCAGGAACAACGCCCTGCCCGACACCGACGACACCGCCATGGCGCTGGCCACCCTGGCCCTGGCGCTGGAGGCCGAGGGGCGATGGCTGGGCGGCGACGGCACCCGCGGCTTCGGTCGCGGGCTGCGCGCAAGCATCGAGGAGGCGTTGCTGGCCGGGCGCGACTGGTTGCTGGCCCGCCAGAACGCCGACGGCGGCTGGGCGGCCTTCCAGCACGGCTTTCCCAGCAAGCCACCGGGGCCCTTCATGACCGGCCCGCCGCCGATGCCGAAGAACACGGTGCTGGACCGCTGGGACTTCCTGATCGATCCGCCGCCCGAGCTGGGCGACCCCGCCACCGAGGACATCACCGGCCGGGTGCTGTTCGCGCTGGGACACGCCGGCCTGCGCGCCTACGACCAGCCGATCGCGCGGGCGCTGGATTTCCTGCGCCGGATGCAGATGGACAGCGGCGCCTTCTGGGGCCGCTGGGTCAGCACCTACCTGCCGTCCACCTGCTGGGTGCTGCGCGGGCTGGCCGCGGTGGGCGCCGATCTGTCCGAGCCCTGGGTCCAGCGCGCCATCGCCTTCGTGCAATCCAGGCAGAACGAGGACGGCGGCTGGGGCGAGAGCTTGCAGGCCAGCCGCGATCCCGACCAGGCCGGGATCGGCGAGAGCACCCGCTACGACACCGCCGGGGCGCTGCTGGCGTTGCAGGAGCTGGGACCGGCCGCCGACGTCGGTCGCATCGAGCAGGGGCTGGACCAGCTGGCCCAGCTGTTCGGGCAGGACAGCCAGGCGCTGCACCCGCTGGTGCCGCCCGAGTCGTTCTACAGCATGCCGGGCATCGATCTGGATCTGGCGCGTGAAGCGTGGGGTGCCAGCACGCGCAACCCCGCCCAGATCGCGTCACCGGGCCAGCTGGCGCCCCGACCCGCCGACCGGGCCACCTTGCCCGCGCTGGACGACACGACGGTCGAGCAGATGTCAAAGCGCGGTGACCCGCTGGCCGACAGCCTGCTGCCCACCGATCCCGCCCGGCTGACCAGCGTGCTCGCGCCCCTGATGGCCATCGACGGCCCCGGTGCGGACCCCGAGGAGATCCGGCTGTTCAGCACGGGTCGGTTCGCGCGCCTGCTGGAGAAGACCGAGGCTGACATCGACGACCACGTCCGCAAGGCGGCGCAGGCCTTCTTCCGGACCCACGGCTGGGCCATCGCCAGCTGCCTGTTCTGCTCGTCCTTGCCGCAGGCGTTTGCCTTCCCCAAGGGGGCTGCCGTCCTGCGGGCCAGCGATCGGTTCGCCCGGCAGCCGCAGAGCCGGATCGTCGAGACCATGCAGTTCGTGCTGGACGTGGCCACCGGCACCGACATCGTCGCCCGCCGGAGCATCGCCCGCGTGCGGCTGCTGCACGCGGCCCTGCGGACCTCGCTGGTTCACCACCCCGAACAGCCGTGGAACGTCGAGGCGTTCGGCCTGCCGATCAATCAGCAGCACATCCTGGGCACCATCCTGACCTTCTCGCAGGTGGTCTGCGACGGCCTGCGCGCGCTGGGTCTGCCGCCGACGGCCGAGCAAGAGGACAGCTGGCTGAAGCTGTGGACCGAGGTGGCCTTGCGCATGGGCCTGGATCCCGCGCATCGCAAGTACCTGGCCACCCCCGCCGACGCGGCCGAATCGATGGACCGGCTGCGCGAGCAGTGGGATCACTCCGACGACGGCGCGGCCCTGGCGCAATCGCTGGTAACGATGATGAAGGACTTCATCCCCGGCGATCACTTCGACGGGCTGCCGGTGGCGCTGGTCCGCCACATGGCCGGCGACCGCTGCGCCGACCTGCTGGACCTGCCGGCCGCCGACTGGAGCTCGTTGATCGTGCGCGCGGTCAGCCCGTCCAGCCCGGTGGCGCGCCAGATCTTCGGTCAGTCGCCGATGGGCTGGGTGGGGCAGGCGGCCAGCTGGCGGGTGTTCGTGGCGCTGACCGAGCAGCTGCGCCCGGCGAAGGGAAAACCCTTCAGAATACCAGCAGACCTGCTCTCCTCCTGGCAGCAGAAGCACGGGCTGACCTTCGTCGGGACCTGACCGGCCCGGACACTTGCCCAGCAACGGGCCGAGGGGCTAACGTTCTGTCCCACGGCCGGCATGGGAGCGCCGACGACGATAGAAGATCCGGGGATCGCGGGTGGGGGGCCAGCTGCCGAAGGTGCGCTGGCTGTGCTGGTGATGTCTGCCGAGTCGGTGGCCGCCTACCCGCTGGCTGGACCGGGCGAGGTCACCCTCGGGCGCGCCGACGACTGCCACGTGCACCTGGAAGACCCGATGGCCTCGCGGCGGCACGCCAGCCTGCGGGCCGAACCGTCGCTGCAGATCCAGGACCTGGGCAGCTCGAACGGCACGCGGCTGCGCGGCCAGCCGATCCCGGGTGGGGTCTGGACGCCCCTGGCTCTGGGCGAGGCGGTGACCATCGGGTCCACCGTGCTGGTGGTGCAGCCGGCGCCGGGTGCGCGCGGCGCCCGCCGGCTGTGGTACCACCGCTGGTTCGAGCGGCGGGTGCAGGAGGAGTGCGAGCTGCAGCGGGGCGGGCGCGGGCGCTTCGTGCTGGTGAGGCTGGCGCTGGAGCACCCGGTGCCCTGGTGGCGGGTGGTGCCGGCGGTCGAACGGCACCTGCCCTCGCCGCACCTGTTTGCCGCCTACGGACCTTACGACTACGAGCTGCTGCTGCTGCAGACCGACGCCGAGCAGGCCGGCGCGCTGCTGGAGACGATCCACGCCGGGCTGACCGCCGCGGCCGGTCCGATGCGGGTGGGGCTGGCCACCTTCCCGCGCGACGGCTCCAGCGCCGAGGCCCTGATGGAGCACGCCAACCAGCAGCTGCGGCCGCGGCCGCCCATCGCCGACGCCCCGCCGGCGGGGACGGCCATGCAGGCGGTGAACGACGTGGCCCGCCGGGCGGCGCGATCGAACATCAACGTCCTCATCCTGGGCGAGACCGGCGTGGGCAAGGAGGTGATGGCCCAGGCCATCCACGCCCAGTCCAGCCGCGCCGGGGCGCCATTCCTGGCGCTCAACTGCGCCGGGCTGACCGAGAGCCTGATCGAGAGCGAGCTGTTCGGTCACGAGCGGGGCGCCTTCACCGGGGCGGTCCAGGCCCGGCCGGGCCTGTTCGAGGTCGCCGACGGTGGCACCCTGTTCCTCGACGAGGTGGGCGAGATGCCGCCCACCATGCAGGCGCGCCTGCTGCGGGCCATCGCCAACCGCGAGATCCTGCGGGTGGGCTCGACGCGGCCGCAGCGGGTGGACGTGCGCGTGCTGGCGGCGACGAACCGGGACCTGGAGGCCGAGGTGGTGGCCGGCAATTTCCGCGAGGACCTGTTCTACCGGCTCAACGGCATCACCGTGGTGATCCCGCCGCTGCGTGAGCGGCGCGACGAGATCGAGCCGCTGGCCCGGCTGTTCCTGCGCGAGGCGGCCCAGGCCGCCCGCTGCGCCGTGCCGCCGCTGTCGGCGGCCGCGCGCGACTGGATGTTGCAATACGACTGGCCGGGCAACATCCGCGAGCTGCGCAACGTGGTCGAGCGCGCGCTGGCGCTCAGTGAAGGCCAGCTGATCGAGCCCGCCCACCTGCCCACCGATCGCCTGCCTGCCGCCGCTCCACCGGCCGCCGCCCCGCCGCCGCCCGCCGCGCCGGTGGTCGCGATGATCGGCGAGCGCGTCCTGTCCCCCAGCGAGCAGGAGGACCGGCAGCGGATCGTCGAGGCCCTGAACGCGCACGTCTGGAACCAGAGCCGGGCCGCCCGGGCCCTGGGTATGAATCGGCGCACCTTCGTCGCCAAGCTGGATCGGTATGGCATCCCGCGCCCGCAGAAGACCCCGATCATCCCCGCGCCGCTGCCCGGCACCGACTCCGGCGAGGTCACTCCGGGCTTCAAGCGGCCAATCTGAGATCACAGATTGTGAAGTTCGCCCGGTCGGCGACCGGGAAGGGCCCGTCGGGTTGCGGGCCTGGCGATGGAACGGGGGTTGCTGTCCAGGGCTGGCCATGCACCGGCTCCGTTCGCCCAACCAACGAGACCGCCGCTCCAGATTTCATCGACAGATCGTCGAAGCACTGGTCGCCCTGAGGGGCCTGGCCAGCAACCTGGCCCGGACCGAGGAATCCGCCGCCGACCTGGTGCAGGACACCTGTCTGCGCGCCCTCGAGCGCGAGCGTTCCCTGGCCGACCACGAGAACCTCGGGGCCTGGCTCGCCCGCGTGATGCGGAACCTGCACATCGACGGTGCGCGCAGTCCCTGGCAGCGCGCCCGCGTCGACCCTCACGGCTCCGACGTGCCCCAGCCCATCCCCGAACCGCTCCCGTTGTGGCGCGTGGTCGACGACGACGACCTCGCCCAGGCCATGCCCGCCCTCTCCGCCCCCCTCCGCCGCGTCTGGGAGCTGCGCGGCCGTGGCCTCGACCAGCAACAGATCGCCCGCCACCTCCGCATCCCCGGCCCCACCGTCGCCACCCGCATGTTCCGCGCGCGGATCGCGCTGCGCAAGCGGCTGAGCGAGCTGTGCCGGGACCGCGTACCGGGAGGAGTGGATCAGGAGGTGGAGGCTTAGGTCGCCGCCCGCGGCCAGGCAGCCATCACGGGTGTCGAGGCCGCGGGCGGGGCGGAACCCTGCTCAGCGCGGGCGACGGAAAATTCCGCACGATACGTCGAGGCGGCTGCCCGGCGAGATCCGCGGCCTGCTGGAAGCCCTCGGCCGAAAGATAGTACCCCATGGTCGTTCCACTCGCGCTGGCGAGGCGTGCATAGATCGACGCCGTCTTCTCGCCGCCGCTGCCGTAGAGGAACTCTCCGCCGGAGTCTCGCACGCGACGGCTGGCCATCGCGAGCATGGCTGCCGAAAGGCCGAGACCGCGAGCGCGGGGCCTGACGTACAGCCATTCGACCAGCCCGCCAAACATGCTCCAGAACATGTCGAAGATGCGCGCCCACTGGATCATCCCGACCACGTCACCATTCCACTCCGCCACGATGACCTCGGCCACCGGACTGGCCCCGAAGTAGGCAGCACGAACCGCCTGCTCCGTCCGCGGGTGATTCTCCGCCGGATGCCCCCGAACGAAGTCATCGACCATGTCCACCAGCGCCGAAGCGTCGCCTTCGCCCGCCAGCCGCACCCTGATGCCCATCATCACACCTCGGACCGACTGAGATCCTTGTACCAGAAGAGCTGGGTTTCGTGCGGAAGGTCCGGGTAGGCGTAGCGATTGACGGCTCCCAGGATGCAGCCTTGCCGAGCATAGAAACGGCAGGCGGGAACATTTGTGTTCTGGGTCTCGACCTTCAGCCGGCGAACGCCGCGCATCTTGCTTGCCTCCTCGACACGGCGGAAGAGCGCAGAACCGACCCCGAGTCCGCGCGCCTCCGGAGACACGCGAATGTCCCAGATCAGTGCGAGATCGGCGGCCCCTTCCAGCATGTCGTCGACGTCCGAGCCGTCGAGGACGACGGCGACGCCGCCCACGAGTTGCTGGTTCACGCGCGCGGTGAAGATCTGCCACTTCGACAGATCGAAACGACCGGGCCAGGTCAACGGCCCCTCTCCCGCGATTGCGTCGTAATCCTTCACGTAAGGGCTATCGAGACTGCGCTCCAGAAGCGTCGGTCCACCGAGTCCGCTCGCCGTCGCCACCACGTCGAGGATCTGTCGCACTTCGTAGGCGATGGGGATGCGCGCGTACTCCAGGACGTCAATCGGCAGCTGCTCCGCAATCTCGATGGTGATCCGAGGCTTCATTGCCACAGGCCTGCTCCTCGCGAGAAGGTCGACGACCCTCTGCAATGCTTCTGCCACCGCCGTCAGCCGGAACCGACGGAGCGCCTCCCCAGCGCGACCCATTCGAACCGGTCGTGTTCAGCATCGTGAAGCACCACTTCAATGCGCCCCCACCTGCACGAGGCCGTCATCCATCGCGCCGCAAAGCAGAGCCCGCCGGGCAGGCCTCACGAAAGTCGTCAGCCCTCACACCCTCCGCCATTCATTCGCGCCCCACCTGCTCGAAGACGGCCACGACATTCGCACGATCCAGGAACTCCCAGCCATCAGAACGTCACGACCACCATGATCTACACCCACATTCTCAACCGCGGCCCCAGCGCCGTCCGCAGCCCCCCGGACCGCTGACCGCCCCCCCGACGCGCGCGTATTAGACAGCGAGCCCCCGCAGTCAGTCTCGTGGGAGCGGCGGGCCGCAAGGCATGGAAAGAACCGGGATCCAACGTGCCCTTCGCGATGCACACATCCGGGCCACCCGGCCACCAGGCTAGGCTTTGCGGGCGAATAGAAAGTTCGGCACACATGAAGGCAACGATGCGCCACGCTGCCCTGCTTTCACTCGTCGCCACTGTGACGATCGCCAGTCCGATGCGGGCGGAGGGCAAGGCGCACTTTATGGATCTACCGGCAGCGGTTGCGGCCGCCGATGCGGTGGCGGTGGTTCAAGTCGAAACGAGCGAGAAGGTCGCTGGCCACAAGAAGGGGTATTGGACCTACGGTCAAAGAAATGCGTTTCGCTTCATCGAGTTTGTGAAGCGTGCGCCGTTCGTCGAGCCCTCCGTCAAGGAGCCCCAGATCCTCTGGGCGGAGAAGGACTTCATCTGTGCCTCTGAGAGCTTTCGGCCAGGTCCGTATCTCCTATTCCTGGAATCGGTCGAGCCGGGGGAGTGGATTGCGGTGAACCACTACATGGGTGTGCTCCCGAT
>JBKPRZ010000486.1:0-7308 GCA_046734815.1 Myxococcota bacterium | reverse complement strand
GCGAGGCCCTCGCCCACCGTGACCGGGGTCAGCGGTGCAGCCGGCGCCCACACCAGACCCTTGATCCGCTGCAGCGCCCGCTCGCGCACCTGCGGCGGCGCGGGAGGCAAGGGACGCTCCTCGGCCAGCAGCGCCTGGGGGTCGGCACGCCGGAGGTCGGCCCAGCCGGCCCGCAGCTGCGCGCGGCGGACGGCGCGGGCGAAAGCTTTGCGGCCGGCCCGCAGCTGGCTGTAGATGGTGAACAGCGGCAGCGCCAGCGCGCCGGCGACGTCACGCATGGCCATGCCGTCCAGGTCGTGCATCACCACCACCATCCGCTGCTTGAGGGGCACGGTGGCCAGCGACTGCAGCACCAGGCGGCGCGCGTGGGCGCTGGCCAGCTGGTCGTCGGGGCCAGGCGCCTGGTCGGTGCTGTCCACGTCCTCGGCCAGGACCTCGCGCGCGCGCAGGCGGCGGTGCTCCTGGACGATGCGGTAGGTGATGCCGGCGATCCACGGGCGCAGCGGGCGCGCGGGGTCGTAGCTGTCCCGCCGGCGCCACAGCACCAGGAACACCTCCTGGCTGAGGTCCTCGGCGTCCACGGCGCTCAGCCCGTAGCGCCGCAAGGTGCGGTACACGTAATCGAACTGCGTCTCGAACACGCGCAGCAGGTCGGCCCGGGCGGGGCCGCGGCCATCCGGCGGCGGGGTGGTCAGCGGGCGATCCACGTCCGCAGATTAGCCCGGTCCTCCCCGGCGGGCGAGGGCCGGGGCTGAAGCAGAGCGGCGCGTTCAGCGCATCCGGCGGCGCAGGCGGCCGAAGACCGACCGCGCCTCGTCGATGCCGAGCAGCCAGGTCAGCACCAGGTAGGTTCCGCCAAAGGTCCCGAGTATCGCCGCCGATTCGATGGCCGCGTGCAGATGCAGCTGCCGGGCGGCGATGAACCACTGGCAGCCCCAGCCCGCCGCCCCCGCCAGCGCCGAGGCCAGCAGCACCAGGACCAGGAAACGCCCGGGCAGCCGCACGGGCCCGCCCAGCCGGGCCGCCAGCCGCCGACGCAGCAGGCTCATCTCCAGCCAGGCGGCGATGGCGCCGGCCAGCGACAGCCCCACCACCCCCCAGCGGCGCTCGAGCCCGAGCATCCCCGGCATTCCGAACGACAGCGCGATCCCCAGGCCGGTGCTGACCAGCACCCGCACCACGGCGATGCGGAACGGCGTGAGGGTGTCGCGGAGGGCGTAGAAGGCCGACGAGTACAGGCGCGCCCGCGTGGCGGCGGGCAGCCCCAGCGAGAATGCCGCCAGGATGGCCCAGACGAAGGTCTCGTCGCTCGCGCCGAAGCGCCCCGTGCGGTACACCAGCCCCACCACGGCGTCCCCGAGCACCACGAAGGCCACAGTCGACGGCAACACGAAGAAGGCCATGCGCCGGACGGCCGCGGTCAGCCGCTCGCGCAGCCGGGTGGCGACCGCGGCGGCATCCCCGGTGGCGCGCGCCATCTCGGGCAGCTCGGCCGCCGACACCGCCATTCCGAACAGGCTGATGGGCAGCTGGTACAGCATCTGGGCGTAGTTCAGCCCCGCCATCGCCCCGGTCGACAGGAAGCTGGCCACGACCGAATCGATCCAGCTGGAGATCTGCACCACCCCGCGCCCCAGCACCACCGGCCCGAAGCTGCGCCCCACCGAGCCGACCTCGGCCGAGCCTCGCCCCAGGCTCAGGCGCAGCCCGCGCAGCAGCCGCAACGCCACCGGGAACTGCAACATCAGCTGCAGCCCGCTGCCGGCCACCGCGCCCACGGCGGCGGCGGTGGCCAGCGGGTACTCGCCGCGGGTGACCCGGCCCTCGATCATCAGCGCGCCGATGATGGCCAGGTTCCACAGCACCGGGGCCACGTACGACAGGAAGAAGCGGCGGTGGCTGTTCAGCACGCCCAGGCACCAGGCCGACAGCACCAGCACCCCCGTCCCCGGGAACATGATGCGCACCAGACGGACGCAGACCTGGCGCTTCTCACCGGAGTAGCCGGCAGCGAACACGTCCACCAGCAGCGGCGCCGCCAGGATGCCCAGCAGCACGATCACCGACACGATGAGGAACAGCAGCGACAGCACCGCGCCCGCCACCCGGCGCGCCTCTTCGTGGCGCTCCTCCTCGACCAGGCGGGCGTAGACCGGGATGAAGGAGGCCGACAGCACCCCCTCGCCGAACAGGTTCTGCAGCAGGTTGGGCAGCTTCAGGGCGTAGGCGAAGGCGTCGGCGGCGTCGCTGTTGCCCAGGTAGTGGGCCAGGGCGCGGCTGCGCACGAACCCCGCGATGCGCGACAAGAAGATCCCGGCGGCCACCATCAGCGAGGCGGCTCCGCTGGCGCGGGTCGGGCGCTGGGCGGGCATGGACCGACAACCGTATTGCAAGCGCGCGCGCGGGACAATGCCATCGCACACGGTGGGCGCGCCGCCCCTCCCTGTGCGGCGGCGACCCACAGGCACCTGCGTACCGAGGCGGCGGCACACGCGCGAACGGGCGGATTACCTGCCGGCGCGCATACTTGACGGGCGGGTGGTGCTGTTGCGTCGGGTCCTGGTCCTGTTGGCGCTGGTGTCGTGCGCGCCACCGCGTTCGGTGGACCGGGCGGTGCTGGCGCCGGACGCGGCGATGCCCGATCGGCCGGTCTCACCCGACCAGGGCGGCGGAGCGGACCGCGCCGACGACACCGTCGAACCGGACGCGCCGCCCGGGCCTGACGCGGCCCTGGAAGCCGCAGCCGACACCGCCGACGCGGCGGATCCGTCCGACGCCGCGGTGGATCAGGCTCCGTCGCGCACGGCCGTGCTGGTGGTGGGCAACAAGGCGATGCCCACGCCGGGGGACACGCGCCTGCAGGACATCCTGAGCGCCCGGGGGCTGGCGGTCACGCTGGTCAGCGACGAGGACGTCCCGTCGGTCAACGGTGTCCACCTGGTGGTCCTGGCCGAGAGCTCCGCGTCGTCCGTCCTGGGCGACAAGTATCGCGACGTGCCCGTGCCGGTGGTGGTGCTCGAGCGGTTGGTGTTCTTCTCCATGGGCATGGTCAACAGCAACTCGATAGACCAGGGCGTGGTCAACGGCACCCAGGTGAGCATCACCATGCCCGGCCACACGATGGCCGCGGGGCTGTCCGGCACCATCAGCGTGGTGGGCGCTGCGGCCGACATGGGCTGGGGCCGCCCCGAGACCGGCGCCGAGCGCGTGGCCATCATCCCCGGCATGACCGACCGGGTGGTGGTGTTCGGCTACCCCCGCGGGGCCATGCTGGTGATCGGACCGGCGCCGGCCCGGCGGGTGGGCTCGTTCGTGATGGACGGAGCGGCGCGCCTGCTGAACGACAACGGGGTCAAGCTGCTGGGCGCCGCCATCGACTGGGCGCTGCAGTAGGGCCGCGCGTCGCACGGATCCTTTGGCCTCCCCGGGCATCAGAAGCGGGAGGAGGTCATTTCACATGTCCGGGACGCGCGAAGTTTCCAGGATCATCACCGCGCACCGCCAGCGAGAAGGCGGCGGCTTCATCGTCCGCCGGCCGTTTCCCACGTCGGGGCTCGATCTTCACGATCCGTTTTTGCTGCTGGACGAGATGGGGCCGGCCGAATACGGCCCCGGCGAGGCCGTGGGCGCACCCGACCATCCCCACCGGGGCTTCGAGACCGTGACCTACATGCTGCAGGGCGAGTTCGAGCACGAGGACTCGGCCGGCCACCGCGGGCTGCTGCGGGCCGGCGACGTGCAGTGGATGACGGCCGGCGCCGGGGTGGTCCACTCCGAGATGCCGTCCGAACGCATCCGCCGCGAGGGCGGCCGCGTGCACGGCTTCCAGATCTGGATCAACCTGCCCGCCCGCCTGAAGATGACCCGCCCGCGCTACCAGGACGTCTCGGGCGAGCGCATTCCGCAGGCCCGCAGCGCCGACGGGCGCGCCCAGGTGCGGGTGATCGCCGGCGAGGCGCTGGGCACGCGCGCGGTGATCGACACGCTGACGCCGATCGTGTACCAGGACTGGACCCTGGCGCCGGAGGCGGACGTGACGGTGGCGCTGAGGTCCGAGCAGCGGGCGATGGTCTACCTGTTCGGCGGCCGCGCGCGGATCGGCGAGCAGGGGACCGAGGTGGCCGACGGACAGCTGGCGCTGCTGGGCGGCGACGGCCAGGTCCGGCTGCGCGGCCCCGTCGAGGGAGCACCGGCGCGCCTGCTGCTGCTGGCCGGTGTGCCCATCGCCGAGCCGGTGGCCCGCTACGGCCCGTTCGTCATGAACACCCGGCAGGAGCTGGTGCAGGCGGTGGAGGACTACCAGAGCGGCCGCATGGGCGAGATCACCCGCGGCGCGCAGGTCGGGTGACGGGCCGGGCGCCGGCCGGGCGGCGTCGCGGTCAGGTGGAGGACAGGCCGAACCGCCGGTAGAGGGGGCACACGCCGGTCAGCCCGCGACGCACGAAGAAGCTGGAGGCCACGGCCGCCAGCCGGCGGTTGCGCGCGCGGCGGCCGAACGCCATCAGCCCCAGGGCGCCCAGCAGCGAGAGCCAGCGCTCGGTGGTGCCCACGTTGGTCCCCACCCGGCGGGCGTACCAGGGTGCTTTGTGTATGTAGCCACGTCGCCTCATACCCGCAACCTGCGTCCGTGGGACCGCGTCGGGAAGAGCAGGCCGGGTCGTGCTATTGTTGCGGGGTCATGCGCGCAGGCCGCGGTGAGCGCTTTAGTTGCCCCGGAGCCCGGTTCGGGCGTCCGGGGCGCGCGCTCGCCTGAGATCACAGCGCGCGACTGGACAGCACGGACCCGGTTCCGGGGGCACGCCGCCTCCGGGTGCGGGATGGCGCCCGGCCGGTGGTGAGACGCACCGCCGTCCCTTTCCGTTGCCCGTGAGGTCCGCCATGTCCGCTTCCGCCGCTTCGTCGTCCCCGTCCCTGTCCGCGCTGAACATCGAGGAGGTCCGCCGCGCGCTGGCCATCCGCGACCTGACCGATCCCGCCGACGGGCCCCACATCCTGCAGCAGCTGGTGGACGCCGCCGCCGGCGCGCTGGTCGGGGCGTGGGGCGCGGTCGAGCGGCGCTGCCGGCGCAGCCCCATCGTGTCGGTGGCCGACAACTACGATCGGCTGCACTATCCGCCCGACGGTGTGGCTCGCGACGCCCGCTACACGCGGTACCTGTGCGAGACGGCGCTGCTGCGCACGCAGACCTCGGCCCTGGTGCCGCCGGCGCTGCGCGCGCTGGCGGCGGAGGCCGATCCCCCCGCCGACGTGCTGCTGGTCTGCCCGGGGCTGGTGTACCGCCGCGACTGCATCGACCGCCTGCACACCGGCGAGCCCCACCAGCTGGACCTGTGGCGGGTGCGGCGCGGCCCCGCGCTGGGGGTGGACGATTTGCAGGAGATGATCGCCCGTGTGGTCGGGGCGGTGTTGCCCGGCCGGCGCCACCGGACCATCCCCGCGCAGCACCCCTACACGACCGGTGGCCTTCAGATCGATGTGCAGGAGGCCGGCGGGTGGGTCGAGATCGGCGAGTGCGGCCTGGCGCTGCCGGCGCTGCTGGCCGATTGCGGGCTGGCCGATCGGGCCGCGCCGGTCAGCGGGCTGGCCATGGGGCTGGGCCTCGACCGCATCCTCATGCTGCGGAAGGCGCTGCCCGACATCCGGCTGCTGCGTGCGACCGATCCGCGCATCGCCGCCCAGATGCTGGACCTGCAGCCCTGGCGGCCGGTGTCGTCGATGCCGCCCGTGCGGCGGGACCTGTCGCTGGCGCTGGACGGGTCTCCGCTGCCCGAGGAGGTCGGGCACGCCGTGCGCGAGGCGCTGGGCGAGGACGCCCCGCTGGTCGAATCGGTGGAGGTGCTGTCGGTGACAGACGCCGAGGCGCTGCCCGAGGCCGCGCGCGCCCGGCTGGGGATCGCGCCGGGGCAGGTGAACGCGCTGGTGCGGGTGGTGCTGCGCGCGCTCGACCGGACCTTGACCGACGAGGCGTGCAACCAGCTGCGCGACCGCATCTACGCGGCCCTGCACCGGGGCAGTTGCTGGACCTGGGCGGCGGGGAATCAGTCGTCGCCGCCGCCGAAGTCGCCGCCGCCGCCGAAGTCGTCACCGCCGCCGAAGTCGTCACCGCCACCGAAGTCGTCACCGCCGCCACCGCCGTCGTCGTCGCCCGGGTCGCGGTCGTCGTCGTAGTCGGCGTCGGGCTCGTCGATGTCCGAGTCCGCGTCCGCCAGCCGGCTGTCGCCGGGGTCGTGGTCCAGGAGGTCCGGGTCGGCGGCGACCTCCTGGGCGGTGCCCAGCGAGCCGCCCAGGGGGTTGATCACGTGGATGAAGGGCGAGGGCATCATCATGTGCATGACCGACGACAGGATCATCGCGTCCAGCATCATGCTCATCGGGCTGGGGTAATAGATGGCGAACGGGTCGTAGGCCGGGTGGACCGGCGAGCGGGGCGGCTCGCGCTCGGTGGGGGCGCGCCGGGTGGGCTTGACCAGGCGGGCCTCGGCGCGCAGCTGCTCGATGCGCGCCTCGGGCATGGTCGCGCGCAGCGACTCCTCCACCCGGTGCACGAAAGACTCGAACTGCGCCCGCGCCGCCTCCAGCGCCCCGCTGTCCCTGGTCAGCGGCTCGACCCGCTGGCGGTATTGCTCGGCGGTCTCACCCGGGCTCGGCTCGAGCGCGCGGATGCGGCCGCCCACCGACACCACCGCGGCCGGCTCGCTGGACAGGTGCTCGGTGCGGGCGCGGGTCTCGATCACCAGGTGCAGGCCGGCCTCGTCGTGCTCGGCGGCGAAGCGCAGCTCCTTGAAGCCGCGCCCGAACACCGACGCGTGCTCGGACATCGCGATCAGCAGATCGGGCAGGTCGTCGGTCTTGCCCTGGGCGTCCTGGAAGATCACGGTCTGGTCGATCACCAGCGACAGCGCGTTGGTCACCCCCAGCCGCTGCAAGGACCGGCGGACGGCGTCCACCAGGGCGGTGGCTTCCAGCTCGACCCGCACGGTGTCGGTCGACAGGTCCACCTGGCTGCCCAGCTTCTGCCGCAGCTTCTCCCACAGCGTCGGCTGCCGCTCGACCAGGCTGCCATCGACATGGATCGCGATCGTCCCCACCAGCCGCATGCCCATGGTCTAGCACGGCCGGGCGCCACCGCGGCGAGCGAACCCGGCTGCTTCTGTTCTGCTCTGAGTGGGCGGCCGGGCGCCACCGCAGCGAGCGAACCCGGCTGCTTCTGTTCTGCTCTGAGTGGGCGGCCGGGCGCCACCGCAGCGAGCGAACCCGGCTGCGGCTGTTCTGCTCTGAGTGGTCGGGCGGCGGGCGGGGCGGCGCTCA
>JBKPRZ010000485.1:0-8351 GCA_046734815.1 Myxococcota bacterium | reverse complement strand
GATCTGGGCTACGCGCTGGACAACGAGAACCCGGGGCTGCTGCGCCACTACGCCATCCCGGGCGCCCAGCGCTGCATCGAGTGTCACATGGGCAGTCCCAGCGCGAGCTTCGTGCTCGGCTTCACCCCGCTGCAGCTCAAGCGCCGGCGGCCCGGCGAGGCGGGCGTGCACGAGGACGCGGGAACGGACGAGCTGTCGCAGCTGAAGCGGATGATCGAATACGGGCTGATCAGCGGCATGGAGTCGGCCGCCGACGTGGACGGGCTGGAGGCGCCGCAGGGCGAGCGCACCTACCGCAATGCCCAGGAGCTGGAGGCGCAGGCCTACCTGCTGGGCAACTGCTCGCACTGCCACAACCCGCGCGGATTCCCCTCGACCAAGGAGCCGCTGCTGAAGGACATGCTGGATTTTCTGCCCAGCGACCACGGCGGCATCTTCCAGTTTCCGCTGGACCGCGTGAGCCCGGTTCGCCGGCGCGGCCCCGAGCAGGACATCCCCATCCCCTACATCGCGCCTTCGCTGTACGACCTGTCGGGCAGCTCGAGCCTGGTCTACACGCGCAAGTGCGAGGAGTGCGAGGCCGGGAGCGACAGCCCGTTCTGCGAGCCGATGAAGGACATCCAGTGCATCGAGGCGCCCTGGCGCAGCCTCATCTACCGAAACGTGGACACGCCCTTCATCTACACCGAGGACTTCACCATCTTCCCGCACATGCCCCGCAATTCGGCCGGGTTCGACTGCCGCGCGCCCAAGGTGCTGGCCGAATGGATGGTCAGCATCCCCGCCCAGCGGGTGAGCAAGACCCCCGAATACGCCGACCCCGAGCCGCAGAACTACCGCGAGGTCGGTCCCGACGACCCGGACTACGCCAAGGCGGTCGCGGACGCGCAGACGCGCCTGGCCCAGTACCGGGCCGGCAAGCGCTACGACTTCTGTCCCGACACCACCGACATCGTCGATGTCGACGTCCGACGGGCGACCCGCAACGAGGACCTGATCCCCAAGGACAAGGTCATCTTCGATCCCAAGCGGCCCGGCAAGTGGCTGATGATCGCCGACGGCGTCCCCGACAAGCCCCACTGGGTCGACAGCGACCTGACCGACCCGCCCGGCGACTGGGAGCCGCGCAAGTTCGACTGGTCGAAGTTCCTGGTCGATCCCCACCCGCAGCTGGAAAAGATTGCCAGGGCACCGGACTTCGTCGACGTGCCGATGATCCTCAAGGACGTCACCATCGGCGAGGGGCTGCGCCAGCTGGCCCGCAGCCAGTACCCGATGGGGCTGTGGAAGGTGAAGCCCGAGTGCGACTTCAGCGGCGTGCGGAAGGTGGGCGAGCTGCCCGAAAAGCCCCGCTGGGCGGAGAAGACCTTCGCCGACCCGGACGCGCCGGTGTACGAGGTGACGCCCGGGCAGGCGGTGTTCAGCCAGATCTGCATCAACTGCCACGGGCCGCGCGCCGACTCGAAGGGCTTGCTGGCCGAGGCGATCTCCGAGGTGACCGGGGGCGGCTCGCGGGTGGCCAACTTCCGCGACGGCATCCTGGGACCGGCCAGCGATCCGGGCGCCAACCTGCAGCGCATCTTCGGCGGCATGCCCGTCACCGACCCGGCCGCGGCGGTGCCCACGCCGGACGATTGGGGCGGCCGCTACTTCGCCTTCATGGCCCTGGGCGGCACCGAGCGGCTGATCCCGCAGGGGATCCTGAACATGGTGTCCACCACCCCCTTCCTGGGACAGCGGCGCCGCGGTTTCCGGGTGACCGGCAGCCCCAACATGCTTCAGGTGGCCCAGGAGCTGTGCAAGAAGGTGCTGCCGGTGACCGGCGGCGGGCGGTCGATCCGGCTCGAGAACCTGCTCAGCGACACCGGGATCGACTGGGGCCAGTCGCTGGGGCTGATCACCGAGAACGGCGACGCCGAGCTGTGGGTGCGGCTGTGCAACGAGGGCAACTGGCCGGTGGTGCGGGTGCTGGAGATCGTGGCCTCGGAGGGCAGCGAGCCGCTGGCCCAGATCAATCCGCAGACCTCGTTTTACTGGGCCACCGACGAGATCGTGCAGCAGCTGGAGCAGGTGGACCTCGGGATCCGCCCCCTGCACAGCATGCCGCTGTGTCTGCCCGAGCCGAAATGCGCGGCGGGCGACGATCCCTGTGCTTGCGGCACCGAGCTCGAGACCCGCCGCTGCCGCTTCGCCCAGGAGGTCCACGGCGCCCGGCGCATTCCCTGGTGCCCGGAGAGCCTGCTGGTCCGCGACGCGACCGGCCGGCCGCAGAACCAGTTCCGCACGGCGGTGGACATGAAGAACAACCAGGTGGTGATGCCCGACGTGGAAAGGTGGGCCGCCCGCGGCGCCATCAACGCCGGCCTGGCCGCCTTCACCTACCTGCGTGACTTCACCAGCGGCGCGATCACCCCCGCGCCGCCCTACGATCAATGCGAGAAGCTGAGCCAGAGCATCGCCGCTCCCTGATCCTGCGGCTGACCTTGCTGCTGCTGATGCCGCTGGTGCTGACCGCGCTGGCGGTCCGCTGGCTGGTGCCGGGCGCGAGCGAGGCCAGCGCAGCGCCCTTCCGCTGGCTGGAGCGCCTGGGCGAGCGGCAGCCCTTGCTGCTGGCGATGGGCTTTTTCCTCCTGTTCTCGCTGCTGGCCCGCCGCCTGATCGGCAACCTGCGCGGGGCCGCGGCCGCGCGCCCGCAGCCCGCGCCGCTGCCGCCGATCTGGCGGGTGGTGGGTGTGGTGTCGGTGCTGCTGATCGCGGCGGCGGCGGCGCTGTCGCTGCGCGCGGTGGTGGGGCAGCCCTACCGGGTGGCCAGCGCTTCGATGTTGCCGACCCTGGAGCCGTTCGACTACCTGCTGCTGGATCGGCTGTCCATGGGTCTGCGGCTGCCGGGCAGCCGGCACGTGCCCCCTCCGGCGAAGAGACCGCGGCGGGGCGACCTGGTTGTGTTCCAGGGGCGCGCGGTGGGCGAGACCAGCGAGGAGCTGGTGGTCAAGCGGGTCATCGGCTTGCCCGGTGACAAGATCGTCAGCACCGGCGGCCTTGTCTGGATCAATGGCTGGCAGGTGCCGTTCTGCGATGCCGGCAAATATTTCTATTCTGCCGGTGGCCAGCTGGTGATGGGCCGCCTGATCGTGGAGTTCCTGGACGATCACGCGATTCTGACACTGCACGCCGGGCAGGCCGATGCCTTCGAGGGTGGGCCGGTGCCGGCCGGCGAGCTGTTCGTCATGGGTGACAACCGCAACGCCAGCCGCGACTCGCGCGCCTGGAACCGCGGGCGCGGCGCGGGCGTCCCGCTGTGGGCGATCGAAGGCAAGGCGTGGCGCATCCTGGGCACCGATCGGGATGGCCATCTGGATCCGGCCCGGCTGCTTCAGCGGCCGGGCGTGCAGCTGCGTCTTCCCGGGATGGACAGCGCTCCGGCTCGGGATCGCATCGCGCGCTGCCTTCAGAAGTGGCCTGCGCGCACGCGGCCGCCCGAGCTGTCGCACAGCTGAGCCCGAAACCCTCAAACTGTGCGCAATCTGTCGCCGCGATCACCGCGACCCTGCCGTTAGCGTCGGGCGCTCCAGCAAGGAGGGTCCACGTGAAACGCACAGGACAGTTCGCCGGTCTGATCTTCGTCTCCGGCCTTGGCTTGGTCTGCGCCAGTCTGTCGGGTCTGCTCGATCGCAGCAGCGCCCCGACCCTGCCGCCGGTCGCGCGCCGGGCGGAACGCACCAGCGTCGAGGTGCGGCCGCTCGCCGGCCAGCAGCCGGGCAACCCACAGCCGCGCTACCGCTTCGAACAGAACCGCGGGCAATTCGAGGCGCCGGTGCGCTTTCTGGCCCGGGGCAAGGGCTACGGGCTGTTTCTCACCCGCGAGGGCGCCACCTTGAGCCTGCAGCGCCCGGGCGGCGGCCCGGCGGTGCTGAACATGCGATTGGCGGGCGGCCGGCAGGTCGAGCCCGCCGGCATCGGCGAGCTGCCAGGCAGGAACAATTACTTCGTGGGCAACGACCGGAGCCGCTGGCGCACCGATGTGCCCAGCTTCGGCCGGGTCCGCTACGCGCAGGTGTTGCCCGGGGTGGATCTCGAATATTACGGGACCGACGAGCGCCAGGCCGAATACG
This sequence comes from Myxococcota bacterium, assembly GCA_046734815.1. Classification (GTDB taxonomy): domain Bacteria; phylum Myxococcota_A; class Polyangia; order Fen-1088; family Fen-1088; genus CAVYGB01. Next base: position 4,239 of record JBKPRZ010000485.1, on the reverse strand, counting down.
ACCTGGTGCTGGCGCCGGGGACCGATCCGGCCCGCCTGGAGCTGCAGCTGTCCGGAGCCGAGTCGATGCGCATCGAGGCCGACGGCAGCGCGGTGCTGGCCCTGGCCGGCGGCGGGCAGGTGCGCAAGCCGCCCCCGGTCGCCTACCAGGACGACACCAGCGGCGGTCGGATCCAGGTGGCCGTGCGCTACCAGCAGCGCAGCGGCGATCGGCTGGGCTTCACCGTCGGACCGTACGACCGCGGGCGCGCGCTGGTCATCGATCCTGTGTTCGCGTATTCGACCCTGCTGGGCGGCAGCGCCAGCGAGAGCGCGCAGGCGGTCGCGGTGGACGGGTCGGGCAACGCCTACCTGGTCGGCTACACCCAGTCGCCCAACTTCCCGGTGGTCTCCGGCTTCCAGGGCACCAACCGCAGCACGGTGGGCGGTAACGTGTTCGTGACCAAGCTGGGCCCCTCGGGCGCTCCCTCGCCCGTCTATTCGACCTACCTGGGTGGCACCGGCGCCGAGGGTGACCGCGCCTTCGGCGTGGCCGTCGACGGAAGCGGCAACGCCTACGTGGTGGGCGAGGCCAGCTCGGCCGACTTTCCGCTGCAGGGCGCGCTGCAGACCACCCTCAACGGGTCGCGGGACGCGTTCGTGACCAAGCTGAACGCGACCGGCTCGGCGCTGGTCTACTCGACCTACCTGGGCGGCGAAGCCATCGACAGCGCCGGCTCGGTTGCCGTCGACAGCGCCGGCAACGCCTACATCACCGGCGAGACCGCCTCGAACGCCTTTCCCATCAAGGCCCCCGCCCTGCAGGCGACCAAGAACACGCCCCCCGACGTGAACACGGTCTTCGTCACCAAGCTGAATGCCGCCGGGTCGGCCCTTGTCTACTCGACCTACCTGGGCGGCAGCGATCAGGAGTACGGCGGGGCCATCGCCATCGACGCCTCCGGAAACGCGTACGTCACCGGCACCACCGGGTCCGCCAGCTTCCCCATGGTCTCGGCCTTCCAGTCCACCCTGGGCCTGCCCCTGGATGCCTTCGTCAGCAAGATCAACGCGGCCGGGTCGGCCCTGGTGTACTCGACCTACCTGGGCGGCACCGGCCTGGAGTTCGCGAAGGACATCGCCGTGGATGGCTCGGGCAACGCCTACGTGACGGGATTCACCACCGCCACCAACTTCCCCACCAAGACGCCGATCCAGGCCAGCAACAACGCCGCCCTCAGCACCACCGCTTTCGTCACCAAGCTGAACGCAGCCGGAAACACGTTGGGCTATTCCACCTATCTCGGTGGCACGGTCGAGGACGTCGGCATGGGCCTGGCCGTCGATTCGGGCGGGAACGCCTACGTCACCGGATACACCCGCTCGCCCGACTTCCGCTCGGCCTCCCCGGTGCAGACCTACGGCGGCGAGCGGGATGCGTTCGTGAGCAAGCTGAACCCCGCCGGTTCGGCGCTGGTGTTCTCGACCCACCTGGGCGGGGCCGCCGACGAGGTGGGGACCGGCATCGCCGCCGACAGCGCGGGCAGCGCCTACGTCACCGGCGAGAGCGGCTCGTGGAACTTCCCCACGCCGCAGACGGCATTCCAGCCGTTCCTGTCGGGAGACACCGACGCCTTCGCGGTCAAGCTGGCGGCCAGCGGGAGCTTCCCTCCCATCAAGCCCAAGACCAGGCAGGACGCCATCTTGCTGAGCGCCAACGCCACCAACGCCAGCGGCTGCGGCGGCGTCGCCTTCAGCAACGCGCGCACCCTGACCGTGACCGACCAGAACGGCGACGGTCTGGTCTGCCCGGGCTGCGCGGCGGGCAACACCTACGCGGCGGCCGACGCGCTGGACTTCATCAAGCTGGCGTTTTACGGCTTGCACCACGACGCCAGCAAGACCCGCAACTGCGGCAGCGATGTCCGCCGGACCTTGCTGGCGAACTACAACAACCTGCTGCAGAACAACTGCGGCGCGGGCAGCTGCGCCGGCAAGCCGATCCATCACCTGTGGCGGCCCAGCGAGATCTCGCCGGCGGTGGCGACCCTCAACGGCCTGCTGGGCACCACCACCGCGCAGTTCTGCAACGTGCACACGGCCACGGTGATCGCCGCCCAGGGCACCGACTTCCTGGACAACGATCCCGTGCGGGTCACCTGCACCGGCAATGGCAAGACGTTCGGCGAGCAGGTGTGCGGCAGCGCCTTCGAGGGCAAGCTGCACAATCTGGGCACGTTGTTGACGGTGTTCATCCCCGATCCCGGCGACGCTCCCGAGGCCTACGCGGTCAACTACTGCACCACCGGGGCGAACGCGCTGCTGCCCGCCACCAAGTCGACTTACACCGGTCTCTGTCCGGCCGGAAACCCGTCGTTCGGCGGCAAGTGCTTCAGCTCGGTCTTCCGCATCAACAATCCCGACGGCAGCTCGACCAACGACGCGAACTGCGTCCAGTTCAACTCGTTCGCCTCCTGCCCGATCTTGACGCCGGCGGGCACCGACTGCCGGGGCGCCGGCCTGTGGCTGCGCGACTCCGATGGCAACATCGTCAAGGACACCACCTTCGCGCCCGGCATGGTGCCGCCCAACACCGGGCGCCTGATCACCGGCGCGTTCTTCAAGATCCTGGCAACCGCGCCGCTGGCCACCGGCGGGGCGGTGTGCGGGACGGCCGACACGGCCGACGCCCAGATCGCCTGTCTGTCGAGTGACGCCGACAGCTGCAGCCTGGGTCTTGTCACCCGCAAGGGGCTGACCCCGGTGCCGGCCAGCATGGCCGCGCAGGCGGTGGGCGGCGTGCTGCCCGACGACCCGGGCGTCTACTACGCCGCCTACCCGCTGTCGTTCTGATGCGGGCGCAGCGGGCCCGCCGGTCGGTCACTCGATCGAGCAGTGCGAGCGGCACTTCTCCTTGTCACAGGAGATGAGCCGGTTCGCCCGGCCGGCGGGCACCTTGGGGTCGAAGAACAGGGTCCCGTTCTGGATGGGGTCGGTGGTCCTGGTGGCGGCCTGCAGCTCGGCCCGGCAGGCGCCGTTGCCACCCTTGATGCACTCGACGTAGTCGACGGTGCCGCACAGGCAGTCCAGCGGGTCCTTGACCCAGCAGTTGGTGGCCCGCAAGCAGTTGAGCAGGTTCACGCACAGCTGCCGGTCCTCACCCTGCAGGCCGTCGCAGCCCGAGTCGGGCTCGCACTCGCCGCTCTTGATGTTGCTGGTCTCGCAGGCGCTGCACTCGGGCGACGGCTCGATGGGCGGGGCGGGGGGCGGCGCCACCGCCGCCAAGGTCCTGGTCATGGCGTTGCGGCTGGCCACGAACTCGGCGATCGGGCTCATGTCCCGGCACAGCACCGAGACCTCGAGGGTGGTGGTGCGATCGACCTCGACGTCGAAGGTGTCCTTGCGGGCGCACTTGATCTTGCCGTTGGCCGCGCTGGCCGACAGCTGGAGGGTGTAGCCGTTGCCGGCGGGGATGTCGTCCACCTTCACGCGGGTGGCGCTGTCCGGACCGGACACGCCCGCCCGCCCTCTGATGGCGGCGATCCCGTTGCCGGTGATCTCGTAGGTCAGCTCACCGACGCCGAAGGCGCGGCTGAGGGTGGCCGTCAGAGCCAGTGATCCCTGCGCGCGGCTGCCTGAGAACACCATCAGCAGCACGATGACCGCCAGGGCGAGCACCCCGCCCAGCGCCAGGACCTTGATTCGATTGACCGGAGCTCCACTCATGAACGCTTTCCTCTTGCTGATGCCTGTTTCACCGCGATGTTCCCCTCCCCCCCCGCCCGCCACCGCGGCGGCGAGGGTAGCACCGCGCCCCGGGCCCACTTCGTGTCAGACGGGCGACGAAACGAGCGCCGGCCCGGGCACCCTCCGATTTCCGGAGGCCGCTCCCTGCGCCATCGACCGGGCGGTCGCGGCTGGTGCGCCGGTAGCGGAAGGCGCGTCGCGGTCGCGGCTGGTGCGGTCGCGGCTGGTGCCGTTGCGGCGGTGCGGTTGCGGCTGGTGCGGTTGCGGTTGCGGTTGCGGGTTGCGGAGGACGCTTCCGCGAAGCACCATGGCGGCCATGCGGCGGGCGGCGCTGAGATTCGGTGTTCGCGCGGGCCTGCTGGGCCTCGGCTTCTACCTGTTTCTCTATTACCCCCACGACCCCGCCAGCTTGCCGGGGCGCGCGCTGGTGGCCTACCTGCAGGCGCTGGCCTCCACCGTCGGTCACGTCGTGCGGGTCTGGGACCCCAGCGCCAGCGTGAGCGGACACCTGGTC
>JBKPRZ010000484.1:0-7267 GCA_046734815.1 Myxococcota bacterium | reverse complement strand
GTCGGGGGGCTCGGAGGTGTCGGGCTCGGGGCCGTCGGGGGAGGGGGGCAGGCCGGCGTCGGACTCGGGGCGGGTCTCGGTGCAGCGGTCGGCGGTGACCGGGTTCGTGCAGCGCTCGACGATGTCGGGGACGCCGTCGTCGTTGCTGTCGGCCAGGGGGGCGCCCAGCTCGATGTCCAGCGCCCGGAAGTTGTCGACCGACGCGGGCACCAGGCCGTAGCCGCCCGCGACCAGGTCCCCGCCCCGCTGGCCGCGGATGGCGATCACCCGGTCCTCGGCCAGCGCGGGCGCCGTCTCGATGAACAGGGTCCCGAACAGCCCCGGGTCGGCCGCGACCCGGTGGGCCGCCAGCACGCCGCTGGCCAGCACCCCGTAGCCGGGGGCGATCCAGTCGAAGATCACCAGGTCGGGCAGGTTGCCCGGCTCGCCGCGCACGCGGATCAGGACGCCCGGCTTCTGGTCGTTCCCGCAGCCGTGCGCCAGCAAGCCGCCGGCGCACAGGAGCAGGACCGCAACGGATATCGGGGCGCGTGCTGTGCGATCGCGGCGCACGGACGTGTCCTAACACGATCCCGGCGGCAGATAGATCTACGAACGGAAATCGCCGGCGTGGCGCCGCCGGCCACCCTTGACCGCCTTGCTGTCCTGATCGGCGGTGGCCTGGCACTCCACGCACAGCTCGACGTACGGCATGGCCTCCAGCCGGCGGCCGATCGGGTCGCCGCAGTCGCCGCACAGCCCGAACCCCTCCGGATCTTCATCCAGGCGTTTCAGCGCCACCAGCACCTTGGCCAGCACGTCGGTGCGCGAACGGTTCCGCTTGGAGGCGATCACCTGGTTCATCTCGGTCAGCGGCTGCTCGTCCTCGTCGCCGCCCACCTCGGTGCTGTCCTTGCGCGCGGGCTCGATCGTGACATCCCCCTCCTCGAGGATCTCCGTCTTCAGCGCCAGCAGCTTGACGCGCATCCGATCACGCTCGGCGGCAGTCACCCCGGCAGTATAAGATGGCCGACCATGTCCTCGCCAACCGCCCCGATGGTCTCACCCGTTTCACCTGTCTTCGTCGGCGACGAATGGCGGGTCTCCGACGCGGGCGGCACCTTCAGCCCCGACAACCCTTCCACCCGCGAGCCGACCGGCGAGGTGTTCCCGATCAGCAGCGCCCGGGAGGTCGAGGAGGTGGTGAGCCACGCCCACCAGGCCTCGCAGGCGCTGAGGCAGGCCGGCCCCGCCGCCATCGCGCGCTTCCTGGAGCTGTACGCCGACCGCATCGAGGCCAGTCGGGGCGCGCTGGTCGACGTGGCCCACACCGAGAGCGCGCTGCCAAAGAAACCGCGCCTGGACGAGGTCGAGTTGCCGCGCACCACGAACCAGCTGCGCCAGGCCGCCGCCGCTGCGCTCGACGGCTCGTGGGCCTTGCCCACCATCGACACCAAGGCCGGCATCCGGTCGATGTACGGCGCGCTGGTGGGCGGCGTGGTGGTGTTCGGCCCCAACAACTTTCCCTTTGCCTTCAACAGCGCCGCGGGGGGCGACTTCGCCGCCGCCATCGCCGCGGGCAACCCGGTGATCGCCAAGGCCAACACCTCGCATCCCGGCACCACCCGCCAGTTCGTGGTCGAGGCCCAGACAGCGCTGCGGGAGGCCGGGCTCCCCCCCGCCACCGTGCAGCTCATCTACCGGACCGATCACGAGACCGGCAAGCGCCTGGTCTCGCACCCGCTGGTGGCGGCCACCGGCTACACCGGCTCGCGTTCGGCGGGGCTGACCCTGAAGGAGGCGGCCGACAAGGCGGGCAAGCCGATCTACCTCGAGCTCTCGAGCATCAACCCGGTGGTGGTGCTCCCGGGCGCGCTGGCCAGCCGGGGCGCCGAGCTGGTCGACGAGTTCGTGGGCTCGTGTCTGCTGGGCACCGGGCAGTTCTGCACCAACCCGGGGCTGGTGCTGCTGGTCGCGGGCGCCAGCACCGAGGCTTTCGTCCAGGGCGTGCGCGACAAGATGAGCGCCGCCCCGGTGGGCACCTTGCTGGGGCGTTCGGTGCAGGACCGACTCACCCACGCGATCGCCACCTTGAAGTCCGCCGGCGCCGAGGTGTTGACCGGCGGCAGCGCGGGGGGCGGGCGCGGCTACAGCTTCGGCAACACCCTGCTGCGCGCGACCGCCGACCAGTTCCTGAAGAACCCGGGCGCCATGCAGGAGGAGGCCTTCGGCAACGCCAGCCTGATGGTGGTGGCCCGGGACCTCGACCAGGCCGCGACGGTGCTGTCGGCGCTGGACGGGAACCTCACCGGCAGCCTCTACACCGACAAGGGTGGCGCCGACGACGAGGCCTACGCCCGCCTGGCGCCCATCCTGCGCACCAAGGTCGGCCGCCTGCTCAACGACAAGATGCCCACCGGAGTGGCGGTGTCGCCGGCCATGAACCATGGCGGACCCTATCCGGCCACCGGCCACCCCGGCTTCACCGCCGTCGGCATCCCCGCCTCCCTCCGGCGCTTCGCCGCGCTTCACAGCTACGACGCCGTTCGCGAGTCGCGCCTGCCGCCCCTGCTGCGCAACAAGAACCCCACCGGCAAGACCTTCCGCCTGGTCGACGGCCGCTGGACCACCGAGGACCTGCTGTAGCATGAGCAACCCCATCACCTCCCGCCTGATCGCGCTCGACGATGGCAAGAGCCGGGCGCTGCTGTACCCCGAGCGCGGCTTCCAGCTGTGGAGCTACGAGGTCGAGCTGGACGGCCGTCGGGTCGAGACCATCCACGCCCCGCCGCCGGGACGCGAGCCGGCCGACCGGCGCTACGGCAACCCGGTGCTGTTCCCGGCGGTGGGGGTGAGCAACGGCTCGCGCCCCGACGGCTGGGACCACCAGGGCAGCTGGCTGCCCATGCCGATGCACGGCTGGGCCCGCAACGTGTACTGGCAGATCGAGGAGATCGGCCCGCGCGCGCTGACCGCGGTGATGGTGCCCCATCCCGGGTTCAAGCTCGGGTTCCCGTTCGACTTCGAGCTGCAGATGCGCTACCGCCTGGAACCGGCGGCGCTGGTGCTGGAGACCGAGCTGCGCAACGTGGGCAAGGAGGCCTTTCCCTACGCGCTCGGTTTCCATCCCTACCTGCGGGCGCCGCTGGGTGGCGCCGGGCCGCGCTCGGGGTGCCGGGTGCGGGCGCCAGCGGGCGTGCGCCTGCAGACCAGCGACGGCTGGCGGACGCTGTCGCGCACGCAGCAGGAGGCGCGCACCCTGGCCGCCTCGTCGGACGAGCTGCCGGGATCGGTGGTGCTGGCCGAGACCGGCGCCACCGCGCTGGAGGTGGAGGACACGCAGTCGGGGCTGGCGGCGCGGGTGTCGGTGGCGGGCAGTGAGCAGCCGTATCCGGTCTGGGTGATCTGGAGCGCGGCGCCCGATGCCGCTTACGTCTGCCTCGAGCCCTGGACCGACGCGCCCAACGCCCTCAACCGCCCCGGCACCCAGAAGCTGGCCCCCGGCGGCACGCACCGCTACCGCCTGGAGCTGTCCGCGCGCAAGCTCGGCTGACCGGAGTTTTCATGGTGCCGCTGGCGTCGCTGTTGCTGCTGATGCAGGCGGCGGCCGGGGCGGAGGTGCGCTGGCAGCCGGTGGCCGAGGGGGTGGAGCGGCTGAGCTTGCCCGAGGGCGAGGCGCAGCTGTTCCGGTTCCAGCTGAGCCGCTTCCGGGCCGAGGTGGTGGTGTCGGGGGCGGAGCGACCGCAGACCGCCGCCGAGATCCGCCAGCAGCAGAACGCGGTGCTGGTGGTCAACGGCGGCTTCTTCGACGAGCAGGGCCGCTCGCTGGGGCTGCGGATCGCGCGCGGCCGGACCGTACAGGGGCTGCGGCCGCGGGTGGACTGGGGCGTGCTCCTGCTGCGCGACGGACGCGCCTCGATCGTGCACTCGCGCGACTTCACCGCCGACCCGGCGGTCACCGGCGCCATCCAGGTGGGGCCGCGGATTCTCGTCGACGGCCACCCGACGCGCCTCAAGCCGCAGACCTCCCGCCGGACCGCTGTTGCCGTCGATCGCGACGGACGCTCATTGACTATTGTGGTGACCCGACGTTCCATCGGCGCCGACGAGCTGGCGGCCGCGCTGGAACGGCTGGGCTTTGCCCAGGCGCTGCTCCTCGACGGCGGGCCCTCCACCCAGCTGTCGTTCGAGCTGGGCAAGACCAGCCTCGAGATCTACGGCGGCTATCCCGTCCCTGATGCCTTGCTGGTCCGGCGGGCTGAAAAACGTCCGTAAAAGACATGCGCCGCGCTGGCGCTGGATCGCCAGATAACGTTTTCGGGGAACCTTCTCGCGTGTCGCAGCGCGGGTGGTCGTTTTGACGCCCACAAGACCCTTCACCTCGGGGTTTCCATGGGAGTAAAGTCACGCCTGTCTCGGAGCCGGGGGGTGTTTTGTCCCCCGCGCGCTCTCTACGTCCCACGTAACGGAACCCTAGGTTAGGAGGACACTGTGTTGGGAGCCAAAACGCGAACCGGCATTCTCTGTGCGCTCGGGTTGCTCGCAGCGGCGCTGCCACCCAAGCTGGCGCGCGCTCAGGGCGGCACTGACGGCTCGATCATCGGGTACGTCTTCGATCAAACCGGGGCTCCGATCCCGGGCGTGAAGGTCGTCGCCACGTCCCCGACCCAGGTGGGCGGCAGCAAGACCGCCTACAGCAACGAGGAAGGACAGTTCCGGTTGCGGCAGCTGTTTCCCGGCGTCTTCCAGGTGACGGCCACCGCGCCGAAGCTGAAGACGGTCATCCAGAAGGAAATCCACGTGGGCATCACCTCCGCGGCCGAGGTGAACATCGTCATGGAGGTGCAGTCGGCGGTCGAGGAGGTGCGCGTCGTCGAGCGCGCGCCCACCGTCAGCACCACCACCACCAACGTGAAGGAGGTCTACGACCTCGACTTCGTCGAGTCGATGCCCTTCAACAGCCGCGACCAGGTGTTCAACCAGATGGTCGGCCAGATCGGCGGCGCGGTCGGCACCCGCGTGCGCGGCGGTGCCGGCAACCAGACCATCTTCACCCAGGACGGCTTCGACATGCGGGACCAGTACCCGGTGACGAAGGCGTCGGCGGCGTACGAGATCCAGAGCGCCGGTTACGGCGCCGACAACGCCACCGCCTCCGGCGGCATCGTCAACCTGGTGACCAAGAGCGGCTCGAACAAGTGGGAGTTCGAGTTCAACGCCACCGCCGAAAATGATGCCCTCCGCCTGGGCAAGGACAGCCGCGACACGCCCGGCAACTTCTACTACCTGATCAACCCGGCCGTGGCCGGCCCGATCATCCGCGACAAGGTGTGGTTCGCCTTCGCCGCCGAGGCCCACCTGCTGGGCCGCGGCCGCGAGAAGGACATCGAAGGCATCCTTCCGCAGGCGCCCCCCCACATCAAGAACATCAACAAGGGGACCTTGAAGGTCACCTGGCAGGTCAACGCCCGCAACAAGCTGACCTACCTGAACAACTTCGACAGCGCCTTCAACTCGAACATGAAGAGCGACCTGGGCATCCAGCAGGAAGCGCAGGGCAACCGGCGCGCCGGCCCCAGCGGCCTGTGGGGCATCATCTGGGAGTCGCTGCTGACCGACAACCTGGTGTTCCGCAGCCAGGCGGCCTACAGCCAGCGCCCGCAGTACTGGTACCCGTGGTCCTGCGAGAACGGCCAGCTGGGCGAGTGTGACGTCACCCCGTCGTTGGTGAACACCTTCCCGCGCCGGACCGAAGCGGGCGGGCCCGCCTTCGGCTGCGACGGAACCGGCGAGTGCAACAACGCCAACGCCTCGCCGCACCGGCGCGAGGACCTGTACGTGTGGCAGGCGTTCAACAAGCTGGAGTACTTCCTCGACACCAAGTCGCTGGGCGAGCACAACTTCCAGCTGAAGGACCAGATCTACACCGAGAAGGAAGTCCGCCGGGCGGCGCAGCCGGGTGACTACGTCGACGAATACAACGGCGTGAACACGCCGGTGTCGCGCACCTACTACTACGGCAACGACCCGCGGCTCGACGGCGAGTACCGCTATGGCTGGTGGATCGGCACCGACGTTCTGTGGCGCAACAACGCCAGCCTGAGCGATTCCTGGCGGCCGACCCGCCACCTGACCCTCACCCCGGCGATCAGCCACATCTGGAGCATGGGGCAGAACAGCCAGGGCGACACCGTCGTCAACCAGACGACCTGGGCGCCCAGCATCGCCGGGGCCTGGGATGCCACCCACGACGGCCGCACGGTCCTCCGCGGTAGCGTCAGCCAGTACGTCGACGTGGCCATCCGCACCCCGGTCCTGCACACCATCGGCCAGCAGACCAAGCGCAAGTGCCCCTGGAGCGCGACCCTGAACGGCGGGGCCGGCGGCTTCGACGAGAACAACTGCGAATACAGCGGTGGCGCCACCCAGCGCACCTTCGGCTCGCCCTGCGGTCCGACCGGCATCGACGCCTACGGCAACAGCTGCGTGCAGCCGCTGACCACCCCGAGGACGTTCGAATACACCCTGGGCGGCGAGCGCGAGATCTTCCCCGGGCTGGCCATCTCGGCCGACGCCGTCTACCGCAAGTTCACCCACCAGTACGAGCAGCGGGAGACCAACCGGATCTGGAATCAGTCCGGCACCGCGGTCATCGGCTACCGCAACGGTCGCAACGAGCAGATCGTCGACATGGGTACGCCCGAAGGCGCCCAGCGCACCTACCGGGGCCTCACCCTGGCGATCAACAAGCGCCAGGGCACGGTGCGCACATACGTCTCGTATACCCTCGCCGACCTCAACGGCACGGTGTTCGATGGGTCGAGCAACCCGTACGGCGACATCCCCGGCCGCGACGTGTTCCTCAACGGCCCGCTGCCGGACGACCGCCGGCACGACCTGAAGATGTCGGCGAACTGGGCCGCTACCCGCTGGTTGTCGATGGGCATGCGGTACCAGTACGGTTCGGGCTTCCCCTACAACCGTCTGTTCCGCAACGAAGCGACCAACGCCTTCGAGAACTACCGCGCTCAGCGGGGCATCAACCCGGGCAACAACATCAATGACCCGAACGACGATCGGGCCCTGCGCTATCCGGACCGGCAGGAGCTGAACCTGCAGGTGCGCCTCTCGCTGCTGCCGGTGATCGGCCACGCCCTCGACTTCTATGTCGATGCGCTGAACATCCTGAACCTGCGCACGGCGACCGCCTACGGGCAGAACGACGGCACGAACTTCGGTGTCGAGACCGGCTGGCTCGATCCGTTCCGGATCCGGCTGGGCCTGAACT
>JBKPRZ010000483.1:0-3107 GCA_046734815.1 Myxococcota bacterium | reverse complement strand
AGATGGAGATTAGTGTCTCGTGGGCTCGGAGATGTGTATAAGAGACAGGATGTCGACGATCCCGCGGTGTGGCCCGAGCGCCCGGATCTGGTGGCGGCGCTGCACGCCTGCGGGCCTGCCGCGGACGCGATCATCGCGCGCGCCACCGCTGCGGAGGCGCGCCGGCTGCTGCTGATCCCCTGCTGCACCGGCGACCAGGTGCCCGGCGCCGCCGCCGCCCGGGCGCGGGCCGATCGCGAGGGCATCCCCCGGGCCGCGCCGGTGCGCCGGCGCTACCTGCAGGCGGTGATCGATTCCCAGCGCACCTTGCGCCTCGAGGCCGCTGGCTACCAGACCGAGGTGGTCGAGCTGGTCGCGCCCACGGTCACGCCCCACAACCTGCTCTGGCGCGCGCGCCGGGTGGGCGAGCCGAAGCGGATGGCCGAGGCCCGCGCGGCACTCGCCGGTCTGGAACGCTGAACCCTCAGCCCTGGCGGATGTCCGACTCGAGCATCTCGGGCTCTTCTTCGTAGTCGGCGATGATGATCTCGCGGCTGTGGGCGTCGGTGGACGAGGCGGTGAAGAAGCCCTCGACCAGGTCGGCGACCTCCTCGTGCGAGGTGCCTTTCTTCACGGTGGCCATCGCGTAGACCACGTGGCCGTCGTCGACGACCGACAGGAAGCCGACCCGCCGGCCGTCCTCCACCGACCACAGGTCCCAGGCCTCACCAGCCTGGGTCCGGGTCACCCGCGTGGCGTAAAACGTGCGCGGGTCGTGGCGCGTGATCGGCGTGATTTTCGGGTCTCTGGGCAAGGCAGCTCCGAAGGCAGCCTCCAACCATAACACGCGCCCCAGGTCACACTGCGCCGATCACCGCCGAGATGCCCTGTCCCACGCCGATGCACATCGTCGCGAGACCGCGTCCACCACGGCGCCGCCGTAGCTCGTGCGCCAGGGTCGTCAGCAGCCGCGCGCCCGAGCAGCCCAGCGGATGCCCGAGCGCGATGGCCCCGCCGTTGACGTTCACCCGCTCCGGGTCGAGCTGCAGCTCGCGCAGGCAGGGCAGCGCCTGGGCGGCGAAGGCCTCGTTGATCTCGATCAGGTCCAGGTCGCCGCTACGCAGCTGCAAGCGCGCCAGCAGCTTGCGGCTGGCCGGGATGGGGCCGGTACCCATCAGCGCGGGCTCGACTCCCGCCGCCGCCGCCCCCAGAAAACGCGCCAGCGGCTCGTGCCCGCCCAGCCGGGCCAGTCCCTCGGACGAGGCCAGCAGCAGCGCGGCCGCTCCGTCGTTGATCCCGGAAGCGTTGCCGGCGGTGACGGTGCCTTCCTTGCGGAACACCGGGCGCAGCCGGGCCAGCTCCTCGGCGGTCACCTGCGGGCGCGGATGCTCGTCGGTGTCCACGGTCTTCGTGCCCTTGGGGCCCGGCACCTCGACCGGGATCACCTCGCGCGTCCAGTGTCCCGCCGCCTGCGCCGCCGCCCAGCGCTGCTGGCTGCGCAGGGCGAAGGCGTCCTGGTCGGCGCGGCTGACCTGATAGCGCTCGGCCACCTTCTCGGCCGTCTCGCCCATCGGATCGGCGCCGTATTGCGCCTGCATGCGCGGGTTGACGAAGCGCCAGCCCAGGGTCGTGTCGAAGGCGGTGAGATCGCCGCGCGGGAAAGCCTCGCGCGCCTTGGCCATCACCAGCGGCGCGCGCGACATCGATTCCACGCCGCCGGCCACCACCAGCTCGGCCTCGCCGGTGGCGATCGCCCGCGCGCCGTCCACCACCGCCTGCAGCCCCGACCCGCACAGCCGGTTGACCGTCGCGCCCGGCACCGTCACCGGCAGGCCCGCCAGCAGCAGGCTCATGCGGGCCACGTTGCGGTTGTCCTCGCCGGCCTGGTTGGCGCAGCCCAGGACCACATCGTCGATCGCCGCCGGGTCGGCGCCCACCCGCTTGACCAGCGCCGCGATCACCGCCGCGGCCAGGTCGTCCGGGCGCACCTCCGCCAGCGCGCCTCCGTAGCGGCCGATGGGGGTGCGCAGCGCCTCGACGATGAACACCTCGCGCACGCCCTTCATCGCCGCCTCCGCTCAGTGCACCCAGGGCGCGGGCAGCAGCGGCGGCCGCTCCATCGCCCGCCGGGTCCGCTGCAGCTCGATCTCGCTGATCAGCACCGCCGGCGCCACCGTCGACACCGGCACGTAGCCCGATTCGGCCCCGCAGAAGCCGTTGAACACGCCCTCCTTGTCCGAGGTGGCCATGATCCGGTTGAGCGATCCGATGGGCGTGCCCACGAACTCCACCCCGCGCACCAGGGTCTCTTTCCCGGTGGTGGCATCCACCCGGTAGACGATGCGGGGCATGCCCTTGAAGGCCTGGAAGTCGTAAGTGGTGGTGTTGGTCTGCCCGCCGCTGATGTCCGCGATGATCAGCCCGAACGGTTTCTTCTGCCGCCGGATCTCCGCCAGCAGCATCTCCTTCAGCTTGCCGTACGGCACCCGCCGGCTGGACCGGATCACGGTGTTGCCCATCCGCCCGATCGGGTCCAGGGTCGCGTCCGACCGCCCGTGCCCGTTCGAGGTGGGCGATCCCTTCACCGGCGTGCGGCTCTTGAGGTAGTTGCGCAGCACCCCGCGCTCGACCAGGGTCACCGGCCGCGCCGAGACGCCCTCGTCGTCGAACCGGTAAAAGCCGTTCAGCGACACCGGCCCGTCCTTGCGCATGGTGGGGTCATCCAGCACGGTGATGAACGACGGCAAGATCGGCTTGCCGATCTGGCCCTTGAAGGTGGCCCCTTCCTTGTTGTCGTTCTGGCGCTCGCCCTCCAGCCGGTGGCCCAGGGCCTCGTGGAAGAACACGCCCGCCGCCTCGGGCAGCAGGATGGCCGGGCCGTTGAACGGGTCCATCATCGGCGATTCGCGCAGCTGGCGGATCTCCTGGGCCAGCACGCGCGCTGTCCCCAGCAGGGTCTTCTCGTCGGGCAGCTCGCCCTCGGAGGCGGCGTAGTAGCTCTTGTAGTGGGGGACCAGCAGCCCGTCGGGGGCCCGACCGTTGGCGGCGTAGTGCACCGCCCAGATCAGCCGCTCGTTGACCAGCTCGCTGCCCTCGCTGGTGACGATGTAGCGGGTCTGGTGGCTGAC
>JBKPRZ010000482.1:0-10072 GCA_046734815.1 Myxococcota bacterium | reverse complement strand
GCACGCCGCGCTCGATCCGCGCGCGCGGCGCCGCTTCGACTGCCCGACCCCCCCGCGCGCCGCCGCGCGCCCGTCGGCGCGCGCCCCCAGGTCGGCTTCAGGGCTTGGGCGCGGCCTGACGGCCCTGCCCGATGCTGGTGCCGCCCTGGCCCGCCTGCGCGGCGCTGCCGGGCGGCGGTTCGCCGGACTGGGGACCGGCCTGGCCGCCCTTGCCGACGTTGTTGCCGGTGCTGGTACCGCTCTGGCCGGTGTCGGGCCCGGCCTGACCGCCGGCGCTGGTGCCGCCCTGGGCGGCCTGCGCGGCGGCGCCCGGCGGTGGTTCGCCGGACTGGGGTCCGGCCGGCCCGCCGACGTCCCCCGGACCCGCGCTGCCGCCGTGCTCGGCACCCTGCAGGATCCGATCGAGGCCGGCTTCGTCCGCCCGCCATTCGTCCACCGGCCCGGTCGCTCCGCCGTGGAACCAGTCCGCTCCGGATGCGGCGTCCGAGATCGCTGAAGCACGTGCGCCGCTCACAGGGAGAATCGACATGGTGATTTCCGATCTGGCCTCTGGCCGCTGGTCCAGTCGGGTATCGGCCCATCATCAGGGATGTTGCCTGCGAGCCGTCCGGACCTGACGGCCGGCGGTCTGTGTGCCCGATCGCCCGGTCGCGCCGTCCGATCGGGTTATCGTCGGCGGATGAAGGCCCCCCCGGTGCCGCTGTTGCCCACGGCGCCCGAGGAGCGCTTCCAGGTGCTGGATCTGCTGCGCGGGTTCGCGCTGCTCGGGATCCTCGTCGTGAACATGGGCTTTTACTCCCAGCCGATCGTGGCCGGCATGGTCGCCATGATGGGCGAGGGCGGCGAGGCGGGCAGCGGGGCCGACCGCGTGGCGGTCCAGCTGGTGCGCTGGCTGGCGGAAGGGAAGTTCTACGCGCTCTTCTCGCTGGTCTTCGGGGCGGGGCTGTTCGTGCAGATGGGTCGCGTGCAAGCGCGGGGGGGCGGTTTCGTCCGGCTGTACGCGCGCCGCCTGGCGGTGCTCGCGGTGATCGGGGTGCTCCATGCGCTGTTGCTGTGGTCGGGCGACATCCTGCTGACCTACGCGCTGGCGGGTTTCGTGCTGCTGCTGTTCCGCCGGCGGCGGGACCGGACGCTGTTGCTGTGGACCCTGGCTCTGCTGCTCGCACCGATGGTCTACCGAACGGTTCACGGCGTCCTCATCCCTCTGCTGCACGGGGCCTTGGACGCCACCGCGCCGGTCAGCCGCAGCGGCAGGCTGGCGCCGCTGCTGGCCCAGGCCTGGCAGGCGTACGGGCAGGGCAGCTTCGCCGAGGTCACCAGGCAGCGCGCGCGGGACGCCGTCCTGCTGTTGCCGTCGTCGCTGTCCATGCTGCCCGGCATGCTCGGCATGGCGCTGATCGGTCTGCGGCTGGCCCGCAGCGGGCTGCCCTACGACCTGGGCCGGTACCGCGCCGGGCTGCTTCGCGCCTTCGCCCTGTGTGTGCCGTTCGGTCTGGCTGTCAGTGGCCTGTACGTCCTCGGGCGCGGGTGGCACACGGCCCTCGGGCGGGTCGCGGTCGACGTGGGGGTCAGCGTCGGCGGGCCGGTGCTCTGTCTGGGCTACGCCTCCGGCCTGGCGCTCATCAGCACCGGGCGGCCGGGACCGCGCTGGCTGGCCCCGCTGGCCGCCGCCGGCCGGATGCCGCTCACCAACTATCTGCTGCAATCGCTGGTCTGCACCACGCTGTTCTACGGGTACGGGCTGGGGCTCCTGGGACGCATCGGTCCCGCCGGCGGCGTGGTCCTGGCCATCGTCATATGGCTGCTCCAGCTTGCCGGCAGCGGTTTCTGGCTGGCGCGCTTCCGTCACGGTCCCGCCGAGTGGCTGTGGCGCTGGCTCACTTACGGACGCCCCCTCCCGTTCGCCCGCGACCGACTGATCAGCGCAGGATGTACACCGCCAGCGCCAGGCCCAGCAAGGCGGTGAGGATGGCCAGCGCCGGCAGGGCGTGCGCCGCGACGGGGACGGCGTGGCCCGTGAGGAGAGCGCGGCGGATCCGGCGGTAGCGCACGATCGCCAGCGCCTCGCCGGCCACCCCCATCAGCACGAACGTGGCGGCGACCAGGGTGGTGGTTCCCTGTTCGCCGTGTCCGGCGCGGCTCAGCCAGTCTTCCATCTGGGCGAGGCCGAAGCCGAAGCTGATGAAGGCCAGCGCCGTGCGCATCCAGGCCAGCAGGGTACGCTCGTTCGCCTGGAGGTAACGTGGGTCGGGCGCGGGGGCGTCGCCGGCGCTCATCGCCGCGTCAGCCTGCGTCCGAACAGGGCCTCGGCCACCAGCAAGCCCGCGACCAGCTGCAGCGCCAGCAGCAGCACGTGGAAGAAGGTGTTGTCGCCGGCGGGGCTCCCCGGACGCAGCGAGGCCAGCACCGTCTCGGTGCCCAGGAAGCCGGGTGCGATCTGCAGGAAGCCGGGGATGATGAGCACCGCGGGCAGGCGGCCGCCCAGCCGCCGCTGCACCAGCGCGACGGTGGCCAGCCCGAAGGTGGCCAGGAAGGCGCTGCCCTCGGGCGGGAAGGCGATCTTCGTCAGCTCGCGGATGCCGTAGGCCACCAGCGCTCCGGCGGCCACCCAGGGCACGTCCCTCCACCGGCCCTGCAAGCAGACGGTCAGCGGAATCGCCCCCAGCCCCACCAGGGCCAGCGCCACCGGCCACGGCAGGCCTGCCGGTTCCACGGCGGCCGGCAACGGCGCGAACAGTCCGAACAGCTTCGCCGCCATCGCGATGCCGAAGGCCAGCATCAGGAATCTCAGCGCGCCGTACGCCGCCCGGAACACGCCCGACTCCAGCGCCTCGTGGGCCATCTCGGCCACGCCGATGGTGAGCACCATGGCCGGGACCAGCAGGGACACGCCCCCGAACATCGCCCGGGCCGCGTCGAACGGCGGCAGCACCAGCCGCAGCAGGCAGGCGGTGAGCGCCCCGCAGAAGGCGGCGGCCGCGCTCTGCATGAGGTCGAGCTCGCGGCTGCGCGAGATCCCGTAGTGGAGCGCGCCCGTCACGAGCCCCACCAGACCGGCGGCGATCGCCTCGACCCAGCCGCCGCCGACGCGCGCCCCCACCGCCAGACCGTACAGGCCATAGGCCAGCACCACCACCGGCACGCGAAAGGGCGAGGCCCGGGCGACCACCGCCGCGATCTGCCGCCGGGCGGCGAGGATGTCCACCGGTTCCGATTGCAGCCGCCGGGCCAGCCGTTGCAGCTCTTCCAGCCGACGCAGGTTCCAGTGCGCGTCGAAGTCCACCTCCCGCAGCAGCACTTCCTTGCGCCGGCCGTCGCCGACCTGCAGGTGCAGGGCGCTTTGCAACAGCAGCGCCTGCACGGGCAGGTGGTACTGCGCGGCCACGGCGCGGACCTCCTGGATCACCGTGTCCGCGGGCATGGACACCTCGTGCAGGCCCGCGGCCAGGTCGGACACCAGCGCGCCGACGGCCGCCTCGTCTGCGTGCCGCTCGACCGGCTCACGCTGTTGCCTCGTCCCTTCTCCCGCGTCCCGGGCCACACCCATGATCCGCAAGATGCGCCGCCCGTGGGCGGCAACGGCGCGTGAAAGGCCCCAAATCAGGGCGCCGCCGACGGCGGTGTCACGGCGCTGAGCCGTGCTGTCCCACCGGCTCGGTGCCGATGGCGCACAGACTGCCGGTGCCCGGCGGTCGGGGAGCGCACAGGCGGTCGTCGCTGCAGATGCCGCTGCCACACTCGACCCCCTCGTCGCAGTCGGCGCCTTCGGGTTTGACGGCGGTGCAGGTGTCGCCCGGGTCGCCCGCGCACCAGCCGCCGACGCAATCCCAATATTCGGTGCAGGTGCCGCCCAGCGCCACCTTCGATTCGATCACGCCGTTGCAGATCTCGGTCAGGGTCATCTCGCCCGCCGGCATCTTCACGGCGGCGCAGCTGCGCGCCTTCAGCTCCGCCAGGCAGCGGCTCATCCGATCGCCGTGGTAGACGATGCGGCCCGCGGCCACCGACGCGTCCAGGTCGGCCAGCAAGAAGGTGGCCTGCCGGTTCAGCCCCGCCTCGCAGCTGGCCTGGTCCTGGCCCAGGCGCGGGTTCTTCTGCCGCTCGGCCTCCGAGCAGCAGGAGAAGATCTTCTCGCAGATCGCCCGTCTCACCGCCGCCGGCATCTCGACCAGCGGGATCTCGCCCGGGCCGCCGGCGCCCCCGCTGTCGCAGGCGCCCAGCAGGGCCGCGACCAGGAAGACGAGCCGCCGATTGGCGATCCCCATGGTGCTTCAGAAGGTGCGCAGGCCGTTGACCGGCAGGAGGATCGAAAACACCGAGGTGGCGCCGGTGATGAACAGCCGGTTGCGGCGGGGGCCGCCGAACACGACGTTGGACAGGATCTCGGGGGTGCGGATCTTGCCCAGCAGGGTGCCATCAGGATCGTAGCAGTGCACGCCGTCGTCGGTCGACGACCATATCCGGCCGCCCTCGTCCAGCCGGAAGCCGTCGAAGCGCCCGGCGGCGCACACCGCGAACACCCGGCCGCCCCGCAGCTTGCCGTCGGACTCGACCTCGAAGACGCGCATGTGCCGGGGCGTGCCCGAGTCGGCGATGTACAGGCGCCTCTCGTCGGGCGAGAAGGCCAGCCCGTTGGGGCGGTCGAAGTCGTCGACCACGCTGGTGACGGCGCCCGAGCGGTCCACCCGGAAGACGTGGTTCTTGCCCAGCTCGCTCTCGGCCTTTTCACCCTCGTAGTCCGACAGGATGCCGTAGGGCGGGTCGGTGAACCAGATCGAGCCGTCCGACTTGACAACGACGTCGTTGGGGCTGTTGAGCCGCTTGCCCTGGTAGCGGTCGACGATGGTGGTCAGACGCCCGTCGTGTTCGGTGCGCGACACGCGGCGGCCGCTGTGCTCGCAGGTGATCAGGCGGCCTTCCCGGTCCACGGTGTTCCCGTTGGCGTGACCGCAGGGCTGGCGGAAGACGCTGACGTGTCCGTCGCTCTCGTCCAGGCGCAACATCCGGTCGTTGGGGATGTCCGAGAACAGCAGGCAGCGCAGGGCCGGGAAATACACCGGCCCCTCGGTCCAGCGCCCTCCCGTCCACAACGTCTCCAGGCGGGCGTTGCGGTTGAAGCAGGCGCGGAATCGTTCGTCCAGGATCTCGAACAGGGGGCCGGCGGTCATGGTCGGCCCACCTTACCCCAGCCGCCGGGAAGCTTCAGCGGCCACCGCCGTCAGAGGTCGAGCACCGCCTGGGTGGTGGTCACCTTCCCGTCGTTCACCCGCACGGTCAGGGTCTGAACCAGCGGTGCGCCCTTGGGGTCGATGGGCTCGTGCCACAGCTGGACCCGGTGCTCGCCCGGCGGGACATCGGGGATGCTGAAGCGCCCGTGCTCGTCGGTGACGGCGAAATAGGGGTGGTCGTACACGCCGATGTACGCGCTCATCCAGTCGTGGCCGGCGTCGCAGCGAAGCTTCACCACACCCGGGCGCCGGAGCACGGCGGGCAGCTTCTGGCCCTTGAACGGCATGGCCAGGTTGAAGACCGTGGCCGGCGTGGGACCGACGTCCACACCGTGCACGTTGTGCAGGACCGCATCGCTGTTGACCAGCGACAGCTTGGTCCCCACCGGCACCGCCTGCACGTGGGGCGTGTAGCGGCAGCCCACCTGGTCGACGACCGCCTTCGCCGCGGGCGCCGGCGCGGCCGCGGGCGTGATCCCCTGGATGGAGACCAGCACGTTGGCCACCCCGCGGTCTTCGGCCACCAGCAGCGATTCGTTGGGCGCCTCCTTGCCGCAGACGGTGGCGTCCTTGCGCACGGGCAGCGGCGCACCCCGGGGCGCGGCCCGGTCGGCGCGGACGGTCCCGCTGAGGGTGCCGTTGGCGGCGGCGGGCCCGCCGCTGAAAAGCAGCAACGCCAGCGCGCCGGCGCGCACGGACGCGCGCACCATCAGAGGCCCACCACCTTGCGCGCGGCCTCGGTCAGCTGCGGCTCGGGGGTCTTGTTCTTCCTGGCCGGCACTGACTTGATGAACGTGATCAGGGCATCCAGGTCCTGGTCCGTCCAGGTCGACAGGTGGGGGATCAGCATGGACATGGGCGGGGACATCGGCTTGCCGTCCAGGCGCTTGCCGCTGCGAAGCGCCTGCTTGATCTGATCGGCGCTGTATTTGCCCAGCCCGGTCTCTGCGTCGGGGGTGAGGTTGCGGGCCCAGACCTTGCCGTAGGCGCGTTCGCCCAGCCCGACCTTCGAGCCTCCCAGCAGGTTGTCCTCCTCGTCGGGCCCCATCTTGGTCATGCTGTGGCAGTCGGTGCAGGCGCCGATGCGGGCCAGGTAATGGCCATAGGCGGTGCGGTCCGTGGTGGGCGGGCTCTTGACGTCGTTGACCGGCTTGTGGTGGACCGCCCCGAATTTCACCGCCACCCGGAAGATGAACGGCAACTCGGCCACGCGGGCGACCGGGTTCTTCACCGGCGGGACCGTGCGCAGGTACGCCACCACCGCGCGCACGTCGTCGTCCGACAGCGTGTCGTACATGTAAAACGGCATCGGCGGCAGCAACAGCCGGTCCTTCTCGCGGTGGATGCCGTCGCGCAGGGCGCGCATGATCTGGTCGTCGGTCCAGGCGCCGATGCCGGTCTCGCGGTCCTGGGTGATGTTGGGCGTGCTCAGACGAACGCCCATCTCCGGGTCGTCGAACAGCGAACCACCCGACAGGTAGGCGTCGGCGCGTTCGCCCCCCAGCCAGGTGCCGTCCACCCGGGGCGTGTGGCAGGCCCCGCAGAACATCACCGAGTTGACCAGGTAGTCGCCGCGGGCCACCCGCTCGGGGGTGGGGTCGACCTTCTCGGCGGTGGTGGGCCGGATGTAGCGGCCCGTGCAACCCAGAGACAGCCCCAGGACAGCAACCAACACTCGATTCATGAGGCCAGCGTATCATCACCCGTCCCGGCGCGGCCGCGCTTGACGGGCCGGCGGCGGGCGGGGTAGATGCGACCAGCGCTGACAACTGAATACCTGCCGCGGGTGCCCGCGAGGGCATAACAGGGAAGCCGGTGAAAGACCGGCGCGGTCCCGCCACTGTGAGAGGGAACGGTTCTCCCAGGAACCACTCGTCCGGAACGTCGCGTTCCGCCGGGGAAGGGGGAGAGCCGGCCCGGGAGACAGCTCCCGGAGAGCTCGAGCCAGGAGACCTACCTGCGGCCAAGGCCGAGAGCTCCGCGTGGACACGGAGGCCCGCCGCCCGTCATCTCCGGGCCGAGGACCCCTGCGGTCGCGCACGCCGACTCTCCAACCGCGCACGCACCGGAAAGGACGGAACGATGACCACCAGAATCAGCACCCGCACGATCATCGGCTTGGGCGGCGCCCTGCTCATCGCCTTGGGCCCGATGGCCTGCCAGGGCAGCGGCGAGGGCCCCGCTCCGGCGGCTTCGTCCGACCTGGCCCAGAGGGCCTACATCGTCAGCTGGGAGCACGAGGAGCTGACCGTGATCGACCTGCCCACGCTGTCGGTGGTCGGCCGGGTGGCCACCGGGGGCGTCGCCAACCACATGGCCGAGCTGAATGCCGACTTCACCAAGGTCTACGTCTCGTCTCCCGACACGAACGAGGTCATCGTCGTGGACGCCCGCACTCTGGCGGTCACCGGCCGCATCCCGGTGGCGGCTCATCCCACCCACATGACCCTCAGCCGCGACGGCGCGCTGCTGGCGGTCATGTGCGAGCAGGACGACGCGGTCGCCTTCATCGACACGCGCACCGATCGAGGCCTCAAATTCCTGCGCGGCTTTCACACCCCGCACTTTCTGCGGTACGCGCGTGACGGGCGCAGCGCCTACGTGGCCAACCTGGGGGCCCACCACATCACCCGGGTCGATCTCCCCAGCCTCAGCATCGCGGAGGAGATCCCGCTCGACGGCATCCCGGTGACCACCCCGGCGCCCGGGGAGGGCGGGTTCGCCGACGCCCAGATCGCTCACGACGGCATCCTGTACGCCGCCCACCGGGCCACCGGCCGGGTGCTGGTCTACGACACGGTCGAGCGCAAGAAGCTGCCCGAGCTGAAGGCCGGCCAGCGCCCGTGGATCGTGTACGCCGAACACCCCTTCGTGACGCTGCCGCTGCGCCACCTGGTGCCCAACTTCGACGACCAGACCGTCTCGCTGATCGACGGCCACGCGCCCCGCGCCACCATGGCCGCGCTGCCGGGCGACCGCGAGGCCTACGGCGTGAACTATTCGCCGCTGACGCCGGGCAAGGCGTTCGTCATGAACCGGATCCGCCAGGACATCGCGGTGGTCGACACCGAGCGCGGGCAGATCACCGACCGCATCCCTGTCGGCGGCAACACCGAGACCGCCGCCACGACTCCCGACGGCCGCTGGGTGGTGGCTGCGGTCAGCGGCGCCGACCGGGTGGTGGTGATCGACGCGCGCAGCAACGGCATCGTCAAGGCCTTCGAGGGCGTGGGCAAGTACCCCTGGAGCGTCACCATCCCCAACGGCCAGAACTACTGTCACTGACAGCGGCGAAGCCGTTTGACCTGCGGGGGTGGGCCGCGGTTCTAATGGATGACAGGCTCGCCGCATGTCCTCCGCCGCGGAGCACTCCCACCCGCACCCCCACGCGCACGGCCCGCACCGCCACGGCGCCGACCTGGGCGACGTCTCGCGGCGGCGGCTGGTGTTCGCGCTGTTCCTCACCGCCGGGTTCCTGGCGGCGGAGGTGATCGCCGGCATCGTGTCGGGCAGCCTGGCGCTGCTGTCGGACGCCGGACACATGCTCACCGACGCGGGCGCGCTGGGCCTGGCCATCTGGGCCCAGACCCTGGGGCGCCGGCAGCGCACCGGGCGCAAGACCTTCGGCTACCGGCGTGCCGAGATCCTGGCCGCCGCCGCCAACGGCGTGGTGCTGGGGGCCACCGCCATCCTGGTGATCATCGAGGCCTGCCGCCGGTTCGCGGCGCCGCCGGCGGTGCAGGGGAAGACCATGCTGGTGGTGGCGGTGCTGGGGCTGGTGGTCAACCTGGTGGCGGCCTGGGTGCTCTCACACGGCGGCCACACCAGCGTGAACGTGCGCGCGGCGGCCGCGCACGTGCTGGCCGACGCCGCCGGCTCGGTGGCGGCGATCGCGGCGGCGCTGCTGATCCTGGGCCCGGGCTGGCGGCTGGCCGACCCGATCATGTCGATCTTCATCTCGGGCATCATCCTGGTGGGTGCCTGGCGGCTGCTCGGCGAGTCCCTGCATATCCTGATGGAAGGCGTGCCGACCGCGGTCGACGTGGCGGCGCTGGAGCGGCTGGTGGTCGAGACCCCGGGCGTGTCCGCGGTCCACGACCTGCACGTCTGGTCGATCGCCGACGATGTCCCGGTGGTCACCGTGCACGTCACGCTCGAACGGGGGCACCACGGCGTCCAGGTCGCCCGCGACGTCGGCCGCCGCCTGGAGGCGGCCATGGGCAAGGCCCACGTGACGGTCCAGCCGGAGATCCCGGACGAAGACCAGCTGCTGCCCTCCGAGTCGCTTGTGCGCCCGCGCCCCTGACCCCACCGCCCAGCGCGGCGATCAGAAGCGATCGAGGTCCGCGCCCCTGACCACGAAGCGCTCGCCGTCGATCATCACCTGGATGGAAGCGATCTCCCGGTCGGGCAGGTCGACGGCGATGCTGCGGCGGTCGTTGACCGGCCCGGCCGGGCTGCGCAGCGCCGCCACCTGCACCGGCACCTGCAGGCGGGTGCCGTCGGCCAGCTGGATGCGGGCCTGGCGCCCGGGACTGGGCGCGGCCGTGGCTGGCACCAGCGGACCGCTCACCACCGCCCATTCGGGCGGCTGGCCCGGCTGGTAAAAGCCCTGCAACGTCCGTTGCTCCAGGGTCAAGCCGTCGGCGGGCGTGTAGTCGGAGACGATGCGGATGCGTTCCATGAACGCGTTCCAGGTGTAGTCGCTGATCCAGGTGGGGTAGCAGTAGCCCATCACGTCCTTGAAGCGTGCCTTGCTCTTGAACGGGCCGGGGGCGTTGGGCAGGTGGTCCTTGCCCGAGGCCAGCTCCCCGAGGGAAAAGCCGTCGACGCCGACCCCGGTG
>JBKPRZ010000481.1:0-5039 GCA_046734815.1 Myxococcota bacterium | reverse complement strand
GCTCCGGAGCGGGCGCGGCCGGGCGATGCACGCGGGGCGCGGCGGGGGGGGCGGCTCCGCTGGTGACGGCGGGGGCACCGGCGGCCAGCACGGCACCGGTGGTGATCCACTGCTGCAGGCGCCGGTACCCGTCGCTGCCCGCGGGCAAGGTGGGCCCGCCGCCGTGCTGGTTGCCGGAGGCCTTCTCCAGCAGCGGGCTGCGCCGGGGGTTGCCGACGTCCACCAGGCGCCGGGCGGCGGCGTGATCGTGCGCGGCCGTCCCGTCGAGCACAAGCCGGGTCATGGCGGCCATCCCGCCGGCGGCGTGGCAGGGACGGCAGGTGGCTAGCAGCAGCTCGTGCACGCGTCCGGCGAAGGGCACCGCCGGCGGCGCCTCCTTCTCCGGCGTGGCCGGTGGGCCCGGCGCGGGTGGTGCGGGCTCGGCGCCGGGCTCCCTGGCCGGCGGCTGCTCCTGCTTCGGTGGCGGCTGGGGCGGCGGCGGCTTCTTCTTGTCCAGCCCCAGCTGCTCGAGCAGCTTGCGCCGCGCCTCCTCCTGGCTGCCGGGCGCCTGCGCGCCCGCCGTCCCGGCCAGCAACCAGGTCAGCACCAGCGCCAGCAGGCGGATCGAGTCACGGGACATGGCAGCTCTCGCAGCGGTAGGTGGAGACGGCGGCCGCCTTCAGGCCGTCGTGGCAAGCGCCGCAGAAGCGGCCCTGGTCCATGTCGGCGTGGGTGAAGGGCAGCGGCGCCTGCGGGAACACAGTGGGGTGACACTGGTAGCAGCGCTGCGGCTGGTGGACCATATGCGAGAACAGCGCCCGCGCCGGCGGCGCGAAGGGCCGCGCCTCGCGCGCGCGCGGGATGCGCACGGTGGCGGGGATGGCCAGCGCCATGACGGGCATCGACAGCAGGGCCGCGAGCGCCAGCAGCCCGCGCCACCGATCAGCCCGCATCGCCCGCCCCGGCCGGATCGCCGGTCGCTGCCGGACCGCCCGACAGCTGCTGGCGCGCGCGCCGCACCGACGTCCACAGCACCACCGCCCCCGCCAGCACCAGCGGCACCCCCAGCGCCACCGCGGCGATGAACGTGCCGGGGCTCCAGAAGAAGGAGGCGCCCAGCTGGACCAGCAGGCCGCCGATCACCAGCAGGAATCCCAGGCGTGCCCGTGCGTCGCTGGTGTTCACTGGGCCTCCCAGAAGCGGTGTTCCTCCACCGCCTTCAGATCGTGGGCCACCGCGTGGCATTTCAGGCACGACAGCTGCCCCGACTCCATCGACGCCCGCACCGCCTGGTGCGCCGGCGCCTCCAGATAGCGGCGGGCGTCCTCGTGGCAGTGCAGGCAGTTGTGGTTGGGGTACGGCTGGTACAGGGCCGGCCGGTCCGGGATCTTCCCCAGGTAGTGCACGTACACGTGGCGCAGGCCGTTCAGCTTGGCCTTCACGTCCCCGAACATCGCGTAGTCGGTGTGGCAGGTGTAGCAGGCGTCCTCGCGGTCGATCTGCCGGTTCTGGAAATGGATCGCGGGCAGCGCCTGCTTGTTGTCGGCGAACAGGCTTTTTCCGTACACCTGCATCTCGTGGCACGACAGGCAGAACCGGGTGCGGCTGGACTCCTGGAAGCCCTCCTTCAAGGTGCCCGCCGATGCCACCAGCGGCAGCAGCGCGCCCACCACCAGCAGCGCCCGCCGGCCGCCCGCCGACGCCAGCAGGGCGCGGGCGCCGAACAGGACGAGCAGCACGCCCGCCAGGGCGGTCAGCAGAGCCAGGTGTACGTTCGCTTCCAGCATCGGGCGGCCTCGTCGCGTCGGGGAAAGTGGAGATGGGCAGGGGTCGCCGCAAGCGCGCGGCAGTCGGCTTCAGGGGATCGGGTCCAGCAGGGCGGTGCGGGCCGGGGGCAGCTCGTGCAGCGGATGCTCACGCACCAGCAGCCGCACGTAGGCCGCCAGCGCCCACAGCTCGTCGTCGTGCAGGGCGCTGTAGGCGGCCATCGGCGTGCCCTCGATGCCCACCTTCAAGGTCAAGTAGATGTCTTCCATCTCGCCGCCGCGGATGAAGCGCCCGCGGGTAAAGTCGCGGATGCGCACCTCGCGGTTGCCCTGTTTCAGGTAAGCCTCGCGGGCGGGCCCGTCGGCGGCTCCGGCCTCGCCGTGGCAGGCCCCGCAGCGCAGGCGCACGTACAGCCGCTCGCCGTGATCGCGGATGTCGTCGGTCTCGCGCGGGGCGATCGGCACGCGCACCGCCGGGCCGGGCCGCTCCTCGACGAAACGGTGCGAGAAGGTCTTCAGCTGAAGGACCAGCGCCCAGCGGTCCGGCTCGGACAGCTGCGACCAGGGCACCATGGGCGTGCCGTGGACACCGCGGGTCACGGTGGCGAACAGGTCCAGGTCCGTCGGCAGAGATCCGGTGGGCGTCGAGCGCAGCTTGAACACGCCCCGGGTGAAGTCCGTCGGCCGCACCTGGATCCGGCCGGCCAGCGGTGCCTTGCCGTCGCCGCGCTCGCCGTGGCAGACCGCGCACCGTTCCTGGTACAGCGAGCGTCCGCGTGCCCGCAGCTTCTCGCTGACCGGGGGCTGGGGCTTGATGGGGGTCCCGTCGCGGGGCCCGACCATCCAGATCAGATCTCCGGGCGTCGCAGCGGGATCGGACGCCCGGCGTGGGGAGGCGCCGGGCGAGATCAACGGGGCGGCCAGCAAGAGAGCGATCCGGAAGGTCATGAGACACCGGATTGCGAGGATCGTGCCGTCCCGTTCGCAGTCCGCCCGACGCCGTCGCCGGCGGAAAACGCGCAGGTCTTGCGTCGGCAGCCCATCGCACGCGCAAGTCCCGCGCCGCCGGGTGTCGGCCGCAGGGTGCGCGCCTGACCCACCGGCTCGGCGGCGTCGGGACAGTCGGTCGCCTGGATGAACCTCATGGCGGCTCCCGTGTCGGGACGACGGCTCGGCTTACAGCGCGTCGGCGCCGTGCTCCCCGGTGCGGATGCGGATCGCGTCCTCGATCGAGCTGATGAAGATCTTCCCGTCGCCGATCTCGCCGGTGCGGGCCACCGCCAGGATGGTCTCCACCACCTGCTTGGCCTGATCGTCCTGCACCACCACCTGCACCTGGACCTTGGGCACGAAGTCCACGACGTAGGCCGATCCGCGGTAGACCTCCTTCTTGCCGGCGGTGCGGCCGAACCCTTTCACCTCGGCCACGGTCATTCCCTGCACGCCCACCTCGCGCAGGCGGTCTTTCAGATCGTCGAGCTTGAACGGTTTGATGATGGCTTCGATCTTCTTCATGGCTGTCCTCCTTGGTGGACGGCCAGACCACACTGCAAGGCAAGGGCCGTCGGGGCAGGTGTGGGGGTATGCGACCGCCGGATCGGGAAACGCGCAATCGCTGCGCGCGCGACAGCACCCGCCGCAAGCGCTGCATCCGGACACACACGCCCGGCGGCGTCCGGCGCCATCCCGTCACTGGCACAGGGGCTGCTGTTTCCGACGGCATGAACAACAGCGATGCCCTCGCCTCCCGGGTCGCGACGCCCGAGCTCGCGCCGATCCTGGCCCTGCCGGCCCGGCTGCCTCCCTGGCATCGCCGGCACTCGCTGTGGCTGCTCGCTCTGCTGGCCGCGGGCCTGCTGGTGGCGGTGGGGACCGCGATCGATCTACATGTGCGCGCGCCCCGGCCGGCGCCCCCGCTGCTGATGGTCGCGCCGGTGACCAGCGGGCGGGTGATCGGCACCGTGCGGGCCGCGGGCGTGGTCGAGCCGGTGCAGACCGCGGTGGTCTCGCAACCGGTGGCCGCGCGCCTCGTGCAGGTGGTGGTCAAGCCGGGGGAACGGGTGGCGCGCGGGCAGATCCTGGCCCGCTTCGATCCGCTGGGCCTGCAGGCCGAGTTCGCGCGGGCCGAGGCGCGGGTGGTGGCGGCCGAGGCGGCGGCGTTCGAGGCGGAGGTGAAGGTCGGCCGGCTGGACCGGCAGATGGGTCGCGGCTCGAACACCGACGACGACGTGGACGCCGAGAACGTGCTGCGCGCCCGCGCGGCCAGCGCCGCCGCGGAGGTGAACGCGCGCGAGGCCGCCTACCGCCTGGCCAGTCGCCGCCTGGCCGCCCACGTGGTGCGGGCGCCGGCCGACGGGGTGGTGCTGGCGCGGCTGGTGGAGGAGGGACAGATGGTCGGCGAGGGGGCGATCCTGTTCCGGGTGAGCGCCGATCCGACGCCCCTGCAGATCGCCGCTTCGGTCGCCGAGGTGGATAGCGCCGCGGTCCAGGTCGGGCAGACCGTGCGCTTCTCGGTCCCGGCCCTGCCCGGGCGGGCGCTGACCGGGCGGGTGACCCGGGTGGCGCCGCTGGCTGGACCGGAGACCGACCGGCGGCTGCCGGTGATGGTCAGCATCGACCCGACCAGCGAGCAGCTGCGGCCGGGCATGACCGCGGGGCTGCTGATCCAGACCGCCAGCGACGGTCCGGTGGTGCGGGTGCCGACCGCCGCCCTTCTGTTCGCGCCGGTGGGGACCGATCCCCGGACCGAGCAGCCGGCGGTGTGGCTGACCCGCGCGGGGTCGGACCGGCTGGAGCGCCTGCCGGTGGCGGTGGGCCTGACCGACGGCGGCTTCGCCGAGGTCCGCAGCCCGCGCCTGCGCGAGGGCCACGCCGTGGCCGTCGGCTACGCCGCGATTCGCTGAGCGGCGGGCGCCGTGCCCCCTCTGTAAAAAACCCGGCGGGCGTCCGGGCGGGCTTCCGGGAGAGAACGTTTTCGGGTTATGGTCTGCCCTGGTTGCCGGTCGGGTGGGTGGCGTCGGACGTTCTCGGCCCCCAGGAGCTCGCCATGGAAAACCGGATCCGCTCGCGCACCGCCGCCGTCCTGCTGGTGGCGGGCGGCCTCGTGGCCTGCAGCCCGGCCTACGTCCGCGATCCCGTGTCCGAGACCGGCGCGACCGGCGGCACGGGCGGCGCGGGCGGTCGCGGCGGCGCCCCCGCCGGGATCGCCGGCAGCGGCGGAACCGGAGCGGGAGCCGCCGGCACTGGTGGATCGGCCGGCACCGCCGGCACCGGAGACGCCGTCCGTCCCGACGC
>JBKPRZ010000480.1:0-14435 GCA_046734815.1 Myxococcota bacterium | reverse complement strand
GAGGTAGGCCGCCGCGGCCGGGGCGCTTCCGCGTTCGCTGCGTGCGAGACCACCGACGGGCGGCGACGCCCCCGGGGCAACCGCTACCAGGTGAGCCCCATGGCGTCCGTAACCTCGCCGCCGCCTGGCGTGGCGGCGCGCTGGACGTCGATCCGCCCGACGCGAACGTCGCCTGCGCGGAGTTGACCCACGGGCGGGCGGCTGGGAGAGCTGCCCAGCCGGACGGAACTCCAGCTTGTCCGCTACGCCATCATCGGCGCCAGCAACCCGGTGGGCACCCCGGGATCCCCGAAGTCCGTCACCGGGGTGGCGGCGGCGCGGCCGCCCAGGGCGCCGGTGATCATCGTGTTCAGGAACAGGCTGTTCTTGTTGCCGCTGATGTCGATGAACACGCCCTTCTTCAGCCACCCATTCGCCGTGCCGGCGATGACGTGGGGGACGTTGTTGGTCCCGTGGGGCGGGCCGTTGGACAGCGAGTTCATCCAGACCGCGGCGGTGGCGTCCAGCAGCGGGCGCCCGTCGACCGTCTTGTAGGCCTTCAGCTGCTGGACGAAGTGCAGGAAGAAGCGCGAGTGGATGCGGGTGATCTTGAAGTGCAGGTCCAGCGCGTTGGGGATGGGGGTGCCGCTCTCGCCGTCGCTGAGCACGTGGTGCGAGACGAAGTGGTGCGACGGGGTCAACATGCCGTCGACCATGTACTGCATGCCCGAGTTGCCGCCCCCGACCTGCAGGGTGGCGATCTGCGTCTGATCGGTGGCGAAGGCCACCGCGATGATCGACAGCATCGCCTTGGTCGCGTCCTCCATCACCTGGTTGGTGTCGGGCTTGTCCTTCAGGCGCATGACCGTGGCGGCCAGCTCGGCGTTCCCGCTGGTGGGGGTGGTCGGCTGGGTCATGGTCAGCTCGAGATCGCGCACGTTCGACAGGTGCAGGTCCAGCCGCCGGCGGTCGTCCTGGCTCAGGTCGGTGCGCTTGAGCAGGTCCTTCAGCTGCGCGCGCACCACGTCGTTGATCGACTTCTGGCGGGCGGCCAGCTTGGGCCCCAGGCTGGGGTCGGCGGTCATGGCCCGGTCCAGCCCGGTCAGCCGTGCGTAGACGTTGTAGGGGTTGTTGTCGGCGGGCCGGATCTTGCCGCCGGGGCCGTAGGCGAAGGCGTCACCCAGGTACGAGTCCTTCTTGCCCGAATACAGGTTCAACGGCTCGCGCTTGAGCAGCTGGCCGATGCGGTAGTCGGCCGACTCGCGGGTGGGCAACGAGCGGTTGGCGCTGCCCACGCCCTTGGACGCCGTGAGGCTGGTGTTGCAGCCCGACGAGTGCCCGCAGCCCACGCTGTTGCCGTGGGTCCAGCTCATCCCGCGCATCACCAGCAGGTCGGCCGCATGCGGGATCAGGTCTTCCACCGCGGTGCCCATCATGGTGCCGGCGGTCAGCGGGCCCAGGCTGGTCGGGTAAAAGCGCTCGGGCACGGTGCCGTTCTGCTCGC
Organism: Myxococcota bacterium; assembly: GCA_046734815.1. Lineage (GTDB taxonomy): Bacteria > Myxococcota_A > Polyangia > Fen-1088 > Fen-1088 > CAVYGB01. The sequence continues at coordinate 12,952 of JBKPRZ010000480.1, read as the reverse complement.
ACATGAAGGCGGTGTAGACCTTGCTGGCGGTCTGGGCCATCGCCCGCCGCGAGGTGAAGGTCTCCAGCGCCGGCAGGGCCAGGGCCACCCCGCCCACGCCGCGGAGGAACAGTCGACGATCCATCGGTGCGGTTCGCTTCGCCATGGTCGAGCTCTCCTGCGGATTCGGATCAGGGCAGACGATTGAGGAAGGCGTCGGTGGACACCAGGTCCACCAGCAATGACTTGATGGGCACCTTCAGCCTGGATCGGCGGCCGAGCTCGGTCAGCAGCGGGGCGTCGCTGTCGTCGGCCGCCCGTCCGTACACGTATTCGAACAGCTGGCGCGCGTAACACTCGTGGGCCTGGCGCCCCTCGGAGACGATCTTCATCAGCTGGACCGGGCCGTCGTAGCTCTTGATGCCCTCGGCGAACTCGTAAGTGGCGGCGGCGTCGACCGGCTGGCCGTTCTCCTGGTCGCGATAGTGGCCCAGGCCGTCGAAGTGCTCGAAGGCGAAGCCCAGGGGGTTGATCAGCTTGCCGTGGCAGCCGGCGCAGACCGTGCCGGGCGCCTCGGTGGCGCCTTCGAAGGCCTGGCGGTTGGTCTTGCCCGCGCCCATCGGCACCGGTGTCTGGTTGGCCTCGGGCGGAGGCGGCGGGACCTTGTTGCACAGCAGGTGCTCGCTCAGGTGCACGCCGCGCTTGATGGGCCGCGAATTGAAGTCGGTGGCGGTCTGGGCCAGAAAGCCCAGCTGCGTGTAAAGGCCGGCCCGCTGCTTGCCGTCCAGGTTCACCTTCACGAACCCGGTCGACCCGGCCGGCACCGACACCCCGTAAAGCGGCGCCAGCTTGGCGTTGACCATGGTCCACGAGGCGGTCAGCAGCTCGCTGACGCCTTTGCCCTGGCCGTAGATGACCTCGTTGACGAAGGCCAGCACCTCCTCCTTCATGTCCGCGCCCATGCCGGCCTTGAACAGCGGGTGCAGCTTGGTGTCGCGCACCAGCTCGGTCGGGTCGATGTCGCGGATGGTCTGCTCGTGCAGGTCGCGCAGGGTGGCGATGCCGGCCGGCGAATCGATCAGCCGGCGGGCGTGGGCCAGCACCTGGTCACGGGTGTGCAGCTGCCTGGCGCCGGCGGCGTCGAACAGCGCCTTGTCGGGCATGCTGTCGATCAGGCCGTAGGACAGCCGGCTGGCGATCTCGTAGTCGGTCAGCGCCACCTTGCCGTTGACCGCGGTGCTGGAAAGCTCGGTCCGGTACAGGACATGCGGCGAGCTGAGCAGAGCGGTGATCACCAGCTCCAGCCCGTCGGCCAGGGCGTTGCCGCTGCCGATCATCTCGGGCCCCTGGCGGTACAGGGCCAGGTGCTGGTTCACCTCGGCGTCGGTCAGCGGGCGGCGGTAGGCGCGCAGCCCGAACGAGGTGATGAACGCCTTGGCCTTGCCCTCGGGATCCGCGGGCGCGTTGGTCGGCATCAGCGCGTTCACCCTGGCGGCGTCGCGGGCGATCTGGGTGGCCAGCGTGTTTGCCGCCTTGTTGTAGTCCTGCCACAGCTGCCCGGAGACCTCGAGGTCGCCGCCGGCGGTGTCGAAGCTGGTGCGCACGCCCTCGTTGACGAATTGTCTGGACAGCCCGGGCGTCTGCGCCAGCCCCAGCAGGTCGCGCATGGTGTTTTCCCACTGCTTGTGCGAAAGACGCGCGAACCGGCTGGAGGCGCCCGGCAGGCTGGCGATGGGGCCGGTGGTCGGGGCGGTGTCGGGCAGGGGCGGCGCCACGCCGGGCGGCAGGTTCGGGTTACCTGCGCCGGGAGCCCCGGGGCCCAGCGCCTCGCCGATGCTGCCGATGCAGCCGGCGCTCACGCCCAGAAGCAGAGCTGCGCAGAGCGCGGCGGCGCCTCCGGATGGGCCTCGAGCGAAGGGGGACCAGCGGCTCGTATCCATGTGCGGACCTCCGGACGGACGATGGAACGGGGGCTGGGACGGGCGGGCGGGAGCGTGCCGCGCACGGTCGCAGCGGACCTGTTTCTACACTGTATCGAGATAGTGGTCTCAACCTCAGTGTCTGTCGCCTCAAAATGTCCCGGGCGACAGTAAAAGATGCATTTAGAGACTATCCAGAGAAGACACAGTGCGTATATTCACCTGTCTTTTCATGTAGATACCGCGCAACGCGGCGCTCTGGAGTCAGGATGCAGTGGGTCGAATGACGACCTTCCCGACTCCGTCTTCGTAGGCGGCGAGCATGCGGAACGCCTCGCCGATCCCCTCCAGCGGGCGGTTGTGGGTGATGAGGGGGGCGAAGAAGCGGGTCTCGCGGGCGATCAGGTCGCGCGCGGCCGGTCCGTTGTGGTTCGAGCGCCGGACCTGGTGGACCGATAGCTCCTTGCGGCGCCACAGATGGATGTCATGCGAGATGCGGCGTTCGGCCGGGATGGCGGTGAACACCACCCGCCCGCCGTTGGCCGCCATCTCGAGGCTGGCGTCGGCGGTCTGGGCGGCGGCGGCGCAGTCGAACACCAGATCGACGCCGCGGTTGCCGGTGTCGGTCAGGACCGCGCGCGCCGCCTCGGCCGGGGTGGTGGCCAGCTGCACGTCGGCGCCCATGGCCCGGGCCAGCTCGCGGCGGGCCGCGACCGGCTCGATGCTGAACACCCGCTCGACCCCCGCGCGCTTGAGCGCGGCGATGGTGAGCAGGCCGATGGGGCCCGCCCCGAACACGGCGGCGGTCTCACCCAGCCGCGGGCGCACGAAGGACATCGAATGCAGCACCACCGACAGCGGCTCGATCAAGGTGGCCACCACCGGGGGCAGCTGGCCGGGCAGGCGGAGCAGGTTCTCGACGGGGAGGTTCACCCGCTCGCGGAAGAACCCGGGGTGGCCGGGGGTGGAGAGAAAGCGGATGCGCGAGCAGAGGTTGTGGCGCCCCTGCAGGCACAGCTCGCAGTGATAACAGTAGTGGGCCGGCTCGAAGGCGGCGGCGTCGCCGCGCGACCAGCCGCTGACGCCGGCGCCCAGCCTGGCCACCACGCCGGCGGGCTCGTGCCCCAGCACCTGCGGGTAGACGCAGGTGGTGTCGCCGATCCCGCCCTCGTTGTAGGCGTGGAGATCGGAGCCGCAGATGCCGACCGCCTGCACCTCCACCTGCACCTCACCGGGGCCGGGATCGGGGATGACGTCCTCGCGGACCTTGAACTGTCGGAGTCCTGTCAGCTCGGCGACGCGCACGGGGCGCACCTTAGCAGTTCAGGGGCCAAGCTGACATCAGGAGCGCCGCGGTAGCCGCATTCCACCTGGCGATTTGCAGGGTTGCCGGACTATTGCCGGCGATGCCCGCTGCTAGCATCGGCCGCCTTCTGTCACCGGAGGTGCACGATGATCACGGGGCTGGTCTTGCAGGGAGGCGGCGCGCTGGGGGCGTTCGAGCTGGGTGTCATCGAGTGGTTGCTCGACAGTGGTATCCGGCTGGACGTCGTCTCGGGCGTCTCCATCGGGGCCATCAACGCGAGCGTGCTGTGCGGGTCCCGGCACGACGACGCCAGGGTCGCCCTGCGCGAGCTGTGGGGCGACCTCACCACGCCCAGCTTGCCGCCCCCGTTCGACGCCATCAACGGGCAGGTGTCGCTGTTCGGGAACCCGGGGATGTTCGTGCCCCGGATGGACTACGTGAACATGCCGGTCTGGACCAGCTTCTACGACACCTTCCCGCTGCGGCTCACGCTGGAGCGGCGGGTGGACTTCAGCAAGCTGGGGCCAGCCAACTTCCAGCAGCAGCCGGGCGCGCAGGCGCCGCGCCTGATCCTGACCGCGACCAACCTGAGCACGGGCAAGCTCGACCGCTTCGACAGCAAGCAGATCCAGATCACGCCGTCGCACGTGGTGGCCAGCGGCAGCCTGCCGCCCAGCTTCCCCCGCACCGAGGCGGCGGCCCCGCCCGAGGACGGGGGCGGCGAGCAGCCCTACTGGGATGGCGGCCTGTTCGACAACACACCGCTGTCGAAGGTCATCGCCGCGCTCCAGGAGAGCGCCGACCCGGGCAAGACCATGTACGTGGTCAACCTGTTCCCCTCGACCGCGCCGTTGCCGCGCAACCTGCCCGAGGTGGTGTCGCGCATGATGACCCTGGCCTTCAGCAACAAGGCGGAGAAGGATCTGGTGCGCGCCCAGCAGACCACGGAGATCATCAAGCTGGTGCAGGAGCTGGACCGGCTGATGGAGACGCACCCCGAGCTGCGGCCGCTGGTCCAGCACCCCGGCTACCAGACGGTCAAGAAGTTCGCCGCGCCCATCCGCATCGTCGAGATCACCAACACCGACGTGGACGGGGCCGGCGACTTCTCGGCCGCCGCCATCGAGCGGCGGCGCCAGGCCGGCTACGCCGCCGCTTCCGAGCGAGAGGGGGCAGCGGGTCGGGAGAACGGGTCGGGTGCGGGCGGGCGCGAGGGTTGGTCGGCTCCGCCCGCCTAGCGACCCCCGGATCGTTCAGTCAGCGGGCGGGGAAGGTGAAGTCGACGGCCAGAGGGCGATGATCGCTGGCGGTGCTCCCGCCTATCCCGGCTGTCACCACCTGCCTCGCCAGCCCGGCGTCGGCGAAGATGAAGTCGATGCGCCGGCCTCCGAAGGTGGGGCCCGGGTCGAAGGGGCCCAGGACATCCACCAGGCCCGCTGACAGGGCGGCCTGCGGGCCGCGCCGATCGAATTCGGCATTGAAGTCGCCGGCCAGGATCGCGCCTTCGCCGATCCCGCTCGTCACCCACTGGACCACCTCGACGGCATTGCGCGCGGCGATCTCGGCGCTGTCGCTGTCACCATGAAAGCTGACCACGCGCAGGAGGCTCGCCCCGACGCACAGCCAGGCCGACACACCGATGCGCGGTTCGAGGGCGAGGTCGGGGCGGTCCAGTCGCCGCACCTGCACGTCGGAGATCGGGAACCGGGAAAAGATCCCCTGGCCGAACCAGCCGCCGTCCCAGGCCATGGCGGCGGCGTACGCATGCGCCATGCCCAGCACATCCCCCAGCACCTGCGCCTGGTCCAGGTTTCCCGAGCGCCGGGTGCCTACGTCGAGCTCCTGCACCAGCACGACGTCCGGCGCCAGCTTCACCAGGTCCGCGCCCACCTGTGCGATCGAAGTCTCCCGGCCGACGGCGACGTTCCAGGTCACCAGCCGCAGGGGCCTGCGGGGCGCCTCCGCCCTCGGATTGCAGGCCTGGACCACGGGCCGGCGGAACAGCGGCTCGCCCGGGATGGTGTTCGCTCGGCTGCCCGGCCGGACGTCGCAGCCCACGAGCAGCAAGAGCGCAATTCCGGTCCGGTCGAGCATCGCCCGCACCAGGGCTTATCAGACAACGCCCGCGAGCCGGGCGATTTCCCGATGCCGAAAGCAGTCGACGACGTGGTCGTTGACCATCCCGACCGCCTGCATGTGCGCATAGATGATTGTCGAACCGACGAAGGAGAAGCCCCGGCTCTTCAGATCCTTGCTCAGGGCGTCGGACTGGGCGGTGCGAGCGGGGATGTCCCGTATCGCTCGGCGGCGGTTCTGTATCGGTCGGCCGTCCACGAAGCCCCACTGGTAGGCGTGGAAGCTGCCGAACTCCGACTGCACATCGAGAAACGCCCGGGCGTTCTTGATCGCCGATTCGATCTTTGCACGGTTGCGCACGATCCCCGCATCGGCCAGCAGCGCCGCGACCTTTCGTCTGTCATAGCGGGCCACCTTGCGCGGGTCGAAACGGTCGAAGGCGCGTCGGTAGGCGTCTCTCTTGCGCAAGATCGTGCTCCAGCTCAACCCTGCCTGGGCACCTTCGAGGACGAGGAACTCGAAAAGGACGCGATCGTCGTGAACGGGCACGGCCCATTCCTCGTCGTGATAGGCGACGTACAGCGGGTCGCTTCCGGACCAGGCGCAGCGTTTCCTGTTCGCGAGCCCAGCGTTCCTGTTCATGGGGCGGAGTCTACGGGAACGCCTTGCGGATCGGCTCGAGCCAGCCGAACAGGGCGTCGCCCGCCTCGGGGACCAGGGTGGCCACCAGGGCGGTCAGCGGCAACAGCACGTACAGGACCAGCTGGCTGATGAAGTTCATCCGGAAGCTGACGCGCCCGGGGGTCGTGCCGGCCAGGCGGCTCAGGATCTCGTCGCGCTCGAGCCGCACGATCACCAGCAGCCCGCCGGCCACCACCGCCAGCACCATCGCCCACGACAGCACCGTGAAGAAGCGGGGCGGGTGAAACGGATAGGACATCACCGCGACCACCAGCAGCAGCCCGCCAGCCAGCGCGAACACCATCAGCTCGCGCAGCTGCGCCAGCACCTGGTGGACCAGGGTGGTCAGGCGCCCCGCGACGAAGTCCTCGGCCGCCCGCGTCCACAGGAAGGTGTTGCCGGAGACGCCCGCGCTCCACAGCGCCGCCGCCGTGGGCACAGCCTGCCGGCCGCCGCCCGGCTCGAGGGCGCCGATCAGGTTGCGGTCCTTGCCGAGATCGCTGGCCTCCAGGCCGCGGCCGCGCTGATCCCAGACCCGGCTCAAGGTCGAGAACGCCAGCCGCGAGGCCCGGAAGAAGGCGACGTGGCCGCGGCGCTCGCGCCGGGCGGGGCAGGGGGGCGCGGGCGGGCGGCCGTCGATCTGCTCCAGCGCGCGCTGCATGAGGTCGGCCGCCCCCGACAGGCGGGCGGCGTCGGCGGCGATGGCGCCCGTCGGGTCGTCGCGCCGGGCAGCGAGCGCCAGCCCGGCGAGGGCCCGGCCGACCTGCGCGGAGATCTCCAGTTCCTCGACCTGCGGCACGCGCGACAGGAAGCGCAGCCCGAACGAGCCCGCCACCTTCACGGATATCCGCTCGTACGCCGCCGCCATGGGATGGCGAGCCAGCCGGCGCAGGGCGGTCAGCAGCCGCTGCGACAGGTTGAGGAAGTGGGCGAAGGCGAACACCACCGCGCCGTAGAGGATCAGGAACGACGCCTTGAACAGCCGGTCGTAGGCGCCCCCCTCGAAGGTGGGCAACATGTGGCGCCAGAAGTACACGCCGGGCGCGGCGAACAGCACCACCACGCCCACCTCGAAGGCCCAGGCCTCCTCGTCGTGAAGGTCGTGCAGCGGCTGCAGCAGGCGGCGCAATCCGACGCTGTCGCTGGCGCTGGGGGGCAGGGGCGACAGGACGGGGAAGCGATCGGACAGCCGCACGCTGCGCAGGCCACACAGCGCCCACAGGTAAAGACCCATCGCCAGATAGGCCAGCGGCAGCGGCGGGCTGAGCCCGAACGGGTCGGCCAGCCGACCGAGCGTCAGCACCCGCGCGGTGTCATCGAGGCGCGCCAGGTGAACGATCCACCCACCCACCGCGACCGCCAGCACGGACATCAGCAGCAGCATCAGGGCGAGGACCGGCGCCTCGCGGGCCGCTGGCCAGGGCACGGCCTGCGGCCGCGGCGTGCGGCGGAAGGCGCGCCACGAATCCAGGGCCGCAGATCGCGTGACCAGCAGCAGGCCCAGGGTGACCGGCACCCAGATCCAGAGGGAAGAGGACCAGGGCCAGTCGCGCTGGTGGAACAGCAGGGCGATGGCGACGAAGACGGCGCCGGTGAGCCCCAGCGCCAGGAACAGGGCCGCCTCGCACAGCGCCTGGCCGGCGCGCAGCCGCAGCTGGGCCGGGACGAACAGCGAGACCAGGCGCGGATCGCAGCGGCGCCGCCGGGCCTGGCGCGGCAGCCCCGCCGACGGCACCAGCCGGCGGGCCCACAGCCACAGCCCCAGGTGCGCCAGCGCCGCCAGCAGGAACAGGGCCGCCACGGCGTGGGCGAATCGGGTCGGCGACGCCGGCTGCCGGCAATCGCCGCCGTCACACACCGGAGAATCGGGCGCATCCGTACGATAGTTGTCCGGCGCGGGCGAGACGCGCGCCGCCAGCGGGTGAAACGAACCGTTCGCGACCATGGTGAGCCACAGCCCCGGCCCCTTCTTGCCCGTCCCGGGCAGCACGTAGTCGCGCAGGAACGTCCGGCGCGTGGCGCCCGACTCTGCCAGCAGGGCGATGGCGGCGTTGTAGACCCCCTCGGCGGTTTCGCTGGCGAAGCCCTGCCGGTGCTTGCCCCGCACGCCCGACGGCAGCGGCAGGCCGGCCTGGGACAGCGGATAGGTGGTCGCCACCAGCATCCCGGACAGGTCCATCCTGAGATCCGGGTGGGTCAGCAGCTGATCCGCGCCGAAGGTCAGGAGCTGCACGCCCGGACACTGCCGGCGGGCCTCCCGGGCCAGAAACAGCGCATCGGTCACGTCGGTCGCGGCGATCAGCAGGTAGTCGAAGCCTTCGTGGGCGATCGCGCTCAGGGTCTTGCGCATGACCAGGTCTGTGTCGATCCTCGACAGCGCCGACAGCTGGGGGGGCGTGTCCGGCGCTTCTCCGGGTCCGCCGCCCAGGTCCAGCTCCAGGGCCCCGTGCAGGTTGGCGGGCGAGCGCGACGAGCCCGACGGCTGCTGCTTCTCGCGGGCGACCCGCACCTGGCCCACGTGCAGCGGGAATCGAAACACCGTGAAGGCGAGCCCGGCCGTCGTCTCGACGCTACCCTGGAACGCATCCCCGTAACCGGTGTCGGACTCGGCCAGCACGGCCACCCGGCCGTCCGGCTTGTGCCGGTGGATCTCGTCGAGGACCATCGCCCGGAGGTCGGCGTCGGTGGACACGGTCCGCGAGAACTGGGTCACCACGCCCGGCCCGAAGATCTCGGCGAGGCCGGCGTTGCTGGCCGAGCCGGTGATGACCTGGACGGGCCGTGGCTGCCCGCGCAGCCCCTGGGCCAGCGAGGGCGCCGTCCCCGAGAAGAAGGGGCCCAGCACCAGCAGGCTGCCGCTTACTTGTCGGGGGGTGGTCGCTCTTCGCGCGGCCGCTGCTGGCGGAGGCAAGACCCGGTTGGCAACGTCGATGGCCACCGCCAGTGAGCTCCGATCGACGCCGGAAACCGGCGATTCGCCCACCAGCGCCACCAGCAGCAGCTCGGGTTGTGAGATTCCGGATCCGGGTGGCGAGATTTCCGATTCACTGCGACGGAACACCAGGAACCCCGGACCACCCGGGCCGTCGGCGGCGGGCGCGTGTGTCCGGCTCCGCCAGGGCAAGGAGAACCGGTCGAGCAGAAAGCCGCTCCGCGCGGCCGCCGCCATCACCGCGTCCACGGTCTGATCGAAATACAACCCCAGACGGGTCCGCTCCGGATCGGGCACGGTCACGATCAAGGCTCGGAGCGATCGCACTGCATCGTCGGGCGGTTGACACGAGCCGGGGCCGGACGATGCCCAGGCGGTACCTCGGGGAGGCATCCCCCCGGCCGCGCACAGCAACGCGAAGGCCGTGTCTCGTGGCGTCTGCGGTCCGGTGGTGGCCGGTGCCGATGCCGAGGCGACCGCGCCGCCGCCCTCGGGCGCGCAGGTCTGATTGCGCGCCACCCCCGGTACGGCCGCCACCCCGAACAGGGCCAGCACCAGGATCAGCCAGCTCCAGTCTCCGTCCTTGCTCGGCCCCACCGCTGCCGGTCTGCTATGGGTTCGCCCGCCCCGTCGGCAAAGAGCGGTGCGCGCCCGACCCACCCCCCCGGGTCCCCCGCCCGGGGGACGCGCACCGGGTGCACATGGGCCGCTGCAGCGGCGCTCACTCCCGCGTTTCGCGCTGGATCCGCGTTGCTGGCGGGGTCCCCGCGCGGGGATACTGCGTACGTGGATTCCTCTTCCTCTCTGGGGGGTGCGACCGGGCGGCGGTTCGGGGCGTGGCCGCTCATCGTCTGCCTGCCCGTGGCGATCGCGTGCGCGCTGGTTCCCTTCGCGGGGGTGCGGGCGCTGGGCGGACCGTTGTGGCTGGCGATCGCGGCGGCGCTGGCCGTCTTTCCATTGCTGCCGTTCGTCTGGCACTTCCTGGCCGAGCGCAAGCGGCTGGCCGGCGAGGGCCCGTCGGCGGCTCCCTTCAATCGCTTCGGCCTGCGCAGTCTGGCGGTCGGCTTGCTGGTGCTGGCGGTGGCCTTCAGCAGCCTGGGGCCGCGGCCGGCCGGTCGCCAGGTGGCGGGTCTGTTCCGTCGGGGCAAGGCCGCCGCGCTCGACGGCCCGGCGCCGCGACCGCCCGAGGCCACGCCGCTGCGCCGGCGCCACGACCTGGAAGGCTTCATCCCCGCCGACGCCAACCTGGTGGTCGCGCTGTCGGACACCACGGTGCTGCAGCAGCTGCTCGCGCGCAGCGGGGGCGAGCCCGGCCGGCGCGCCGCCGCGCTGGAGAAGTGCCAGATCCTGGTCGAGCGCGCCTCCGCCCTGATCATCGCCCGCGACGGCGGCACGCGCCTGATGGTGGTGCGCGCCCCCGGCGTGACCGACCCGCGCAACCTCTATTGCCTGGTGGGCTTCCTGGGCAGCGACCGGCTGAAGGTGCGGTTCTCCAGCGAGAAGGCGCCGGTGCGCTTCGAGATCGAGGGCCTGGCGCCGCGCCCGCTGAAGTTCCAGGCCGTCGACGACAAGACCGTGGTCGCCTCCGACGGCGCCTGGGGTCCGACCGAGCAGAAGAAGCTGTTCGCCGGCGGCGACGCCCGGCCGCAGGGGACCTTGGCGGCGGCGCTCGAGCGCATCGATCGCGGGGCCAGCCTGTGGGCGGCGGGGGTGGTGCAGACCGGGAAGGGGCCCTGGGACCTGGCGCTGGACGCGCGCTTCGAGGGCACGCAGATGCAGCTGCGGGGCAGCTCGATCCCGCCGGCCGGCGAAGCCGAGCGCGCCGAGCTGGAGATGACCGTGCCCTTCACCTTCGCCTCGACCTTGCCCGAGGGCGCGCTGGCCGACGGCATCCGCGGCCTGATCTCGGTGATCGCCGCCGCTGGCGCGAACCTGACCGCGCCCCCCACCCCGAACGCCCACCCCGCCCCGGCGCCGGCACGCCCGCGCAAGCCCCACGACACCGAGGGCGCCAAGGCCTCGGCACCCTGAGGAGCTTCGATGCAGCCCGAGCACCCGGACCCGCACACCGGACACCGTCCATGTTGATCACCGGCCGCTGTCACTGCGCCAACATCTCGTTCACCCTGGACTGGAAACCCGAGCCCACCGAGATCCCCGCCCGCGCCTGCGGCTGCAGCTTCTGCCTCAAGCACGGGGGCGTGTGGACGTCCTGTCCCGGCGGGTCGCTGCGGGTGACGGTGCGCGAGCCGGTGCTTCGCACGCGCTACGCCTTCGGCACCAAGACGGCGGACTTCCACGTCTGCGGCACCTGCGGCGTGGTGCCGGTGGTCACCAGCCTGATCGACGGGCGCCTGTACGCGCTGGTCAGCGTGAACGCGTTCGAGGGACTGGACCCGGCCCTGCTGCAGCGGTCCTCCAGCAACTTCGACGGCGAGGGCACCGACAACCGCCTGGCCCGCCGCCAGCGCAACTGGATCGCCGACGTCAGCTTCGACGAGGGCGCCTGATCAGGGCGTGCCCCGGGCGGCCTTGCCGGTCTGCCAGCGCGCCAGCTGGTCGTGGGCGGTGGTCCGCGCCCCCGCCACGGCCTGGTCGTGGTCGGGGCGCTTGGCGGTCAGCTCGATGACGTAGCCGTTGGGGTCGCGGAAGTAGATCGAATCGATGAACCCGTGATCGGAGATGCCGCGGGTCTCGATCCCGGCCTGCTTGCCCTTGGCGAACATGCGGTCGAGGTCGGCGCGGCTGACCTCGACCGCGATGTGCAGGTCGTAATCGTGCTGGTCCTTGAACTCGAAGGCCTGGTCGGGCGCCTCGAAGAACGCCAGGCAGGACCCGTCGTCCATGGCGTAGAACGAGTGCAAGACGTGGGTGGGCCGCCCGCTCTTGGTCTCGCTGATCTCGAAGGCGTTGACCAGGGGCAGCCCCAGGAAATCTTCGTAGAACCGCCGCGTCTCCTCGGAATCACGGCAGCGGTAGGCGTTGTGGTGCAGCCCCTTGATCATGTCGGTCCTCTACAGCGAGTGGAAGGTGCGGTCCTTGACCATGTTCTGGAAGCCGTAGTGCGCTTCGTTGATCGCCTTCCAGCTGTCCAGCTTGCGCATGTTGTTCAGCCAGCGCTCGACGTTGGGGTACGGTGAAAAATCGCAGCGGATGACCTCGCCCAGGGTCGCCAGACAGCAGCCGAAGTAGTCGGCGATGGTGATCTGGTCGCCGCACAGATACGGCTTGCTGGGCCCGATCCAGTAGTCGTTCAGGATCTTGAACCAGCCGCGGGCGCGCTCCTGGCCCCAGGCGATGGTGCCGCTCTGGATCTCGTCGCTGGGCCGCTTGTGGTGCGGGTACAGCTGCGGGTAGGTGAGGTTGTAGCCGTAGTCCCGGTAGAACTGGGTGTTGAACCAGTCCATCATCTCGTCGACCTTGGCCCGCTTCTTCAGATCCTTGGGGTAGCTGGGCAGATCGTATTTGCTGGCCAGGTACTTGAGGATGGCCGAGCTCTCGGTCAGCCGCAGGTCGCCGTCCTCCAGCAGCGGGACCATCCGGTTCGGGTTGATCGAGGCGTAAGGCTCCTTGTAGTGCTCGCCGGTCATCAGATCCACCATCTGCTCCTCGCAGGGGATCTTGTTCTCGGCAATGAACAGCCGGACCGGCCGGCTCGCGTTGGACACGGGGTGCATGTAGAGCTTCATCGTTGTTGACCTCCCTGGCCGCCATCGACGCGCGCGGCGGACGGCTTACCCGCCCGCGAGTATATGCCCTGCCGCCCGCATCGCATCGTTCCAGTTGCGCCCGGGCACATTTTCCGACAAGGCCAGGCCGGTGCCGACATTTGGCACTGATGAACCTCTGTCTGCGCGCCATGGCGTCACGCGTGCGCGCGTTTTGCGCGGCTGCGGTCGTTGCGCTCGGCGGCTGCGGTGAAGCCGGGTCGGCACCGGGTCCGCCCGCATCGCCGCCGGCGCAGCCTCCGCCCGCCGGGCCGCCGTCGCTTGATGCCGCGGCGGCCGCCGACGCGGCGCCAGCCTCCGATTGCCCCGCGCCCGCGGTCTGGTGCGACAC
>JBKPRZ010000479.1:0-3637 GCA_046734815.1 Myxococcota bacterium | reverse complement strand
CGTGGGGGAGTTGCCCGTCGCCGGCGCCGTCGGAGGAGACCTTTGCCCCTCACACCGTGGCGCTGTTCCGGCGGGCCGCCTTCGACGAGGTCGTGCAGGACAGGGCTGGACCTTCGGCCGCAAGGGCGCGGGCTACGTGGCGCTATGGTCCCGCCAGCCCACCACCTGGTCCAAGGATGGGGTCCTCGGCGGCGAGGGCCTGATCGCCGAGGGCCACAAGAACATCTGGTCCCCGGCGCGTTCAAGGAGCGATGGCCAAGAAGAAGCGGCGTTCCAGCCCCCGGGTACTTGCGGCGCAGGCGGACCGGATCCTGGAGGAGGCGCGCCAGAGGGAGAAGCAGCTCCGGCGGCGAAGGATGTCGGTGGTGACGCTGTCCAGGGAGGAGTTGATCCGCAAGCTGAGTGGCAAAACCGCGCACTCGCCGTTCTTCACCCAGGTCGGCTGGGGGGCGGCCAAGCGCGGATCGAACTTCCCATGGAGCTTCGGCATCATGAACCCCGACCCGTGGCCGTACAGCAGCGCCAACCTGGCGCTCTGCTACGGCTGGTCGCAGGCGGGCTGCCTGGCCGAGCCGGGGCTGGCCGTTCTGGCCGCGCGGGCGCCTCTGGGCGTACGCCAGGTAGACCTGGGTGTGCTCAACACTTCGGCCAGCCCGTACTATGTGAGCGCCGATCACGTGATTCCGACGAGCTTTCCCCTGGGCTTCGCGGAGCTGACGTATTTTCTGTACGCACCGGATGCCTTCAGCGCCGGAGTGCTCCTCGAACGGGGATGTCTGGTCATCAACATCACTTGAAGGAGCCCGTCCCCGTGTGACTGCCACCACGATCGCGGTGGCTGGCCTGGCCAGGAATCTCCTTCGCGATCGTTGATCCGACCATGACGACAGGATTCGCGATCCCTCATCGCTTCGGGTTCTTGCTGGCGGCAGGCGCGGGGCTGAGCGCTTGCAGCGACCTTTCCATCAACGAGCGGGTCTTCAGGCGCGGGCCCGAGGGATGGGAGACGTCCAGCGTGGTCTGTTTCCCCCTCGAACATGGTGGCGATCTGTGGACCGGCGGCGGCAACGCCACGTATTCGATGTCGAGCATGGTCCGGGACGGCGTCGTCTATGTGGAGGCGAAAAGCGGCGACCTGCCGACGGTCGCGCGCCGGTACGACCGCGAGTTCGCGCGCAGCGGGAAGGTCGACGAGTTCACGTTCACGACCATCTCGGGCGAGCAGTTCTTCTTCCGCTACTGGGGCAGCGACCCTTGCGTCGAGGGCGACCTCGGCACGCCTCCCTGACCCCGCCGGATCGAAGCCGTCCCGGGCGGGGTGACTGTCACCACCCGCATGCAAAGGTCGCGAAGGGTCTCTGGCATGGGCTCGCGCCGATCGTGCGCACGCGCCGCCGGGATGACCGCGATCGTCCTGCTGGTGTCGCATTGGTTACACCCCGCCCCGCGCGTGCCGCGGAGCCGCCCGGAGGGGCGGGGTAGGACGGCAAGTGAGTAGAATCGCGTCTATCGGACACTTGAGTCGCGACTCGCTCCCCGCGACGCCTCCAGGTGGAGTGACGATCCCAGCCCGCCCGCTCAGGGGCCGCCGGCGGCGGCAGAGTTGGTCCCGGTCGAGGGGGGCCTCCCGGCGGCGTTGTCGTTCTGGGCAGGGCGAGCTGCGTAACTGAAGAGATCGGTGACGGCCACCTCCTTGATCGTGGCCAGCTTGCCCAGGGCTTCGAGGTCGAGGCGAGACTTCTCCGCCGTGAGCCCGATGGTGAACGGCCTGTGGATCGCCGTGGACAACATGCGGCGCACGGTCCCGGGCAGCAGTGCCTCGATGTCGCGCTTGACCCGGGGCCGTGGATCGCGGAGATCGCCCTGCTGTTCCCACGCGTCGACGATGCCCGGGATCCGACGCCGGGCGAACCGCTGGCTGGCCAGGCGCGCTTCCAGGTTCGCCTTTGTCGTCGCCAGGCTTTCGGGCAGCACCGGCGCGTCCCGCAGAACGTCGATGTAGCTCGTGATCGCGTCTCGAGCCTTGTCGGGCTGGGTCGCGATGTAGCCCGAAAAGCCGCTGTCGTCGCGGGGCCGGATGCTGGTGCTGTATCCCCCCTGAACGGAATAGGCCAGTCCCCTCGCCTCCCGGATCTCCCGGAAGAGCAGGGATTGCATTCCTCCGCCCACGTATTGGCTCAAGGCGAACCACCGGCCGAGGTCGGCGTGTCTCGACGGGGGCGCCGGGAACATCATCGAGATCTGCGCCTGCGCCAGCTGGCGGTCGAGCAGCCAGAGGGTGGGCTTGCGCGGCTTGACCAGACGGACGGGCGGGCGCGGGGGCAGCCGGTGCTGGCCCGTCCCGAACACGACCGCGCGGCGCGCCTGGGCCAGCGGCCGCGGTCCGAAATACAGGGTGTGGTGGCTCTGGTCGGGCAGCGAGGCCAGCAGCCGCTGCAATTGCTCGGTCGTGGCCTTCTCCAGCGTGGCGTTGGTCGGCTCGGTGAGATAGGGGCTGTCCGCGCCGAGCTGCGCGAAGGCGCTGAGCGCCCCCGCGGCCGAGCGGGGATCCTCCAGCGCGTTTTGCCGGGCGGTCTTCACCGTTGCCAGTCGAGTGGCGACGTCCTGGTCGGAAAACCGCGCCTGACCGAACCAGGACCGGGCCAGGGCCAACGTCTCCTCCATGTGGCGATCGATGCCCTCGATCATGATGCTGGTCTCGTCCGCTCCGCAGGAGACGCTCACCGTGGCCCCGAGGGCATACAGCCGTCGTTGCAACTCGGCCGCCGAGAGCGCGCCCGCGCCGGCCGATTGCTGGACCTCGGTGGCGAAGCACAGCAGCGGCGTCCGCCGATGACCGGTCTCGAAGCGATAGGTGAGGGCGAAGAGATCGTTGTAGGGGTTGGGGGTGACGATGAGCGGCCCCGACGAAAGCGTGGCGCGGCGGTAATCGGACCCCTCCTCGAGCCACCGGGGCTCGATGGGCCGGACCACCTCGCCCACCATCTGTCGGGCGAACGCGCTTCGCCGGCTGGGGTCCATCTTCACCGCGCTGATCGCGGGCTTCGGAATCTTGGCGCGTTCCAGGGTGCCCTTGCGCCGGTAGACGGACGCGAAATCGTCGCCCAGATAGCGATTGGCCACCCGGACGATGTCGGCCTTGGTCAAGCCCCGCAGGCGCTGTTCCCGACCGACCACCCGGCCCCAGGGCTCGGCGTTGGTGAAGGCGCTCATCATCCAGCTGGCGCGCCGATCTTTGTCCTCGAGACCACGTTTGTGCCGGATCTCCTCGTTCAGGACGGCCGCCGCCACCTCCCGCTCGTCGAAGGCTCCGGCCTTGAGCTTGGCCACCGTCGCGAGGAGCAACCGCTCGATCTCCTCGACCTTCTGGCCGGTCCGGGCCGTGCCGATCACCATCCAGGCACCGGCCTCGGCCCTGGATCGCACCGAGGAGACGGCGGCGGGGAGCTTCTGCGGCAACACCAGCTCGCTGTTGAGGAGGCCCGCGCTCGCGTCGCTCATGAGCAGATCCATGACCATGACGGCCAGCTCGTCATCGTGTCCGACCGCGACCGTCGGCCAGGCCAGGTAGACGACCTCTTGACCCTCGGCCTCGACCCTGTCTCTTATACACATCTCCGAGCCCACGAGACCATTC
>JBKPRZ010000478.1:0-19682 GCA_046734815.1 Myxococcota bacterium | reverse complement strand
GGGCTGATGAGGCGGAGGATCCCCTGCATGATCGCGATATCGGAGTTGGGCGGTATCACGTAGAGGTGGTTCGGTTCGACAACCATGCCATCGGCCGCGGTGAGCACCGCGAGCTTCGTGGTTCGCGACAGCAACTGGGCGAGCAGGCTCTCGTGTTGCGGGGCCAGATGCTGCACCACCACGAACGCCATGCCGTCGCGGGGAACATTCCCGACCAGCTCGCCCAGCGCTTCCAGACCGCCTGCCGAGGCGCCCACCCCCGCGATGAAGAACCTCTGGAGGGTCTTCTCTGGCTGGTTCACGGCAGCAGTCTCCCGGCTCGCCGGTTGTTGTTCCTCATGCATGCCGTCTCCGTCAGCGCTCACGTCGGCCTCTTGTATACGGACCTCTCCCCGGTTGGGCCATTCGGTAGTTTGCATCGCGGGCGTCGAAAAAGCCGACGCATGGATGGGTGGTCATCGACCGGTTTTTTCGACGCATCTGCCTCAAAGTCCCTCATGGTGGTCCCGCCGATGGCAGCCCATACGCTATCGAGGGGTGGCCTCGGCTGCCTCAGGAGGACACATCATGCAGTGGATCTACGCCAGCCTGGCCGCGCTCGTGCTGGTCTTTTTGGCCGGCATCCGGGTGGTGAGGCCAACCGGTCGGGGGCTCGTCGAAAGGCTCGGCAAGTACCGCCGGCTGGCGATGCCGGGCTTCAACTGGATAATTCCGTTCATCGACCGGATGTATCTGGTCAACATCACGGAGGTGATGGTCAACGCGGAACCGCAGGAGATAATCACCAGCGACAAGCTGAATGCCCGGGTGGACGCCCAGGTGTACTTCAAGGTCAAGGCCGACGAGGAGAGTGTGAAGAGCTCGCAATACCACGTCTTCGACTACCGGTATCAGATGGTGAACCTCGCGAGGACCACCTTGCGCAACATCATCGGGACCTTGACCCTGAAGTCTGCAAACAGCGAACGAGGGAAGATAAACAGCGAGCTGCAGCGGACGATGCGCGAAGAGACCACTCACTGGGGTATCGAGATCGTGAGGACCGAGCTGAAGGAGATCGATCCCCCGGAGGACGTTCAGGAGACGATGAACAAGGTGGTCAAGGCCGAGAACGAAAAGGTGGCCGCCGTCGATTTCGCCACCGCCACCGAGACGATGGCGGACGGCGCCCGCCGGGCCGAGATCAAGAAGGCCGAGGGGATCAAGCAGGCGAAGATCCTGGAGGCGGAAGGCGAGGCGCTGGCCATCCAGCTCGTGAACGAGGCGGCCGACCGGTATTTCGTGGGAAACGCACAGCTTCTGCGCAGGCTCATCGCCGTGGAGACGGCCCTCGCCTCCAACACCAAGATCGTCGTTCCCTCGAGTACCGAGCTGATCAACGTCATCGGCGACATGGCCGGTATCCTGCCCATCAGCCGGAGCCCGGCTGCTTCCCCTCCGTCGAAGCTGCACCCGGTGGGCAACGACGTGCCCCACGGTCAATAGAGGGGAAGCGAACCCGGTCAGTTGTAGGTCGCCGTGAAGAGCACGGAGGGTGTGCCGCCGACCGCGTGGTACCACCTGGTGCCGGAGGCGTCGTCCTCCTGGCCGGTGTATCCGACGGCGAGCCGCCCAAGGATGCCCAGGCTCCACTCCTGCGAAGCCCACCAATCGTAGCCGAAGCCAAACATCACACCGCCGCCCACCGAGAGGGTGTTCCTGTCGAACCTGCCCGAGTCGATGCCGAGGCCACGGATGGTGGCCAGCCCGATGGCACCCTGCACGTGCAGGCCCCCTGCGGGATCGAAGTAATGGTCGAAGAACGGCCCCACCAGCGTGAACTCGCCGCGCCCGTCGATCACATCGGCAGGAGGCGGGGTGCCTCGCAGACTGCGATCGGACGCGAGAACTCCGGAGCTCCAGATCCCACCGCCGAAGATGAGGCCGGGCCGGACCGCGCCTCCCAGGGCGAATTCTCCGGCGCTCGCGATGCCGGACACCGTGCTCTCCAGATCGGCTCCTGACTGCCGGATGGACTCGTTGTACGCGCCGAAGCCAGTGGCCAGGCGCAGGTAGAAGCCGTCGTGTAGATGGGCGCCAGGGTTGGGAGCGACTTGCACCACCGCCGGCGCCGAAGCTGCGGTCTGCCCGGCCGCCTCCGCGCCGAGGGCAGTTGATCCGACGAGCACCAGACCGAGGGACAGAAGATGTGTGGTTTTCAAGGTAGTGACCTCTGCGACGGCGACTGTGCAACGTCTGTACCAGCCTCGGCGTCCGGGGCGGGAGCGAGCCCTTTCGCGCAGGGATGCGTACTGCGACGAGCCCGACCCAAGAATCTGCGCGATCGAGGGCGCCCCCGCGGGCGGGCACGGAGCATCGCTGGCGTGCCCGCCCGTGCGTCCGATCAGGGCAAGCTGGAGTGGGACGGCCGCTCGATGACGATCTCGACGCGGCGGTTGTTCGCCCGCCCCTCGGTGGTTCCGTTTTCCTCCACCGGGCGCTCTTCTCCGATGCCCCGCGCCTCGATCTTACCGGCCGGATAGCCCCGAGCGACCAGGTACGAGCGCACGGCCTCGGCCCTCCGCTGCGACAGCGCCAGGTTCGCGTCGCGGGTGCCGCGGGAATCGGTGTGCCCTTCCACCAGCACGCTGCGCTCCTTGGCCTCGAGCAGGGCGCCGGCGACATCATCCAGGCGGGTCTGAGCCCCTGGAAGAAGGGCCGCCTGGTTGGTCGCGAACAGCACGCTGCCCGAGAGGGTTATCACCAGGCCCCGCTGCTCCTCCTTGGCCGCCAGCTTCATCAGCGATTCCTTCGCCGCCGCAGCCTCCCGACTGGATGCGGCTGCCTTGCTGTCCGCCTCCGCGCGGGCGGCGCGCTCGGTGTTCAGATCGGTGGCCATGGCCTGCTGCGCGCGGCCGGATTCGGCCAGCTTCTCCCTGGTCGCGCCCAGATCGTTCTTGGCGCCCTCGAGCAGCTGCCCCTGCTTCTTGTCGTAGGCCGCGTCGGCGGCGTGCCGCTCGGCCTCTGCCAGAGCGGTGGACCCGGCCGCCTCGGCGGTCTCTGCCTTGCGCTCCGCCACGTAGGCCAGGTCGCGGGTTTCGGACTGCTCGTGGGCGCTGAAGGACTGCTCGGCGACATCCAGGGCGACCTGTGCCTTGTGGAGCTCGACCGGGGCGGCCTTGCCGTTGGGGCTGGCGGCGACCTGGGCGTACTTCGCCCGGGCACCAACCAGCTCCGCTGGCGGCGCGGTCGCGCAACCGGAGAGAACCACCAGCGGCCACAGCCGCGTCCAGATCCAGAAACCAATTCGATTGATCGTTTTCATCTGCTTGTCCTCACTGAAGCGCCCACTCATCGCATCCACCTGTCCGTCCCCTGAATCTTCATGGCCTTCTCCTTGGCCTTGTTCGCCTCCGCGCGGGCCAGGCTGCTGCGGGCGAGCGCCAGGGCCAGCTCGGCGTCCGCCTGCGAGCGCATCAGCATCCGGGCAGCCTCGGGCCGTTGCTCGTCGGACGTCATCGTCCGGGCGTGTTCCAGCTGCTCCTTCGCCAGCTGCAACCGCAGCGCAGCCTGGGGGACGCGGTCGGCGCCCACTTCCTCGGCCGATCGGATCGCGGCCGCCGGCCCCTCGGCGTTTTGCTGTTGCGGAACCGTCGTGGCACAGGCCCCCAGTCCGGTGAATAGCAAGAACATTGGCAAAACAGTTCGTGACGTCATGACACTCCCATTTCCTTTCCTCTGCAAAGCAGCTGCACCCCATCTCAGCAACTTCGATGCCACGACCTGGACAACCGCCTCATGGCGGAGGTCCGGGCTGCCGGGCCCACAACACCAGCCTCTCGTCGCTCGAGCCCGTGTCCAGCACGCCCGGCCACAAGCCTTCCAGCAGCCGGTTGAGCCGACCGTCCACGGGCGGCAGCTCCAGAACCAGGTCGACGGCAACCCGGACCCCGGTTCCGTCCGTCTCGGCGCCTGACAGGGTCACGACCGCCTGACAGCGATCGCCCGCCGTCAGCGGGACCCGCCGCCAGGGTCGCGGCTGCACCAGGGAGACGAAATCGTTGAACAGCAGCTCCAGGCGGCGGAGCGCCTGCTCCACCAGCTCCGTCACCGGCTGCAGAGTGGCGGGCTGGCAGTCCGGCTGCTCGAGCCGCCGCTGGAGCACGGCCAGTTGCAAGAGCGCGCAGTTGAGCGGGTTGTGCACCTCGTGTGACAGTCCCTCGGCGAGGCTTCCGACCGCTGCGAGGCGTTCGCTCAGCAACGCGCGACGGTGTGCCTGGTCCGGATCGTTCACGCCGGCGTCACTCATGTGGGTGGAGTCAGCAGGCTTCGTGCCAGTGGCCGGGCGGCCCCTTGGTCGGCTGCGCCCCCCGAACGCGCAACCGCAAGTCGATGTCGCTCCCACCCTACCAATCGGTGCGCGGCGGTCGGGGCGGTCGGGGCGGTCGGGGCGGTCGGCCCAGATAGCAAGAAACTCCAGCCGAGGCGTTCCCCGGCTGGAGTTGTTGGGTGTGCGTGAGGATACGGGGAGCTGTGACCGACCCTCAGCGCTGCAGCGGAGGGCTACCACATGACCGTGTAGCCGATATTCATGCCGTACGACGTCTGGACGGCCAGGATGGTTCCGGCCTGGGTGCGAAGAGCGTGCACCGTCGAGTAGTTGACGTTGAAAGCCGGGGTCAACACGCCAGAGCGCCCGATGAGGAAGTTCAGACCGATCCGAGGCTGGAGTGCGAAACCGGCATCGTGACCCGTTATGTAGTTCAATCCTGCGCCCAGCCCCACGAACCCGAACGCCACCTGCGAGAAGGGGATGTGCAGGCTCGGCTCGAACAGCGCCTTGACTTCGGTGGCCGAGACACGGTCCCCTCCGTTGCTGGCTCCGATCCGAAAATGGCTGAGACCGGTGATCAAGGACAGCTGCAGGTTGTCCATCGCGAACAGGCCGACCGATGGCGACAGCTCGAAACGGCTGTAGCTACTGGCAGCCGAGAATCCGGCCGAACCGCCCAGCTCCAGCACGCCTGCTCGTCCATAGGCCTGAGTCCCTCCGGTTCCGGCCTGGCTGGTGACGCCCGTGATGGGCACCGTCGGGGCAGGCACCATCGGTTGCGGATCGTGGTCCGAGCGTGGCGGTGGCAGCTGTGCCGGTGGCGTGCCTTGCCCCAGGGGCACGTCGGTCTGCGTCTGCGCGTACGCGGCTGCTGGAAGCCCCAACCCGAAGAGCAGAGCCGGGATGAAGGACCCACGCAGGGACGCCCCGCACCTGTGGCGTCGTTTTGTCTCGGTTGTCTTGCTCATACTCGTCCTCATTTGAATTCTCCGATCTGACATTTGCGGAAATTCCGCCAAACGCCTCACATCAAGAGTCGTGCCAGGACGAAAATGCCCAGCGAGCCAGCATTCGCATTGCGATCATCCCGGTGGCGCCGCGCAAGACCGTTACAGCCCGGGATCGTGGCGTCGATTTCTGCGCGATCCTTCCCGGTCATCGACGGCGACCGCGTCATTGGTCGATCAGGCCGTTATTTCGACGACCCGTGCTCGAACAACCTAATGGTGGACCGTACGTCGGGGCGGTAAGAGACAGATCTACCGGGAGGAATCACAATGAAGAACACGAATCTCGAAGTTCACACCCAGCTCTCGGATGCCGAGACCGCGCGGCTGCGCCTGCTCATTGCCAGCGTCGATGGCGAGCTTGCGCGCACGCCGGCCTCGGAGGGGTTGAAGGGATCCTGGGCCGAGATGATGAAGATGCTCGCGGTGGGATCGGCACCGGACGTTCGCACCTGCCCCTCCTGCGCGAACATCATCATGCGTGCGGCGACCCTCTGCGGCCACTGCTGGACGAAGCTGCGGCCGCACACTGCCGCGTGAGTCTCCTCCCGGTCGTTGGCAGTGACGCGTCGAGAGCCGCGTGCAGCCGTGCGCGATCCTCGTCGTCGAGCTCATCGGCGTCATCGACCAAGGTCAGTTTCACCTGGGTGCCCTCGGGTAGATCCACGCCTTCGTCGACGACGATCTGCCCGGCACGAGGCGGCTGGTGAGGGTGCGACCGAATTCCTCGAAACCTCACGTCAGTCTTGCACAAGTCCGCGTTCAGGTTCAGTTTTCGGGTGAAGTGAAAACAGCGCGGGTGCCCGGTCGCGCGGCGGTTTCTGGGGCCGTCCTCGCCGCCTCCCTGGTCTTGCTGGCCGGCGGATGTCGCGGGGGAAAGGGGCCGGCTGCCGGCGCCTTCTTCAAGGTCGAGGGGGTGGCCAGCTGGCGCGGGGACGCGGCGGCGGCCTACAGCCTCATCCACGACGATGTCTGCTCCGACGGGGTGGAGGGTGTTTTCAGCCACGCCGACCCGGAGCTGGCCAGGCGGGGGCTGCACGCCGGGTTCGGCGTGATCGCCGGGGTCTGCGAGAGCAAGAAGCGGTGGAACAAGGTGCGGCAGCTGGTGGCGCACGGACACGAGGTGTTCAGCCATTCGTGGAGCCACCCCTGCATGACCAATGACCACAAGCTGGCCGAGTCGTGCAATCCGACGGCTCGCCGGTCGATCGATTTTCTGCAAGAGATCGACGTGGCCGGGGCGGTGATGCTCCAGCGCCTGGGCGCGCCTCCCGATTTTTTCATATTTCCGTTCGACGTCTGCGACCCGGCGGCCATCGCCCGCCTACAGAAGCAGGGCTACCTCGGAGCTCGTTGCGGCGAATCGGGGATCAACCCCGCCGCGGCGGGCGATGACTTCGCCATCCGGTTCGACGTGTTCGGGCCGGCCTACTCGATCTATTTCGACGCGCCTGCCTGCAAAGGGGTCAAGCAGTACGAGACGCCGCCCGAGCAGACATCCGCCGCCTGTCGCGCTCACGTCCTCGATCACTACGTCGAAGATGCCATCACCCAGCGCGGGTGGGCCGTACGCGAGCTGCACGGCTTCGACGACGACGGCGGCTCGTTCGAGCCGGTGCCCGTCACGGAGTACGCCGCTCACCTCGATCACGTGCTGGTCAAGGTGCGGGCGGGGCAGCTGTGGGTCGAAGGCCCGACCCGGGTGCTCAAGTACCGATCGGCGCGAGCGAGCTGCCCCCTTCCGGTGGCGACGGAAAGAGGCACCTTCACCTTCGCGACACCATCGGCCGCCTGCCGCCGGTCGGCGACCCTGCTGACTTACCTGGTCTCGACGACCGACGGGACGGATCCCGCCGCCCTCACCTCCGAGCAGGCCGGTAGCCGGACCCCGGCCCGCAAGCTCGCCCGCGGACGCTTCGCCGTCGACGCCGACCCCACTCGAGGACCGGTGGTCCTCAGGCCCGAGGGAACGTGAGCACCTACTCGGGCTTGATGTTGCTGATCAGGTAGACGTTGTCCTGGTAGTCGTAGTTGATGCCCGAGTAGTCCATCCCCATGAGGTAGCTGCCCGGGATCACCGCCCCGGTCCGATCCTTCGCCGGCCAGAAGCGCAGGTGGTGGCCGCAGGGGCCGGGGCAGCCGTTTTGCATGTCCTTGGTCTGATCGTTGAGGCTGTCGTCGCTGGATTCGCCGTCGACCTTGAAACCGAACACGCCGTCGTTGGTGAACGAGCCGACCGCCAGCGCGGTGGTGGACCCGTCCTTGAACGGCAGCAGCGTCTGGGCGGTCAGCCCGGCCGAGGTGACGATGGTGCTGGTGGTGGTCGAGCCCTTGTCGAACCTGCGAATCGCCGCCTTGGCCGGCCGGCTGTGGTAGGCGGCCAGTTGCCTGACCACCACCGGCGCCCCGGCCAGGTTGGCGCGCCAGTACTTCGACAGCACCTCCTCGCCCACCGCCACCACCCGGCCCTGCTGGTTGAGGTTCTGGCCCGGAAACAGGATGGCGGTCTGGTAGCCGAAGGCGCTGACCACCTGGACCAGACTCGGCTCGTTGCCCCCCTCGGCCTTGGTGCGCGCGCCCGCCAGCTGCACCTGTCGCGTGCCCGGGCCACCGGTGGTGGCCACGCTCAGTGACCCGGTGAGGATCTTGCCGGAGCCGCCGGTGGCCGACAGATCCACCGTCAGCTCCTGGAAGGCGCCCGGCCCCAGGGTCAACGGCAGCGCGGGCGGGCTGACCAGGGTGAACGGCCCGCTGAGCGTCAACCCGGTGACGGTGAAGGCGGCGGTCCCGCTGGCGTGGACCCGCAGCTTGACCTGGTTGTGGAACAGCTGGCCGGTCGTCTCCTCCAGCAGGCGGCTGCTGACCAGCCGGTCGTCGAAGGGCACCCCGTCCTGGTTGACCAGGGTCAGCGCCGCGCCGGGGCTGGCGCTCTTCACGTTGCGCACGATGAACACCAGGTCGTTGAAGTCGAACGAGGCGGGAAACTCCTCGAACGCGACGATGAAGGCGTCGGCCTGCACCAGCCCGGCGGCGTCCTTCAGCTGGTAGACGCGGACGTGGTGCCGGCGCTCGACCGGTTCGAAGCCGTTGAGCGCATCCTCGCTGAACACCTCGCGGTCGCCGAAGCTGGGCCAGATGGTGTAAAGGCCCACCGTCGCCCCGCCGGGATCGAACGACAGCATCCCGCTGAGCGGCGGCAACAGTTGCTGGGCATTGCCCGGCGCCACCGTGGCCAGCTCGGTCTTCGCGCTTGCGCTGCCCGCGGCGTAGAAGCCCAGCCGCACGACCGGCGTGCTGGCCACACCGAAGGCGGCCACCGACTCGATGGTCACCGGTCCATCACCCGCCTTGACGAACCGTTGCAGGCTGACCTCCTCGCCGGCCAGCGCGAAGCCGGGTTCGGGGAAGTCGGTGCTGTCGGGGGTGGGGTCGCCGGTGGCCACGGCGATGTCCAGCGTGTCGAGAATCCGCTGCAGCGATGGCTCGTTCGAGCCACCGGTCCCCGCCACCGCCAGCCCGCGCAGGGCCACCGTAGCGGCCGACCCGCCCGCCAGGTTCAGGTTCAGCGAGGCCTTCTTCACCCCCACCGCCGTGGGATTGAACGCCACCTTGACCGTCACCGATGCCCCGGGTGCCAGGGTGCCGGTGGCGGGCGGGGTGGTGATGGCGTAGTCAGCCGCGGCACCTCCGCTGATCGAGGCGCCGGTGACGGTCACCGCCGAGCTTCCGGTATTCGTGAAGGTGGCGGTCTGGCTGGCGCTGGCCGCCCCGCCGCTCACGTCCGTGTAGACCAGCCGCCCGGGGCTGCCGGTCACCGGCGCGGGCGTCGCATCGACGGTCGAGACGTCGATGAAGTTGATCTTGTTGTTGCTGGCGCCCGACGCGTTGGTGATGGTGAGCCGACCGTCGCTGACGGTCACCGTCTTGCTGCCCTCGATCCAGCGGGACGAGGTGGAGGGCGTGCCGTTGACCACCAGCACGCCCTCGGCCGCGATCTTGTAGACACTGTTGACCGCAGTCGCATCACCCGACACGATGTGCACGCTGTAGCTGCCGTTGGGGATGGCCAGCTCCCAGACCGTGGCACCGCCGGGCTTCTGCATGTGGTTGAGGGTGTCGTACCGCTGGTCGGGCGACAGCGACGAGTCCCGATCCCGCGCGTTGGCGGCGTTGTCGACGTTCCACCCGTAGCTGAGGCCGCCCGCCCGGAGCGCGAACGGTGCGCCCGTGTCGGCGAGGTACCCGGCGGGCACCGGTGCGGTCGCGGTCTGGAAGTTGATGTTCGCCACCGACGTGACGGCGGCTTGCTGGACGAGCTCGGGCTGGTCGGGTGGGTCGGCCTCGCCGGGGATGTAGCAGCCGGCGGCAAGCAGCGAAAGGAGCGTAGCGGAGCGGAGAGATGAGCTGCGGATCGAGGAGGGATGCATGGTGGCTCTGGCATTTTCCGGCCAGCCACGAAAATGGGACAGCGGGTTTCAAAGCGAAAACCATTCGTCCAGATCCCGAGGCGATTTTCAGCAGGCAAACCGTTACCACCGAGGCACCGACAGGCGCGCATCGCCGCTCACCATCCTGGCGCTTCCCCCTCCGTCTTCGCGCCCGAAGGGCTCCGGGCCGCCCTGCGCGCATTGTTCGCCGTTGCCGCTGGACGTGACCCTCCCGGGCAGCGCACGGAGCGCGATCGTAAGGATGCCTCGGATACCGCACGGGTGGGTTGAAGCGCGATCCGTCTGCACCATGTTGAAGGTGGAGGTGACCCATGGGTCAGGCGAGTGAGACGGTGCCAGGCACGTTGAAGCAGAAGCTGTCGGACGAGATCGATGCGGCGAAGGCGAAGCTGGACGCCTTGAAGCGAGAGATCGCGGGCATGCACGAGGAGGACATGCAAGCGCTGAAGGAACACCAGGATGAGATTCGGCAGCGGGTCGAGCAACAGAAGGCGCGGGCGCGCCAGATGCAAGCGAATATCGCTAGCTGGAAGCAGGAGAAGATCGCCCACACCCAGGAGGCAATTCGCTCCTGGCGGCAGCAGCGGGAGCTCGACAAGCTGGAGTCGCGTGCGGAGCGGGCGGAGGCCTACGCGGTGGATATGGTCAGCGTGGCCGCGTTCGACTTCGACGAGGCCGAGCAGGCGGTGCTGGATGCCGTGGCGGCACGCTACGACGCCGTGACTGCGCGCGCGTCCGCGTAACCGCCAGCGAACGCCACCCGGTGGCGGGCCTTTGCGTTGCGTGCGGGTCGCGAACGCGCCGGCCCGGTGACACCCGGATTTTGCGGTTGACCCCCCGACGCCGTCGGAAGAGCCTTGGCCCGGGACGCGCGCATGAAACCAGACGATATCGATGACCGGGTGGCTGAGGACACTCCGAAGGGCGCGGCGTTCGATCGCCTGGTGGTGGATTCGACACCGGCGCTGATCTTCAGCGCTCGTCCCGACGGCTACGTCGACTACTTCAACCGCCGCTGGACCGACTACCTGGGAGGGGTGGCGGTGGATGCGCTGCAAGGATGGGGCTGGACGAAGTTCATCCACCCCGACGATCTGGAGGAGCACCTCCGGCGCTGGCGAACGTCGATGGTCGATGGTCGCTCGCCGGTGTCGGAGGCGCGTGTCCGCAATGGCAAAGGTGAGTACCGATGGATGCTTCACCGGACGGAGCCGGTCCGTGACCAGGCCGGGAACATCGTCCGATGGTTCGGTTCGAGCATCGACATCGAAGAGCTGAAGCGCGCGCAGCATGAGCTGCTCGAGCTGAAGGAACAGCTCTACAAGGAGAACATCGCTCTCCGGGACGAGATCGTCCAGACTTCGATGTTCGAGGAGGTCATCGGGACATCCGAGCCGCTCCGCCGTGTGCTCGCCATGGTGGCGAAGGTCGCCGGCACGGACTCGACCGTCTTGATCACCGGCGAGACGGGCACCGGAAAGGAGCTGATCGCGCGCGCGATCCACAAACGGTCTCCGCGCGCGGGGCGACCATTCGTCTCGGTGAACTGCGGGGCCATCGCGCCCGCGCTGGTCGCCTCCGAGCTCTTCGGCCACGAGAAAGGGGCCTTCACGGGCGCCGTGCAGCGCCGTCTCGGACGATTCGAGCTGGCCGAGGGTGGAACGATCTTCCTCGACGAAGTGGGCGAGCTGCCGGCCGAGACACAGGTCGCGCTGCTGCGGGTCCTCCAGGAACGGACCTTCGAACGCGTCGGCGGCACCAGGCCGATCGCCGTCGACGTGCGGGTCATCGCGGCGACCAATCGCGACCTCGACAAGGCCATCGCCCATGGCACATTCCGACTGGATCTGTATTACCGGCTCAACGTCTTTCCGATCCAGCTGCCTCCCTTGCGTGAGCGCGTCGAGGACATTCCCTTGCTCGCCGAATACCTGGTCCGCCGGTACGCCGCCAAGGCCGGCAAGAGGATCACCGGCATCAGCCGCAGCACCCTCGACCTGCTCGAGACCTACGACTGGCCGGGCAACATCCGCGAGCTGCAGAATGTGATCCAGCGGGCTGTCATCCTCTGCGTAGACGAGCTGGTCGCCGAAGAGTCGTGGCTTCCGAGGCGTAGGCCGCATCCGACAGGCGAGGCGCGAGTTCTCGGCCGCCCTGGCGTCGCGGAAGAAACCCAGCTGATCGAAGCCGCGCTGGCCGAGTGCCACGGTCGGGTCGCCGGTCCGGATGGGGCAGCGGCGAAGCTGGGCATCCCGCGCTCGACCCTCGAGTCCCGGATCCGTACGCTCCAGATCGACAAGAACCGCTTCCGGGCGGAATAGCCGCGGGCGCCTGGCGAAGTTCGCCACTGTCGAGAATCGCCACCGTCGGCCGACGCGAAATCCCTGTCCTTGCGGGTCGTTACGGCTGGCATGGCCGTTGCGATTCCTCGCGACTGCAGGGACTCGCAGTCAAACCGCACACGAGGAGGTCAGTCATGGAACGCATGCTGGTGGTCATTTTCGACAACGAGACGAAGGCATATGAAGGCTCGTCCGCGCTGCGCGAGCTGCAGCGCGAGGGCAGCATCACGGTCTACGCGGGCGCGGTGGTGGTGAAGGACGCGAACGGCGCCACGACCGTGAGGCAGGTCGACGACCTCGACCCCGTCGGGACGCTGGTCGGCACCTCCGTGGGCGGCCTCGTCGGTCTCCTCGCGGGGCCGGTGGGGCTGGCCATCGGGGCCGTTTCCGGCCTCACGGTGGGTGCGCTGTCCGACATGGCGCAGGCCCGTGTCGGTGACGACTTCGTCGACGAAGCCACGAGGGCGCTGACGCCGAACAAGGTGGCCGTCATCGCCGAGATCGAGGAGGAGTGGACAGCGCCCGTGGACACGCGCATGGAGGCGCTCGGCGGCGTGGTGATCCGGCGTGCTCTCTCGGACGTGCGCGAGCAGATGCGCAAGGAGCAGATCGCCGCGATGCAAGCGGACCTCGCCCAGCTGAAGGAGGAGCTGGCGGCATCGAACGCGCGGCGCAAGGCCCAGCTGCAGGCCCGGATCGATCACCTGCAGGCGCGCATCGCCGAACAGCAGACCAAGGCGCAGACGTGGTTCGAGGCTTTCCAGGCACGTCGCAAGGCGAAGCGAGAGGCGTTCAAGAAGAACGCGGCGGCCGCGGGTCAGGCGCTGAGCGAGCTGGCCAAGACGCCGCCCCTCTGATCACGCGGATGCCAAGAAAGGAACGAGCCATGGACACCGAGCTGAATGAATCTCTGGGGCGGAATTGGGGGTGGATCGTCCTGCGCGGCGCCACCGCCGTGCTCTTCGGTCTGCTCGCCATCGCCAGACCTGGCATCACGCTGGCGGCGCTGATCCTCATGTGGGGTGCCTACGCCATCGCCGACGGCATCGCCGCCATCGTCGCGGGCTGGCAGATCCGCGACCGGGGCAGGCCGCTGTGGTCGTTCTTCATCAGCGGCGCCCTGGGCATCGCCGCCGGCGTGCTGACCTTCAGGTGGCCGGGGCTCACCGCGCTGGCGCTGCTGATGGTGATCGCCGGCTGGGCCATCTTCGTGGGGGTCATGCAGATCGTCGCAGCGATCCGGCTGCGCAAGGTGATCCAGGGGGAGTGGGCCCTGGGGCTGTCGGGCATGCTCTCCGTGACGTTCGGGGTGCTGGCCGCCTTCCACCCCGGCGCTGGCGCGTTGGGTGTGCTGTGGATGATCGCCGCCAGCGCGATCGGGTTCGGCGTGCTCCTGGTCGGGC
Source organism: Myxococcota bacterium (assembly GCA_046734815.1). GTDB lineage: Bacteria > Myxococcota_A > Polyangia > Fen-1088 > Fen-1088 > CAVYGB01. The sequence goes on along the minus strand of JBKPRZ010000478.1, from coordinate 6,170 downwards.
TCGGATTCCGCCTGAGAGCCTTCGCTGCGCGGAGGCTCGCGCACGCGTAGCGTGCCCGGGGTGGGCGACCGGCGGTCGGACCTCACGACCGCCGGTCGTTTGCTTCGAGGTGTCCACCCCATCGTGGAGGTCTCGTCATGAATACTCTCCTCTGGATCGCGCAAGGGTTGCTCGCAACGATCATGGTCGCCGCCGGCGGGCCCAAGTTGTTCTTGCCGCCCGCACGCCTCGCCCAGAAGATGAGCTGGACCAAGGACGCTCCCGCGCCGCTGGTCAAGCTGCTCGGGCTTGTCGAGCTGCTCGGTGCTGGCGGGTTGCTGCTTCCGCGACTCACCGGCATCGCGCCGATCCTCACTCCGCTCGCGGCTGTGGGTCTCTCGGCGATCCTCCTGGGCGCGCTGGCCACGAAACTGCGTCGTCACGAGTCGCCGGTGCTGCCCCTGGCAGCCATGCTCCTCTCCCTGTTCATTGCCGTTGGGCGCATGCACACCGGCGTCCCTCACGCTGATGGGCCGCGCTGGCGGGCGTTCGAGTCGTACTCGACCGACGGACGGGCTGGGCGCGTGCGCCTCTCGGGTCGGCCCTCGGTGCCGTCTCCGTACCGTCGCGCGTGGACCGTAACAGTGCAACGCTTTGTGCATCACGGAAGGGTTGCGCTTCACACCGACGCGCGTGCACGCGCGCCGATTCTGGACGATGTCGCCGCTGGCGGGGACCTTGCACGCACGGCCCGCCGAGGTGACGTGCAATGCGAACAACCGGACTCGCCCTTCTTCCCGCTCTCGCTCTCCGGATTGCCCTGTCGAGCTTCGTGGCCACCTGTAGCGTGGACCGACCTGACGGGTCCAATGGCACGGACCTGCACGCGCGCGCGGCGGCCACGGACTGCGGTAACGGCTTCGCCAATCCTGGCGAGGAGTGCGACGATGGCAACCTGACCAGCGGCGATGGTTGTACGGCGAACTGCCGGCTCGAGCCGGGCGCGGTGTGCTCGCCGTTCGGCTCGCCCTGCACCTTCCCCTTCTGCGGCAACGGCTTTGGCAACCCTGGGGAGGAATGCGATGACGGCAATCGAACCAGCGGCGATGGTTGCACGGCGAACTGCCGGCTCGAGCCGGGGGCGGTGTGCTCGCCGTTCGGCTCGCCGTGCACCTTCCCCTTCTGCGGCAACGGCTTTGGCAATCCTGGGGAGGAATGTGATGACGGCAATCGAACCAGCGGCGATGGTTGCACAACGAACTGCCGGCTCGAGCCGGGCGCGGTGTGCTCGCCGTTCGGCGTTCCTTGCCAGCTCCCTCCTCCGCCATGCAAGCCTGGCTACAACTGCTGTGGTGACTGGGTTTGCGACCCGCAAGTCTGCCCGGCCGTTTGCAATCAGCAGTGAGCGAGGGCCAACATCGAGCGCGCGGCTTCACGTCGACCTCTCCGCCGTGCGGACGTTCGACGAGACGCCGAACGCCCGGGCCACGTAAGTGCCGTGGTCTTCAGGACGGCTTCACCCAGCGCAGGATCGCTTCGGCCGTGTCGTCGGCGGTCGTGTTGAAGCAGATCTTCGCCTTGGGTGCGCATTCGTGGACGACGTTGACGAGCTTCTCGAACAAGATGAGGTGCGGCGGCGGCGTCCTCACGCCTGCGCCGATCACAACCACGTCATATTGCTTTTCGAGGAGCGCGGATCGCGCAGTTTGCTCAGCCGTTTGCCCGAGGTCGACCAGGCACATGGTCAAGTTGAAACCCTGCTTCTCGAGGTACTCCGCCTGCGCTTTCAAGGCATGCGAGAGCTTCTCGTGCGTCAGGCCAGGGAAGAGTGCGTAGTTGACGACATCCGGGTGCAAACCTATCGACATCACGTTGTTGTTGGGCATGACGGCCGCAGCATGCTCGTGAGGAACCGATCAGGCAAGGGTCTTTGGCGATCCCTCCACGCTTCACCCTTTGCCCTGCGCGGCCAGGGGACTGAAAGCGTCGAAGGCCTGGCCGCTCAGGACGTGGGCGCGCAGGTCTCGCGGGCCAGCCAGCGCTCGGCCTCGCGCAGCTCGCGGGCGAAGGTCGACATTCGACGGTACACCCCCGCTGCCTCGCGCCCCAGCGCGCAGGCACGCTCGCGATCGGTGGCGCGCGCGCGGAGGGCGCGCGCCAGGGCGAAGTCCAGGTCTGCGCGGAGCTCCGGGTTGGAGTCGTTGGCAGCGGGCCGGGCCCGGTAGCCGCGTTCGAGCACGGTGAGCGCCTCGTCGATCCGACCAAGCGCCAGCAGGGAGGCCCCGAGGCCGTGCAGGGTGTAGGCCAGGTGTGGCTCATCGGTGCCCAGCTTGGTGTGCCGGCGCAGAACCTCCTGGAAGATTCGCTGGGCCGGCTGGACCTGCCCCTCGTCGAGGAGCAACCGGCCCAGCGCGGCCCGCATGTCGACGGCGCTGGCGCCCCGGCCTGGCAACGGGGCGGTGCCCGAGGATCTTTCGGACTGTTCATCCGGCACGTGCGTTGCTGTGCTCGTTCTGGTCAGCCACATGACCAAGCGCCTGGCGACCTACAGAGTGGAGTGGACCGAAGACGGTGAAGATCCTCCGCGCTATCATCAAGGAACGCGAGACAACCGCCGGAGCTTCGAGGAGCAAGCGATGAGCCGACCGTTCACGGTGACGCGCGCCGAGGCGCGCGAGCTGAAGAGGCGCAGCGAGAAGGTGCGGCGACAGGGCGGCGGCACCCCACACGCCGTGGTCCGCCGGGAGTGGCTCGAGGAGATGGAGCGCGACCTGCGAACGATGGTTCGCGGCTATGACGGCTCTGCACGGAAGGCGAGAGAGCTGCTCGAGGCGCTGCTCATTGCAGAGGAAGAGGGCGTCGCAGCGGTGGCCGAGATTCGGCACCAGCTCGCCGGCAAGGTGGCGAGGAAGCGCGCCGCTTGAGGTGACCGCCCGCAGGCCCACCCTCAATCACGCCCGAGTCCAGGAAAGCCACATCCAAATTGCGGTGCGAAACCCGGTTTGCATCCTCGGCGTCTTCAACCCAACAATCGGGCCCGCGCTCGCCGTCGCCCTGGATCTACGTGTAGAGCGTGCCTTCCTCGACGAAGCAGAGCTCGTTCCCCCACGGGTCGGTGACGTAAAACGAGCGTTCCCCCCACGGACGCTCGATGATCTCGGCCGCCGGCTGCCCGTGCACCTGGAACGGCGCCAGCACCTCGAGCGCTTTGGCGCGGGCGTGCACCGCCTCGATGTCGACGACCGCGAAGTAGATCGACTTCGGCCCCGGCGTTGGCTTCATGCCGCCGTGGCTGACGTCGAGCACGGCCAGGATGATGCCGCCGCAGTCGAAATAGTGGCGCGCGCCGTGGTGCCGCTGCCCCTCTACGCCGAGCAGTTTGGTGTAAAGCTTGGTGGCTTCCTCGAGGTTCGCGACCTCGACGGTGATACGGAAGATCTTCGGGGCTGAGCTCATGGTTTCCTTCCTTTCGTTCGCTTTGGCTTACCTGGCTCGGTCGTGCTGGAGCTTGCAGGCTCTCGCGCGGCCAGCGCCGACGTCGACTTCGGCCCGGACGAGGTCCAGCGCCGATCGGGGCCGACGGGCACGAGGTGCTCGAGCCAACCGCCGACGACGCGCGTGAGGTGCTCCCGGTTCAGCCGGTAGTTGCTGCTGCGGCCCTGGCGTCGCACCTCGACCAGGCCGGCCTCCTCGAGCACTTTCAGATGACGTGTCGTCGTGGGCCAGCTGTGCTGGAAGCGCGCGGCCAGGTAGCCCGACGGCAGCTCGCCGCCGCGATGGGCGAGCAGCAGCAGCACGTAGCGCCGCGCCTCGTGCGCCAGGGCGAGAAATACGCGGTCCACTTCCTCGAGCGAGGGACGCGTCGGTCGTTCTGGGGCCTCGGGATTCACTCCCACCAGAATTAGCCGATCAGCTAATAATTAGCAAATGTGCTAACAACTGACTGGCTTCCGCGGATGGCCGCGTTGTCGCTGGCGAGCGCCAGCGCCGGGGCAGGGCCTGTCGTGGACCGTCTACTCGAAACGCGAGTCCGTCGTTGCTGCCGGCCGCGGCCGAATCGTCACTGGCCAGAGGGCTGATGGGATACTGGCGGTTCGACGAGCGCCGCGGCAGCGCGGCCCACGACCTGTCGGGGAACGGCAATGATTGTCTGCTGCGCAACCTGGAGCCGGGCGGCGCCTGGACGGAGGGGGAGACTGGGCGGGGCGATCATGCTCGCCGGCCAGGGTTTTCGCGACGACGAGATCTGGGTGTCCCGCCTCATCCATGGCCCTGACGCATTTCATCGACCTCATCGAGCGGACCCAGAAAAATCCAAGCATTTGTTCCCGATGCCCTAATCAATCAATGCCGCTCGTTCCTGGCGATCATCCGCGGAGACATGACTTGATCAACATGAACGCGTTCGTGAAGGGGTTTTTGGGGGCCGCGCTCTGCTGCGCGCTGGCTTGCGCCGACAAGGGAACGCATGGCCCCGGAGCGTCTTCGGTTGGCGGCAGCAACCCGGCGGGGGCGGCTGGTGGCATGTCTGGCTCGGGCCGCCCCGCCCCCGCCCCGAGCACTCCCCCGCCAACCGAGACGGTGCCGCCGTCCGGGGGCAGCGTCCCTGGCGGGCGGCCCGGCATGGCTGTCGGGGATGCCGCCCCCGGAGCACCGGTGGCCGCGGACGCAGGCAGCGCCGGCCAGCCGCCGGACGCACCGGCGGGCTGCGTGCTGAAATGGAGCCCCTCCGCCATGCGGGACGGCGAGAAGGCCTTCGAGTTCCTGGAGATGCCCGACCGGAACATGGTGCATCCGGGGGTGCCCCATCTATCGGTGGTCGCCGACCACGACGCCTTCCGGTTCGACTCGCATTACGACCCTCCGGGTACGGTCGACTTCGATCGGGCGGTGTTCACCGGCCCGATCCGGAACGATCGGTTGCGTGGTGAGGTGCGCGGCATGGTCGGGCCGTCCGGTCAGCTCGACCTGCTCGACGGGCAGACCTGGCGCATCTCCTGGTCTCTGTTCATTCCCAGCTCGCTGAAAGGAACCAGCCGCTTCACCCACATCATGCAGATGAAGTTCGTCGACACCAAAGGAGGCGTCAGCGGCTCGCCGGTGGTCACTCTCACCCTCCGGCCTCAGGATCGGATCGAGCTGCTCCTCTGGCTGGGCGGCGGCAGCGTGGCGACGACGGATCTTTCCTCCCTGCACGACAGATGGCTGACCAGCGACTTGACCATCAAGATCGCGCCCTCCGGCAGCGTTCACTGGGTGTTCAGCGATGGCGGCAAGACCATCGTGGACAAGCAACAGAACGGCGTCACCTGGCCCGCGGAAGCCGCGCGGCTGCGCCCGAAGTGGGGCATCTACCGGGGAATCGCCGGGGGCGTGCAGACGAGCTACATGTTGATCTCCGACTACCGCGCGTACCTCTGCGAGCAGCCGGTACAGCCAGCCCGTCGATGAGGCCGACTCTTCCAGCTGGTCGGCGCCCGGACCACGCCGAATCGTACCCGGCATGGGAAGATCGTTGCGTCTGGGCGACTCCAAGTGGTGGTGGAACGAGGTTCTTTTCCCTGGTCATGTCTCTCGGTGGCTGGTCCGCTGGCTGGCCTGTTCGCGGTGACGGGTTGTCTCGGTGGTCAGGTGGGCCCCAGCGGGCTCGCGCGTGGTCCCGCTTCGGCCGCGCCGCCCCCGGCGTTCGGGACGCCCGCGCCGCCCATGACCGCACCGGCAGCGCCACCACCCACGACGACGGATCCTCTCCCCGCACCAGGCCCGTTGCAGCCCACCCCCTACCCGGATTCCGTGCTGTGCCCCGAAGCTCGCATCGAGCCCGATAGCCCCGCGCTGTCACCGGCTTTCGCCACCCAGTGCGCGGGCTGCCACGGTGCCGGCGGCGGAGGTCAGGGCCCCTTCCCGTCGCTGCTGAAGACGACTGACGCCGACACCTTCGTGTCGGTGGTGCGCAACGGGCGCGACCAGATGCCACCGTTCGACGAGGCCGCCGCGCCCGAGGCCCGCCTCCGGCACGACTTCGCCGCCCTCCAGCGCGCCCCTCTGCCCGGCGATCCAGCGGCGCCGGCGTCCGCCGCCGATCCGGCCTGCGGGCCTGGCCGTCGCGAGTTGCCGCCTTCGTCGGCGGCCGAGCGCGCCGCGCGCATCGAGCGCGGGCTGGCCGCCTACCGCAAGCCCGGACCCAAGGG
>JBKPRZ010000477.1:0-24781 GCA_046734815.1 Myxococcota bacterium | reverse complement strand
AGGAAGACGCGGTCGGGGCGCCGCTCGTTGCCCTCGGAGGACTTGTCGGCACGACGGCGGCGCCCGCGGGTGGGCGGCGCGGGAACGTCCTCCACCGGCGGGGGCGCGACGATGGGCAGGGACGCGTACCGGTGGGCCGCCGAGGTGGCGTCGAGAGCGGCGTCGGGCGGGCGCGTTTCGTCGGGCGAGGACGCTGCTGCGGGCGCGGGCGTTTCGTCGGGTGGGGACGGGGCGGCTGGCGGGGGCGCGCCGGCGGTCGGGGACGCTTCGGTGGGCCCGGTCGCGCCGTCCGGTGTGCCGGCGTCGGTGTCGCGCTCCTTGGCCAGCGCCACGATGGGCAGACCCACGCCGGGGCGCACGTCGATGCCCACGTCGCGGGCGGCGGCCAGGGCCATGCCCAGCTGGCCCTTGCCTCCGTCCACCACGATCAGATCGGGCAGCTGCCAGCTGCTCTCGTCGGTCTCGCCGCGCGCCTGCGCCTCCAGCGCCGCCTCGCGGGCCCGGCGGAAGCGGCGCGAGAGCACCTCGTACATCGAGGCGAAGTCGTCGGGGCTGCCCACCCCGCCGCGCTGGAGCTTGTAGGTGCGGTAGCGGGACTTTTCGGGCTTGCCATCGACGAACACCACCATCGAGGCCACGGTCTCGGAGCCCTGCACGTGCGAGATGTCGTAACACTCGATCACCTGCGGCAGCCGCGGCAGGCGCAGCCGCTTTTGCAGCTTGGCCAGGGTGGCCTCGGCGTCCTCGCGGGTGTTGCGGCGGCTGGCGAAGCTGGCGGCGGCGTTCTTCTGCGCCAGCTCCAGCAGCTCGCGCCGGGTGCCACGCTGCGGAACCAGGAGCTCCACCCGCTTGCGCCGCCCGCCGCCCGCGAGCCCGGCGCGCAGGTCGGTCAGCCAGTCGGCCTTCAGCTCGGCGTCGGCGATTTGGAAGGGGAGCAGCAGCTCGTCGGGCGCGGCCGGTGTCAGGTCGTAGTAAAGGCCGATGAAGCTCGACAGGATCTCGGCGTCGGGGAACTCCTGGTCGGTGAACGAGAAGGCGCGGGTGCCGGCCATCTTGCCCTGGCGGATGGCGATCACCACGATCTCCAGTGCGATCCCCTCGCGGTGAAAACCGATCACGTCCTGGTCGACGAAGTCGGTGGACACCACCCGCTGGGCCTGCAGGGTCGATTCGAGCGCGCGGATCTGGTCGCGCACGGTGGCGGCCCGCTCGAACTCGGTGCGGGCCGAGGACTCGCGCATGCGGGCGTTCAGGCGCTCGAGCAGCTCGTCGTTCTTGCCATCCAGGAACAGACGCACGTCGCGCACCTGCTCGCCGTATTCGTCGCGCGAGACCGCCAGCACGCAGGGGGCCGGGCACCGCTTGATCTGGTACTGCAGGCAGGGGCGGCGGCGGTTGGCCAGCACGTGATCGGTGCAGGTGCGCAGCTGGAAGTGGCGGTTGACCACCCGCAGGGCCTCGCGGCAGGCGCTGGCCGAGTGGTAAGGCCCGAAGTAGTGGGCGCCGTCGTCCTGGATCCGCCGGACCACCTCCAGGCGCGGCCAGGCCGCCTCCGGGTCCAGCCGCAGCACCAGGTAGTTCTTGTCGTCGCGCAGCTTCACGTTGAAGCGCGGCTGGTGCTTCTTGATCAGGGTGTTCTCGAGCAGCAGCGCCTCCTTCTCGTTGGAGGTCACCGTGGTCTCGATGTCGCCGACGATCCCTTCCAGCAGCGGCACGAAGTCGCGGATGTCGCCGGTGTTGGGCTGGAAGTACTGGCGCACGCGGGTGCGGAGGCTGGCCGCCTTGCCGATGTAGATGATCTTGCCGCGGCGGTCCTTCATCATGTACACGCCCGGCGCGGTGGGCAGCCGCTCGAGGATCTCCTCCAGCGAGCGCTGGCCCGGGCTCACCTCCGCCGCGCGCAACGCGCTCTGCGGGGAGCCGCCTGCCTTGGGTTCCGGGTCGGACATGATCGGGCCTAGCTTGGCACATTCGATCCCTGACAACGATGTCCGGACTCCGTCGCCGGGGCGCCCGCGCGCCGGCCCGACCGGGGCGGCCCGGGGCGGTGGCCAGATGCTTGCACCGGGCCCCCGGCATGCGTGCGTCCCCGCTGCTGCTTTCCCTGATGCTGCCGCTGCCGCTGGCTTCCTGCGGCGGCGATCCCGCAAACCCCGCGCCGGATCCCAGCGACGAGGCCTGCGCGCGGCCGCAGGCGATCTGCACGTTCGCGGGGACCGGCAAGCCGGTGTTCGACGGGGACGGGCGGCAGCCGCTGGCCACCTCGCTGGACTGGCCGCTGGACCTCGATTTTGCCCCCGACGGCCGGGCCTACCTGCTGGACTGGCAGAACCACCGGGTCCGTCGGATCGAGGCCGACGGGCGCATCGCCACCGTCATGGGCAACGACCTGGTCGGCGACGGGCCACCCGACCAGGCGGACCTGACTGCGGCGGGAGCGCCGGGCACGGAGGTCGAGCTCAACCACCCCACCGACCTCGGCTTCATGCCCGACGGCAGCGTGGTGGTGGCGGCCTGGCACAACCACAAGATCCGACGGCTGGACCCGGTCACCGGCCTTGTGACGGTGCTGGCGGGCAGCGGCCCCGGCAAGACCGGTGACGGCGGACCGGCCAGGCAGGCGCTGTTCAGCCAGCCCAAATCGGTGGCCATCGACGGGGCCGGCAACATCTACGTCACCGACTCGCGCAACCAGCGCGTCCGCCGCATCGACACCGCCGGCATGATCGCGCCGGTGGTGGGCATGGGCGGCATGCCCGGGTTCGAGGGCGAGGGGACCGACCCGATGCTGGCCCGTTTCTACCTGCAGCAGGCCAACGAGAACCCCGAGCCCGGCGGCAACATCGCCCTTGCCCCCGACGGGCGGCTGTACATCGCCGACACCTTCAACAACCGGATCCGGCGGGTGGACTTCGTGGCGGGGACGGTGGAGACGGTGGCGGGCAACGGGACCGCCGGCTTCGGGGGCGACGGCGGGCCAGCCACGGAGGCGTCGCTGAACCTGCCCCGCGACCTGGAGATCGGGCCCGACGGGCGGCTGTACATCGCCGACACCAACAACCACCGCGTGCGGGCGGTGGATCTGGTGACCGGGACCATCGAGACCGTGGCCGGCAACGGCACGCGCGGCTTCTCGGGCGAGGGCGGGCCCGCGACGCAGGCCAGCCTCAGCCGGCCCTTCGGTATCGCCTTCGACGGCGCCGGGAACCTGTACGTGGCCGACACCCTGAACAACCGCATCCGGAGGATCAGCCGATGAATCGATCTGTGCAGCTGGCGGTCGGCGCGGCGGCGCTGGCGGTCGTGCTGGTGGCCTGCGCGGACGACATGGCTGCCCCGCCCGCGAGCGCCGGGTTCGATCCGGCCGCGGGTGACTGCGCGCGCACGCCGGGCACCATCTGCACGGTGGCCGGCAACGGCATCGCCGGCGACGGCCCCGACGGGCTGGCCCCGCGCGAGACCTGGCTGTACGCCCCCGCGGACATCGCCCTGCCGCCGCCGGGGCTGGCCACCGACGCCAGGCTGGTGATCGCGGACTGGAACAACCACCGCGTCCGCGCGCTGATGCCCGACGGCAAGCTGAAGATCGTGGCCGGGGTTGGCGAGCTGGCGACCGAGACCATCGCCGACGACGTCGGCGTGCGGCTGAACCACCCCACCGACGTGATCTTCGATCCGCAGGGGCGGCTGGTGATCGCGGCCTGGCACAACAGCCGTGTGAAACGGCTGGACCTTCACACCCTGGCGCTGGAGGACATCGCCGGGACCGGCGCGCGCGCGTACAGCGGCGACGGCGGGCCGGCGCTCGGGTGCGAGCTGAACCTGCCGGTCAGCGTCCTCTACGACCCGTCCGGCAACCTGCTGGTCTCCGACCAGGCCAACCAGCGCATCCGCAAGATCGACCCCGCCGGCATGATCAGCACCATCGCCGGAACGGGTCGGCACGGGTTCGCCGGCGACGGCGGCCCGGCGCTGGAGGCGGATTTCGCGCTGCCGGTGGGCCAGCGCGGGCACCCGGCCGGGCACATCGCGCTGGCCGCGGACGGGGCCCTGTATCTCGCCGACACCGAGAACAACCGGGTCCGGAGGGTGGGACCCGACGGCATGGTCTCGACGGTGGCGGGCACCGGCACCTACGGTTTTGCGGGGGAGGGGACTGCGGCGCTGGAGGCGCAGCTGGCCTATCCGGTGGACGTGGCCCTGTCGCCCGAGGGGGTGCTGTACGTGGCGGACACCGAGAACAACTGCGTGCGCAAGATCGAGCAGGGGGTGATCAGCACGGCGGTCGGCGTCTGCGGGAAGTGCGGCGTCGGCCTGGACGATCCCTGCCGCTGCCCACCCACCGACGCCGCCTGCATCGGCGACGGGGCGCCCGCAACCGCGGCCCGGCTCAAGCGCCCCACCGGCATCACCTTCGACGCTGCCGGCAACCTGTTCGTGGCCGACACCCTGAACCACCGCATCCGTGTGGTCTACCGCTGAGCGAGGGGCGGCGGCCCTGGGGCTGCTGCTGGCCCTGGGTTGCGGCGCAGAGCCGGCCGCGCCGCCGGTCGTGCAATCGCTGTTGCCCGGCGATTACGACGCGCGCTTCGTGCAGGTGCGCGACTGCCGCGACAGCAACGACCACGACCTCAACCGCATCCTGGTCAAGGTCGAGGCCGGGCTGCAGGAGCGCTACGAGCGCGGGCCCTACCCGTTTCCGGTGGGCACGGTGATCGTGAAGGAGGAGTTCGCCGACCCCGGCTGTGCGCAGCGGGTGGGCTGGACACTGATGTACAAGGAAGCGCCGGGGTACGACGCCCGTTTCGGCGACTGGCGCTGGCAGCGCCTCGACGCGGCCGGGAACGTGAAGGAGGACGGCAAGCTCGCCCGCTGCGCCGGCTGCCACGCCGTCGCCAGCTGCCGGGCCCGCGACTTCGCCTGCGCCGAGCCGTGAGCATGCCGACGACGGGACCACGACACCGATGTCCGGCAGCGCGCGGAAAACCAGGGGCTCTGTCGCCGCCACGACCACAACCGCGCCGGCCGGCGGATGGCCCGGCCATTGCTCGGTGAGCGCCGCATGAACGCGAACAGGCGTACGTGGCTCCTCCTCACGGGCGCGCTGGTGGGCGCGCTGGCCGTCGCGCTGCCGGCGCGGCCGGCCCGGTCCTGCGGCGGCTTCTTCTGCAACCAGCCGCAGAACCCCAACGACCTGCCGGTGGCACAGACGGCCGAGAACGTCCTGTTCGCCATGGACCGCGCGCCCAGCGGGCAGTTCGAGCTGACCGCTCACATCCAGATCTTCTACACGGGACCCGCGGATCGCTTCTCGTGGGTGGTCCCGGTGGACAGCGAGCCCAAGCTGGGGGTGGGCAGCAACGCCCTGTTCACCGCCCTGCTGCAGGCGACCCAGCCGCAGTTCCAGGTGCAGTGGAAGGAGCTCGGCATCTGCAAGGACTCGCCCGCATACCCGCCGCCCTCGGTCACGCCGCCCGCGCCGCCGCCCGCGCAACCGTCGCCCGGCGGGGCCGCCGCCGACGCTGCCGCCGGCGTGTCGATCGCCTTCCGCGGTGACGTCGGTCCCTACGACGCCGCTGTGATCAAGTCCACCGACAAGAACGATCCCAAACCCCTGATCGACTGGCTGAACGAGAACAAATATTTCGTTGGCGACCAGGCCACGCGCCTGATCAAGGAATACGTCCAGCTGGACAAGTACTTCGTGGCCATCCGGCTGCTGGCGGAAAAGGGGGTCAGCGAGATCCAGCCGCTGACCATGAAGTTCTTCGGCCCCGGCCCCTGCGTGCCGCTGAAGCTGACCGCCATCGCCTCCATCCGCGACCTACGGGTGAACCTGTGGGTGCTGGCCGACGCCCGGGTGGTTCCCGACAACTACTTCGAGATGGAGCTGAACCCGGCGCGCATCGACTGGCTGCGCGGGGGCAAGAACTACGAGGATCTGATCAAGCAGGCCGCCGACCAGGCCGGGGGAAACGCCTTCATCACCGAATACGCCGGCCCCGCCGATCTGCTGAAGGGCCGGCTGTTCCAGCCCGGGCGCTACAACCTGGAGGGCATCCGCCAGGCCGCCACCCCGCCCGACGCCCTGGATCAGATCGCCGGCATGGGCTTTTCGCGGGACAACCTGCTGCTGGGGATCCTGCGCAACCAGATCCCGCTTCCCGACAAGCTGAAGGCGATGGGCATCGACGAGCGCACCTTCTACAACCAGCTGCGCTTTTACTGGACCCAGTACCGGGCCGACTTCAAGCCGTTCAACGCCGGCGCGCTGGCCTCCGAGCTGGACGCCAAGATCGTCACGCCCATGCGCGAGTCGCAGCAGCTGTTCGACGACCACGCCAAGCTGACCCGCCTGGCCACCTTCATCTCGCCCGAGGAGATGAACGTGGACCCGACCTTCGTCGCCAACCCCAGCCTTCCCGACGTGCCTGTGGTCCGCACCGCGGTGGCCACCCGGGTGTGCGGCAACAGGCAATACGACCGCTGCACGGCGCCCGTTCGTCTGGAGCCGCCCGGCACCGACGCGGTCTGGCTGCTGCCCAAGCCGCAGCCGGTGTGCTACGGCGCCGCCTTCGACTATGAGCGCGGGCAGCTGGACGCCCTGCCGGCGCTGTACCGGGCCTGGGCCCGCACCAGCCTGGGAGAGGGCTCGCCCCGGGTCGACATGCGGCCGCAGATCTCCGACGGCATCCGCATGCACAACAGCGCCGCGGCCATGGCGCCGGGCAGCGCGGTCGCGGGCGCGCCCGACGGTGGCGTGCCGCCCCCGCGTCCCATCGACGGCGCGGTCTGGACCCCCGACGATCACGGCACCGTCGACCACGGCGGGTGCGGCTGCCGGCTGGGTGGCTCTGCCCCCGCTCTGCCGGTCCTGGCCCTGCCGGCGGCGGTGATCGCCGGCCTGCTGCTGCGCCGCCGCCGCCCGTCGCCACCCCGTCGATCCCCCGCAACCAAGGAGAGCCGATGAGAACCGCCCGACTGTCGATCGCCACCCTCGGCCTGGCGCTGGCCGCCGCGCCGGCCCGCCCGGCTCACGCCTGCGGTGGTCTGTTCTGCTCGCAGGCCAACCCGGTGAACCAGGCCGCCGAGCGGATCGTCTTTTCCTACGACGACCTGCTGGGCAAGGTGACGGCGGTGGTGGAGATCCAGTACCAGGGGCCCTCCGAGAAGTTCGCCTGGGTGCTGCCGGTGCGTGGGGTCCCGCAGGTGGGTGTCTCGACCAGCGCGCTGCTGGATCGCCTGCAGGCGGTCACCAACCCCACCTACGGCATCCAGCGCAGCTGGAAGGGTTGCGGCAACGGGAACTTCGGCGGCACCGGCGGCAACGCCGGCTTTCCGGTGCCTTCGGCCGCACCGCCGATGGCGCCCGGGTCGAGCGGTGGCGGACCCACCGTCACGGTGCTCTCCTCCGGCGCGGTGGGGCCCTACAACTACGAGGTCATCAAGGTCCAGCCCGCCGACTCGGACCCCGCCGCCGTGGCCATCCAGTGGCTGAAGACCAATGGCTACGACGTGGGCGCGCTGGGGCCGGACGTGCTGCGCCCCTACCTGCGCGACGGCATGAACCTGATCGCCTTCCGCCTGCAGAAGAACCGGTCGGCGGGCGCCATCCGCCCGGTGATGCTGACCTACTACGACGACGAGCCGATGATCCCGATCCGACCCACGGCGGTGGCGGCCAACGACGACATGGGCATCCTGGTCTGGCTGCTGGGCGCGGCCCGGGCCGTGCCCACCAACTACAAGACCCTCGAGCTGAACGAGGCGGTGCTGGACTGGTTCAACCCGAACACGACCTACGGCGACGTGGTCAACGCCGCCGCCGACCAGGCGGGCGGGCAGGGCTTCGTCACCGAGCTGGCCACCTCCATGCCCGCCGGCATCGGCGACAACATCTACCCCGAGCGTTTCCAGGTCGAGCAGTTCCGGCGGATGGCCGACGCCCAGTCCCCGGCCCAGCTGGTGGTATCGCTGGTGCAGTCGTTCTCCGCCTTCTCCGGGGGCGGCGGCTTCGGCGGGCCGCCCGGCACGCGCGGCAACCCCGGCCAGGTGGCCCTCGACGGGGTGACCGACGTCCTGACCCGCAACCTGCAGCTGCCTCCCGGCGTCACCGTGGACCAGGTGATCGCCTCGCCGGCCTGCCACTTCCAGCAATACCGCATGCCCGACGCCTTCTACTGCGAGGGCAAACCGCTGCCGCCGCTGATCGACCTCACCGGGTTCGATCGCGTCCGCTTCCTGATGGACGTCGAGGCGCTGGTCATCGGGCCGATGGAGAAGACCGTCCAGCTGTTCAAGGACCAGCCTTACCTGACCCGCCTCTACACCACCATGAGCCCGCGGGACATGACCCTGGATCCCGAGTTCAACCTGAACCAGGCCCTGAAGGACGTCTCCAACGTCCACAGCCTCAGCCTCGAATACCAGGAAGGCTGCGCCGGCGACGTCAGCGGCCGCTGGGAGGCGACCCTGCAGAGCGGCCAGAAGGTGCGTGGCCGCGGCACCGACTGGCCGTTCCCGGTCAAGTCGTCCCGCATGCCCGCGAACCTGCGGGTCACCCAGCTGGGGATCAACGGCCCTGGCCGGGTGGTGCAGGACAACGCCGACGCCATCAGCAAGCTGCTCGCCGCCGCGCCCGCTCCGAAGGAGGCAAGTGGTGGTGGCGGCTGCTCCCTCGCGGGCGGCGGCGCGGTGGGCTCGGGCCTGGTTCTCGTGCTGGGCGCGGCGCTGGGCATGATCTCCGCGCGTCGCCGCCGGCGGCGCTGAGCACACGCGTGGTATCGGACCTACTGCACCGACGCGCGGGCTAACGTCGCTTCTTGCTGGGCCGCAAGACCATCCGCACGGTCTTGCGCTTGTCGGCGACCACGTCCATCAGGCCGCCCTCGAAGCCGTCGGCCAGCCCGCCGATGGTGTGCTTGGACCCGCGCGGAAGCGGCACGGGGTTGGAAGCCAGCGGCTCACCGTCCAGCAGCAGCCGGGCGCTGCGGGGTGAGATGTCGATGGTGACCAGCACGTTGGGGCCCAGCTCGACCGGCTTCCACACCGTGGGATCGGCCGCCGGAGCGGCCGAGGCACCGACTGCCGAAGCCGGCACGCTGGATCCGCTGCGCAGAAAGCGCACCGCCGATCCGATCACCGCCAGCACGCCCAGCCCGGCAAAGGCCCACAGGATCAGGTTCGAGTACCCCTCGCGCGGCGCCTTGTATTCGGGCGGCTCGGGCTGACGGAACACGCCGCTGTTCCCGGTGCGATCCGCCTTGGCCGCGCTGGCGGGCGGCGGCCGCTCGGCCGTCTTGCCCCGCGGGGGCGGCGCCGGCGCGTCGGCCGACTCGGGGGCGACCGTCTGCTGCGGCGGCTTTCGCTTGGGCGTGGCCACCTCGAGCGCCAGATCCAAGGGCGCGTCTTCTCCGCCCGGAGGAGCGAATGGATCGCGCTCGTCAGCCATCAGATCAAGGGTAGCTCCTAAAGCGCCGCCGAAAAGGCGGCCGCGGAGGAACCACCCGCGAAAAAAAGCGGAGCCGATCGGGGCGCGGGTGCGGACGGGTGGGCGCCGGTCCCACGCGCGCGGAACGAAAAAAGCCCCCGCGCCCGGAGGCGCGGAGGCTTGGCGCGATCGTGCGTGTGCGGACTACAGCGGCCGCAGGCTCAGCCACAGGCCGAGCGAGCGGACGTCGGCGCTGCCGCCCTTGCCGAGCAGGTTCAGGAAGTCGAAGCGGCCGCCCACGTCGATGGTGTTGTTGATCGCCACCAGCAGGCCCACGCCGACGGGCACGGTGACCTTGTCACCGAAGCCATCGAGCGGGGTGCCACCGATGCCGGTGAAGAGCACCGGCGAGATGTTCGGCGACGCGCGGAAGTAGACCGACACCGGCATGCCGAAGGTCTCCTTGTTGTTGAAGGGAGCTTCGCGCTTGTTCAGGCCGATGCCGAAGTACGGGTAGGGCAAGATGGCCATGAAGCCACCGACCACCCAGTTCGCGGCGCCGCCCACCTGCAACTGCAAGGTGGCCGGGTCGAGGGCTAGGAAGTTCAGCGTGGTCCAGGTGCCGATCTCGAGGTTGCTGCCGCGCCCGAACAGCGAGAACAGCAGGTTGAGGCCCAGGTCGTTGTAGACCTTGCCACAGCCGTTGTCCTTGCCGCTGAGACAGAGCCCGGTGCCGTGCACCAGGCCGAACTGCAGCTCGTTGGTGATGCCGTACCAGACTGCCAGGGGCAGGTTGATCGGCTTGGCCACGCCCCCCTTCGACATGGCGATGTTGCTGTTCACATCGACCTGGAGCATCCCGCCGCTGACCCCCAGCGGGCGATCCACACCGGAGAGCGGCCAGTTCTCCTTGGCCAGCGGGTCACCGGCGGGCGGGGTGGCGCTGGCCTGCGCGGTTGGTTCGTTCTGGGCGTTAGCCACGGCCGGAGCAGCAACCACGGCGAGAAGCAGCGCAAAGATTGTTCGTCGCATGATGAGGACTCCTTGGTTAACCTCGCGGCTGGTTTACGCCGGCCCGCGGAGGCTGTAAAGCGACTTGCAGGTTGCCTACAGTCGGAATCTCGCTCGCGTTGCCTGACTGTTTCGTGTTCGTAAACGTTTTTTGGAAAGTTCCTGGAATCGCTGTCCTGCAGCTTCGATCGATGGGCTAGCTTTTCCGGGGAAACACGTGTCTCCTGGTCCGTTGTAGGTGAAGGAGATACGTTCGATGACACGATCCCCGTCGTCTTTTCGGCCCCAATATCTGCTGATTGTTTCGGCTGCGTGGCTCGCGTGCGGGGGAGAAGGGAACGTCCGCCTGGACGCCACCGCCGCGGGTGGCACCAGCGGCAACAGCGGATCGGCTGGCCGGGGCGGCGGCAGTGGCGCGGTCACCGACGGTCCGCCGAGCTTCTTCGCCGATCGTCCACCGGACATCAGCCCCGACACGCCGCCACCCGACGCCGCTCCGAAGCCGGACGCGGCCGTGCCGCACGATACCTCCCCGCCGCCGGACGCCGCCGTACCGCGCGACACCGCCCCGCCGCCGCCCACTCCGGACGGCGCCGTCAGCCCCGACACCCAGCCGCGTGACACCGCCCCGCCGCCGCCACCCACCCCGGACACGGCGCCGCCGCCGCCGCCCACGCCCGACGCGGCCCCGCCCGATCCGAACGCGATCGTGGTGAGCGAGTGCTCGGAGATCCCCTGTCAGGAGCTGTTCACGATGGCCGCCAGCTGCGCCACCGACGGGCAGGCCTGCGTCTCGCAGATCACGTCGATGGATACGTCGACGAAGATCAACTACTGCCACGTCAACGGGGTCATCAAGCGCCTGACGCTCACCGATGACGGGACCAACTACAAGAACGTGTTGCGCGCCTTCAACGCCAACGGCACAGCCTGCTACACCCTGGAGATGACCGGCGCGATCACCGGCGACCTGGAGACTCAGGTCTGGAAATCACCCGCCGGCGTCACCCTCCTGACCGGCACATGGAGCAAGAGCCTCGATCGTCTGCTCCTCCAGTGCATGGGCCAGCAATACGATACCCGCATGGTCGGCTGCCCCGGTCTCGACGGGGATCCGGGCACCACCCAGTGTCCGGCCGGCGTCTGCCCCGACTGACCGACCCATCTGGTGATCCCGTCCTCGTCCTCGTCCTCGACGCATACGAGGACGAGGACGCGTACGGCTGCGGGCCGCGCCGCTAAGACACCTTGGCGAACTTGATCGTGCAGCCGAGGCTCTTGGTCTCCTGCACCGCGGGCGCCTTGCCGGCGACGACCGCATCGAGGGCGTCCTTCAGGTAGCGCTTCTGCACCTTGTCCGCCTCCTCGTGATTGTCGTCGATGGTGCCGTGGTAGACGAGCTTGCCGCTCTTGTCGAACAGGAAGGCCTCGGGCGTGCGGCTGGCCCCGAAGGCCTTGGCCACGGCCGAGGTGGGATCCACCGCGTAGGCGAACTGCACGCCCCGCTCCTTGGCCCGGGCCTGCGTCTTTTCCAGACTGTCGTTCTTCGACACCGACGGGTTGTTCGAGTTGATCAGCAGGACGCCCACGCCCTTCTTCGCGTAGGTGTTGCCGAGCTCGACGATCCGCTGTTCCCAGGCGCGCGCGTAGGGGCACTCGAGGCAGGTGAACACCACCAGGGTCCCGCTCTTGCCCGCGGACTGGGCGATGCTGACCTCCTTGCCGTCGACGCTGTTCTTCAGCTTGGTCTCGGCGGCCGGCGCCTTCGAGCCGAGCGCCAGCGGCTTGCTGCCATCTTCGGCGCGCGCGGCCGCCGCGCCGGCGGCCAGCAGGGCGAGCAGGGAGACAGACAGAGTCGCAGTCTTCATGGCTTCCTCCTTGTGGTCGGACTTGTCGTCGGACTTGTCTTCGGGTGTTCCTCGGCGGCGCCACCCAGCACCCGATCCAGCTCCTTCTTCAAAGCGTCGTAGGTGACCGGGCCCTGCCAGAGGCGGCGCCGCTGGCCACTGCCATCGAACAGCAGCGAGGTCGGCAGCGTACCATCCCACGACTTGTCGATCGCGTCGATGAACGCCATGTCCTCGCCGGTCTTGAGATAGGTGGTGAACTGGACCCCGCGCTCGCCGAGAAACCGCGCCACCTTCTCGCTGTCATTCCGCGAGTCGGCCGACACCAGGACCAGGCGCAGACCGCGCGCCTGGTAGGCCTTGTAAAATTTGAGCAGGTCGGGCATCTCGGCGACGCACGGATCGCACCAGGTGGCC
Organism: Myxococcota bacterium; assembly: GCA_046734815.1. Taxonomy (GTDB): domain Bacteria; phylum Myxococcota_A; class Polyangia; order Fen-1088; family Fen-1088; genus CAVYGB01. The sequence goes on along the minus strand of JBKPRZ010000477.1, from coordinate 12,076 downwards.
CAGACGTTGACCAGCACCGCGCGCGCCCCCGGCCGACGCACCGCTGACATCACCCCCGCCGCGTCGGTGGTCACCACCGTCGGCAGCTTCGTTGCGGCGGGCGCAGGCGTCGCGGCCGTCGACACCGCGACCGCGACGATGGTGGCGGTCCCGAGCGCGGCGGAGAGGACCGGTCCGGACAGGGGGCGCGGGCGCGAGGTTCTCACCGCGCGCTAGTTTCCTCCCGCACGGCTCGATTGCAAGCCGCCGCGCGCGCTCAGGGCAGAAGGCGGGTTCCCACCGTCCCCGGCGCGGCCAGCGCCTCGGCGACCTCCGAGGGACCCACGATCTGCACGCTGCGCACGCCGCCCGCGATCGCGCCGCAGGCCTCCTCCAGCTTCGGGATCATCCCGCCCGTGACCACACCCTCGGCGATGGCCGCGCGGGCCTGGGCCACGCTCAGCTGGGGCAGGCGGGTGGCGGGATCGGCCGGATCGCGCCTCACGCCGCCGACCGCCGTGACCGCCACCAGCGTGTCCGCCTCCAGCGCCGCGGCCATCTGGCTGGCAGCCAGGTCGGCGTTCAGGTTCAGCACCTGCCCCTCGTCCGACAGCCCCAGGCACGAGATCACCGGCAAGTAGCCGCCCGCCCACAACGTGTCGATCAGCGCGCGGTCGATCCCCACCACGTCGCCCACCAGGCCAAAGTCGATCGGATCCGGCCCGCCGCCCGAGACCACCCGCGGCGGCCGCTTGCGCGCGCGCAGCACGCCGCTGCCCGCGTGCAGCCCCACCGCCTTGACCCCGCGCCCGTGCAGCGCCGCGCACAGCTCGACGTTGAGGCGGCCGGCCACCACCATCTCCAGCACCTCCAGCGCGGGCGCATCGGTGATCCGCCGGCCGCCCACCAGCTTCGAGGCGACCCCCAGCCGCCCCGACAGCGCCGTCACCTGCGCGCCGCCGCCATGGACGATGAGTATCCTGCCGTCGCCCCCGCTGCGCGCGACCGCGCCGGCGATCTCGGCGCGCGCCGGATCCTCCAGCACGTCGCCGCCCAGCTTGATGACCGCGATGGGCATGGGTGATGGCCTACGGCCAGGGCCCGGGGTCTTCCAGGGACAACGTCTCGGGCAGGCCGAGCATCAGGTTCATGTTCTGGATCGCCTGCCCGGCCCCGCCCTTGATCAGGTTGTCGGTCGCCGCCTGTACGGCCAGGGTGCGGGTCTCGCCCTCCACCGGTCCCATCGCGAAGCTCACCTCCGCGTAGTTCGAGCCGGACACCGCCGCCACCTCCGAGGGCCGGTCCTCGACGAAGCGGACGAAGGGTTCGCGCGCGTAGGCCTCGCGAAAAAGATGCGCGATCTCGTCCGCCGTCCGCGCCGCCGGGAGCTCCACGAAGCAGGTCGCCAGGATCCCGCGCGACAGCGGCGCGGACACCGGCACGAACTGCAGGTGCCAGGACGGCGCCGATATCCCGGCGCGCCCGGCCGCGTCCTGCAATGTCTGCACAATCTCGGGCGTGTGCTGGTGCTCCAGCAGCTTGTAGCTCTTGAGGTTGACCGCGCGGGTCGGGTGGTGGGTCCCGGCGCTCGGCACCACGCCGCTGCCCGACGACCCGGTGATGCCGAGCACGTGGACCGGCCCGCGCAGCAGCCCCGCCCCCGCCAGCGGCATCAGCGCCAGCTCGACCGTGGTGGCGAAGCAGCCAGGCGAAGCCACCGCCTGCGCCGCCCGGATCGCCTCGCGGTTCAGCTCGGGCAGCCCGTAGACGAAGCGGCCGAGCAGCTCGGGGTGCGGGTGCTGGGCGCCGTAGAAGCGCTTGTAAACGGCCGCGTCACGCAGCCGAAAGTCGCCCGACATGTCGACGATCTTGACGCCCGCGGCCAGGAGCTCGGGCGCCACCTGGGCGCTCACCTTGTGGGGCAGGCCGAGAAGCGCCACGTCGCAACCGGCCGCCGCGGCCGCCGGGGCGAGGTTCTCGAACTTCAGCGGCGTGCGCCCGGTCAGCGACGGGTGGGCGGCCCCCAGCGGCTGGCCCACGAAGTCGACGCTGGCCACCCGCGAAAGCTCCACCTCCGGATGTAGGAGCAGCCGCCGGATGAGCTCGGCCCCACCATATCCACTGCCCCCTATCACCGAGGCTTTGAAACGCTTCATACGTCCATTAATCTTAGCGCCAATGAGGCTCGCCCTCCGCCCGCCCGCAAATCGCGCTCGGGTCCTTCAAGTAGTCGTCGCTGTCGGTGTGGGTGTGGCGGGGTCGGTCTCCCAGGGAGCACCGGCAGCGCCTCCTGCAGCGCTTGCGTCTCCCGCGGCTTCCACCGCTGTGGCCACCACCACCCAGGGACGGGAACAGCCGCCCGCCACACTGAAACCGGCCATCCCGCCCGAGAAGATCCTCCGGGTCAACGAGATCAAGCCGGGCATGATGGGGACGGCGTACACGGTATTTTCCGGAACCAAGCCCGAGCCCTTCAAGGTCCGGGTGGTCTCGGTGGTACGCAACTTCCTGCCCAAGCAGGACGTCATCCTGATGCGCGCCGAGGACCCGCGGGTCGAGTTCTCGGGCATCGCCGCCGGCATGAGCGGCAGCCCGGTGTACATCGACGGCAAATTGGTCGGCGCCATCGCCTACGCCTGGTCCTTCGCCAAGGAGCCGCTGGCCGGCGTGACGCCCATCGAATCGATGCTGGCCGAGCGCAGCCGTCCGCGCCGGTCGATGCGCTCGCTGGTCGAGTCCGGTGAGCTGGTCTCCGCGCCTGCGGGCAACGGCGACGGGCTGAGCCTGGGCGATCCGGTGCCGGCCACCGGGCCGACCGCCTCGCCCACCGATTCGACGATGCCGCAGCTGCGGCCGGTGTCGGTGCCGCTGTCGATCTCGGGGCTGTCGAACCGCGCGCTGGACGAGCTGACCGCCGAGCTGAAGCCGTTCGGGATCGTGCCGATGCGCGCGGGCGGCGGCGGCAAGATGCGCAAGCCGACCGCCGAGGATCTGCTGGTGCCGGGCGGGGCGGTGGGCGTGCAGCTGATCCGTGGGGACATGAACGCCACCGCCATGGGCACCGTCACCTGGGTCAAGGGCAACACCCTGCTGGCCTTCGGCCACCCGATGTTCGGCGTGGGCGAGGTGAACCTGCCCATGGTGACCGGCGAGGTCCACAGCTTCATCAACAGCCAGTTCTCGTCGTTCAAGCTGGCCACGCCCATCGCCGAGGTGGGCACCATCGTGCAGGACCGTCCCGCCTGCATCGTCGGCGACACCTCGGTCCGCTCGACCATGTTGCCGATCGAGGTGCGGGTGACCGCGCCGGGCAGTGAGGTCCGCGTGTTCCGCGCCGAGGTGGTGCGCAACAAGCGGCTCACGCCGATCCTGGCCTCGGCGGTGCTGACCACCGCGATCGCCGACGCCGAGCCGGACCAGACCGACATGGCGGTGAGCCTGGCGACCAAGCTGGGCGTGCGCGGGATGGCGCCGCTGGACCTGCGCGACCAGGTCTTCAGCCAGGAGGGCCTCTCGCCGCGCGCGCTGGGCAGCCTGCGCGGCGTGCGCGCGCTGGGCGACCTGCTGGCCAACCCGTTCGCGCCGGTGGGCGTGGACCGCCTGGACTTCGACGTGCAGGTCGAGTTCCGGCAGGACTTCGCCGAGATCATCTCGGTGGCGTTGCCCACCGAGGAGGTGCGCGCGGGCGACACCGTGCCGCTGCGGGTGACCCTGCGCCCGTACGCCGGCCAGGAATACGTCGAGACCATTCCCTTCTCGGTCCCCGAGCAGCTGGCCGGCAAATCGGTGCGCATGGAGGTCGCCTCCGGCACGATGGTCCGCCCGGACGTCGCCCGCCCCGAGAACCTGGCCGGCTTCATCGAGAACCTGCGCAGCTACTACACCGCCTCGAACATCGTCATCAGCCTCAGCCTCCCCGACGACGGCGCTTCGCTGCGCGGCCACCTGATCCCCAGCCTGCCGCCCTCGGCGCTGGACACCCTGCGCACCGGCAACCAGACCCGCCGGGCCGACTCGTACCGCCTGGCCGACCGCACGGTCTTCCAGTCCTCGCGCCTGGTCACCGGCAAGCAGGAGCTGCTCCTCCACGTCCGCGAAGACGCCCTCGGCCGCAACCGTTGAGATGCCCCGCGCGCCGCGGGCTCTGCCGCCGCTGCCGCGGTCCTTCTACGCCCGCCCCACCGAGAAGGTCGCGCCCGATCTGATCGGCAAGCTGCTGGTGCGCCGCCGCCCGGGCCAGCCGCCGAAGGTGGCCCGCATCGTCGAGGTCGAGGCATACCTGGGTGAACGCGACCTGGCCTCCCACGCCCGCCGCGGCCCCACCCCGCGCTCGCAGATCATGTTCGGCCCGCCGGGGCACCTCTACGTCTACCTGATCTACGGCATCTATCACTGCATGAACCTGGTCTGCGAACGCGAGGGCGTCGCCGGCGCGGTGCTGATCCGGGCGGCGGAGCCGGTGGGGACGGGCTGGCCGGACGACGACCCGGCCGGCGGCCCGCCATCGCGCGCTCACCTCCAGCAACGGCACCGGCTGCTGCGCGGGCCGGGCAAGCTGTGCCGGGCGCTGGGCATCACCCTCGCCGACAAGGGGCTGGACCTCACCGCCCCCGACGCGGCGCTGACGGTGGCGGTCGATCCGGACGCCGCGCGCCTGCGGGTGGCGCGCTCGGTGCGCATCGGGGTGGACTACGCCGGGGACTGGGCCGCCCGACCGCTGCGCTTCTTCGTCCCCCAGCATCCCAGCGTCTCGGGCCCCCGGCTGCGCTGAGCCGCCGCTCCCGCTAGAATCGGGGCATGGAGCCGACGTCGATCGAGAGCTTCGCGGAGTTCTGGCCCTTTTACGTCGGGGAGCATTCCCGGCCGCTCACCCGCGGGCTGCACTACGTCGGCACCGGCGGCGTGATCGCCATCGTCGGGGCCGCGCTGGTCAGCGGGCGCTGGTCGCTGCTGGCCCTGGCCCCGGTGTTCGGCTACGGCTTCGCCTGGGCGGGGCACTTCTTCGTCGAGCACAACCGACCGGCCAGCTTCCGCCGCCCGCTGTGGTCGATGGCCGCCGACTTCGTCATGTTCGGCAAGATGCTGCGCGGGCAGATGGCGGCGGAGGTCCGCCGCCACGCCCGCGGTGATCAGAGCGGCGAATAGCTAGCGGACCTGGATCTCGTAACGGCGGTTCTTCGCCTGCTTGGCGGGCGTGTCGTCGGGCTTGACCAGCGGGTGGTCGCTGCCCATGCCCATGGCCACGATCTGGTTCTGGGGGATCCCGCGCGCCACCAGCTCCTTGACGATCACGTCCGCGCGCTTTTGCGACAGCTCCTTGTTGTGGTCGGCCTTGCCGCGCGTGTCGGTGTGCCCGGACACCTGGAACTTGTAGCTGGGCACGCCGCCGGCATCCAGCTGCTTCTTGGCGTCGGCCAGCGCGCTGGCCAGGTTCTTCAGCTTCTGGTCACAGCCGGGTGCCAGCACGTCGGTGTCGGTCTTGAAGCTGCACTGGTTCTTGCGGCCCTCGGCCAGCAGCTTGCTGTTGACCCGCTTGAACACCTCGTCCTTGGCGGTCGAGCCAGCCGCCTTGGCCGCCTTCTTGGCGATCCCGCCGAGGTCGATCTGCGCGGCCGCCGGACCGGCGACCAGGCCCGCTCCCAGCAACGCCAGGGCGGGTAGGAGCACGTGGGTACGATGTAGGGTTCGCATCGCCCCAGCATACACCGGACAGGTGATCCCCCGCGACTGGTGGGGCGCGCTCAGGCCGCCGCCCAGGCCCAGCCGTAGCTCGGCCGCGCCGGCCGGTCCGGACCTTGCCAGCATCGCTGCAAGCGGCGGCAGAAGCCGGTGGGCGGCTCGCCGAACAGCCGTCGCCCCAGCGGCCGGGCCAGCGCGCGCAGCGCCTGGTGCCGCTGGTCCACCAGGTTGCGCAGCTGCTGTGGCTCGCGCCGCGGGCCCGAGCTGGTGCACTCGACGAAGACCGACAGCGCCTGGTCCTGGGCCAGCAGCTCACCCAGCCGCTGCAGCACCTCGAGCCGCCCGTTCAGCTCGGTCGGCCACAGGTCGTACAGCAGCCGCAGGTGCAACACGTGGTAGCGCACCGCCGTCCGCCACCGCCGGAAGGCCGCGCCCTCGCCGCGCTCATAGGCCTGCGCCATCGAGTCGCGGCACCAGCGGTAGGTGGCGCCCACCCCGGCCAGCACCAGCTTCCAGCGTGCCTCGCCGCGCGCCCCCTGGCAGAACCGCCGCAGCTCGCGCACGGCCGCACGCGCCTCGCGCAGCCGCACGTTTCCCTCGATCCCCTCGCTCCGGTGCCCCACTCAGCGTCCTCCTCGCGACCGCCTGGCCTCCAGGCCGGTGCGCGACAATCTCGATACCGCGTCGAGCGCGCGTTCCGGACCTTCCCAGCCCAGCACCCGCACATTCTTGTTCTGGAAGAAGGTCACGTTCAAGAAGAACTGATCGATCTCCTCGCGCACGCGCGCGGGCAGGTCCTCGAACGAGCGCACGGTGGCCCGCGGGGCCCGGTCCGGCGCCGCCAGCACCCGGTCGTTGCGCTGCCGACCGCCGCCGGGCGCGTCCTGCTCGACCTTCACCAGGGCCAGCGGCCGCGCCCGCACCACCATCCCCGGGTAGGTGGTCCCCTCCGACAGCACCAGCGCGTCCAGCGGATCCCCGTCTTCTGCGCGCGTGCCCGGTACGAACCCCCAGTCGTGGGGGTAGGCCAGCCCCAGCGGCAGGGACCGCTGCAGGGTGAACACCTGCAGCTCCTCGTCGTATTTGATCTTCGAGGTGGCCCCGCGCGGCGATTCGATGACCACGTGGATCAGCCCACCGTCAGCCGTGGGGGGCAGCTCGAGCAACGTGGCCATGGTCTCCCTGGATTCATCCACCGTGCCAGCGCGCAACCCCTGCTTTCGCGCGGGTCGCGCCCGCAATCAGCAGCGGGCCGTAACGTCCCGGTACGTTCAGCTACCGGAGAGTAACGGCGCGGACGCCTCGGCGCCTTCGCCCACCAGCCGCAGGCCGGGCGGCAACGTATCGCCGAGCGCGATGTGCTCTTCCCGCGCTTCCAGAGCGATGATCTGTTCCACCAGGGTGGCGGCCCGCTCGGCGCCGGCCTGCCGCAGCCAGCGGGCGGTGCGCTCGCGGGCCTCGTCGGGGAGGTCCCGGCTGCGGTCACCCGTACGCCGGGCCAGCTGGGCGATCGACAGCGCGATTCGCTGCGGCTGCGGCCACGACCAGGCCAGCACCGCATCCAGCCAGGTCACCACCTTCGAGGCGCTGACCACGCAGTTGAGCGGACCGTACAGAGGGATCCGCGCGCCCAGCCGCCCCAGCGCCCACAGCTCGATCCCCTCCTCGCGGGCGCGGCGGCTCTCCAGCCGGTGCAGCAGCTCGTCGCCCAGCGGGAGCTTGGCCTCGGGGGACAGGCGCTCCATGTTGGCCAGGCAGCGCAGCATCTCCGCCGCTTCCTCGGCGGTCGGCTTGACCTCGTCCCACTTCTTGCGACCCTTGGCCCCCGGCAAGAACAGCTGCGCCAGGCGCAGGTAGATCTGGTGCTGCTGCCCCTTGGCCAGCCCGCCGGCGATCCGCCGCCAGGTGATCCACCAGGCCAGGCGGCACTGCTCGACGCGCGGGTGGATCAGCTCCTCGTTGAAGATCCGCCACATCTGCTTGGCCCGCCAGTCATCCAGCGGCGCTCCCGTCCCCGGCCGCAGACAGAAGCCGGTCAGGTTCAGCCAGCGCGATTCGTGGTGCGGCGACCGCTTGCGGTGCTCCTCCAGCTCGAACACGGTGTCGAACAGCGCGCGGGTGGTGGCGATGGGCCACTCGTCGCGGCCCGCGCCCAGCAACTCCTCCAGCCTGCGGCCGCTGGGGGCCAGCCCCTCGGGCGGACCGGCGAACACCTCCCGCAAGTACGCCTGCGCCGGCGCCACCCGCGGATCCAGCGCCGCCGCGGGCGCGCCGTTGCGCCCACCCGCCTCGGCCGCCTCCTCGCGGTCCACCTTCACCCCGCCGGCGCGCATGTCGAACGACAGCCGCCACCCCTCGCTGGGGGGATGTTGCGGCTCCGCGCACCAGATCTCCAGCGCGCCCAGCTCGCTCACCCGCACCTGCAGGTGCACCACCACGTCGCCCCGTCCCGGCGCGCGCAGCACCGTCACGATGGGGGGCAGCTCCATCAGGTCGGCGGCGTCGCTCTCCGCCTCCGCCGCGGTCACCGTGGCCGTGCCCGCGTCCGACGTCGCGCCGGCTTCGGCGGGCAGCAACGTCAGCACCGACCCGGCCTGGTCGGTCCGGGTGGTGGAGGAGTACAGCTTGAAGCTGACCGGCCGGTTGGTCAGCAGGCGGAAGTCGCGCGACAGCTCGACGGTCGAGCCCTCTTCCAGCCCCTTGGGCGCCAGGCAGACCGCTCGCTCACGGCCGGCGTCGCCCTTGCCCACGCCCACATAGAACGTGCGCGGGGTGCCGCCGGCGATGCGTCCGGCCAGCCCCCGCCGGACCAGCCCGTAGCGGGCTGCCCCCTCCGCCACCGCCAGCTCCGGCGCGCTGGCGGTCAGCTCGCGCGGCGGCTCTGCCTGCCAGCGTCCGATCTGATCGATGATCCGCTGGCGCAGGTGGGTGGGCGCCATCGCCCCGCCGTTGAACAGCACCACGTCCACCCGTTCGGCGCGGTGGCGGGTCAGGAAGGCGGCCAGGTGCCGGGTGATGGCCGGATCGCTGGCGTAGGGCAGCCCGAACTCGTGCAGCCCCACCCGGCTGCGCCGGGGCATCTCGGTGCGGCGGGCCTCGGGGAAGAACCCCTCGTGCAAGATGCTCTCGAGCTCCGCGCGGGTCAGCTGGTCGCGCAAGGTGCTGCCGATCAGCTTGCTGCTGCGCCCGCTGACCGTCACCGGCAGCGCCTGCACGTCCGGGTTCGAGAGCAACGTCTCCTTGGCCAGCCGGCAGGCGTGCACCAGGCCGTGCCACTGCAGCGGATCCAGCTTGCGCCCGGACGAGCCGTCGCCGTCGGCCGCCACCAGCCGCGCCTCGATCACCTTGGCCAGGGTCAGATCGATGTTGTCTCCGCCCAGCAGCAGGTGATCGCCCACGGCGGTGCGCTCGAAGGTCTCGCCGTCGCCGCCCACGTCGATCAACGTGAAGTCGGTGGTCCCACCGCCCACGTCGAACACCAGCACCCGGTCCCCCGGGCGCAACCGGCGGCGCGTCTTCTGCCGATGGATCCAGGCGTAGAAGGCGGCCTGCGGCTCCTCCAGCAGCGCCACCGGCGGGTAGCCGGCGCGGCTGGCCGCCAGCAGGGTCAGCTCGCGCGCCGCCTCGTCGAAGGAGGCGGGCACGGTGACGATCACCTCCTGGTCGCCGAAGCGCGCGTCGGCCTCGCCCGCGTGCTGGTCGTCCCAGGCCGCCTTGATGTGGGCCAGCACGCGGGCCGACGAATCGACCGGCGACAGCTTGGGCCCGCCCTCCACCCCCCAGGGCAAGATGGCGGCGTGGCGGTCCACCCCGCCGTGGCACAGCCAGGACTTGGCCGAGGCGATCATCTGGCTGGGCAGCAGCACGCCCTGGCTGCGGGCGAGCTCGCCCACCACCGCCCGCACCTCGGGCCGGGCCGGCGGCGAGAGCGGCAGCTGGCGATCCCAGGGCAGGGTGGTCTGGGCGGGAGTCAGGTCGTGGTCGCCGGGCAGGTAGACGAAGGAGGGCAGCTGCGCCCGCCGGTCCACCGCGCCCGGCGCCACCAGCTGCGGCACCTCGAAGGTGCGCACGCGCAGCACGGTCGAGCGCGTGTCGACGAACGCGACCGCGGTGTTGGTGGTGCCGAGGTCGATGCCGACGATGAACCGGCTGCGCCGACCCGTCATCCCCGCTCGCGCACGGAATATTCCAGCTTCCAGCGGCCGCCACCGTCGCGGGCCACGCACCAAAGCTCCATGGTCCCCAGCTCGGTCAGGCGCGACTCCAGCGACACCGGCACGGTGGCGCCCGCCTCGGCACCCTGGCCGGCGGGCAAGGTGGCCTCCACCGGGCCCAGCTCCTCCAGCCCGGCGTCCTCGGGGTCCAGCAGCGCGCCGGGGCCGTCGCTCTTGCGGTGGCTGGCGGCGAAGAAGCGGAACTCCGCCGTCTCACCCACCACCAGCCCCAGCTCCTCGTCGGGCAGCTTCAGCGAGGCGCCCTCCTCCATGCCGAAGGGGACCACACACAGGGCCTTGACCGGCGGGGCGAAGCCCGGAATCGCCGGCATGGCCGCCTCGATGCCGATGTAATACGACCGTGCCGTGCCGCCGCGGATGCGGATGCCGCGCCCGCTGCGCACCAGCCCGTAGTAGGCCGCGCCGCGGGCCACCGCCAGGTCCAGGTCGGTGCCGGCCAGCGCGCGCACGTTGGCCCGGCCCTGCCAGGCGCCCACCATCTCGGTCACGCGCGCGCGCAGCAGCTCGCCCTTCATCACGCCGCCGTTGAACAGCACGCCGGTGACCGGCCGCCCGTGCCGGCCCAGGAACTCGGCCAGGTGGCGGGTGACGCCGGCGTCGTGCGCGTAGGGCAGCCCCAGCTCCTTGAGGCCGGTGGCCTTGCGCTTCTGCGGCCGCGCGCCCCGGTCCACGAAGGGGAAGAACCCGTCGAGCACCAGCCGCCGGACGTGATCGGCGATCAGGTCCGTGCGCACGGTGCCGCCGATCAGCTTGGACCCGCGCCCCAGGATCGACACCGGGATCTGCTCGGGCGCCTGCGGGGACAGCAGCTGCTCCTTGGCCCGGCGGCAGGCGTGCACCAGGCCGCGGAACTGCAGCGGCGACAGGCGGTCGCCCAGCTTCTGCATGGTGGCGTGGGCCAGGGCCAGGTCCATGTTGTCGCCGCCCAGCAGGATGTGGTCGCCCACCGCCACCCGCTCCAACTCCAGGTTGCCCTTGCCGTCGTCGACCACCGCGATGATCGAGAAGTCGGTGGTGCCGCCCCCGATGTCGCACACGAGAACGGCATCGCCGGCCTTCAGCTGCTCGCGCCAGCCGTCGCGGGCCTGCGACAGCCATGAGTAGAACGCCGCCTGCGGCTCCTCCAGCAGGGTCACCTGGTGCAGCCCCGCCTGCTGGGCGGCGGCCATGGTCAGCTCGCGCGCCACCGCATCGAACGAGGCCGGCACCGCCAGGTGGACGTCCTGCTCCTCCAGCGGGTCGTCGGGGTGGGCGTGGTTCCAGGCCGAGCGCACGTGCTCGAGGTAAAGCGACGACGCCTCCACCGGCGACACGCGCTGGCTCTGCGCCTCCTCGTCGTCGTCCGCGGACGCATCCAGCGCTTCGACGTCGGCTCCGCGCCAGGGCAAGATGGGGCCGTGCCGGTCCACGCCGGTGTGGCACAGCCAGGACTTGGCCGACGAGACCAGGCGGTGGGGCAGCTCGGCGCCGCGCTCGCGCGCCAAGGTGCCGATGGTGAAGGGCGGGCGCTCGGCCCAGGGGACCGACAGGCCCTCGGGCGGCACCTCGTGTTCGGTGGGCAGCAGCAGGAACGAGGGCAAGGTGGACAGCGCCTCGACCTCGCCCGGGCTGACCACCTGCGGGATCGAGAAGGTGCTGATGGTGCCGTCGCCGTCGACGGCCGCGCTGGCCACGGCGGTGTTGGTGGTGCCGAGATCGATTCCGACGAAGTAGCGAGCCATGGTCTCCCCGTGCGTGCGGCGTTCCCTCAGGGAAGGCGGACCTCCGCGGGGGCGAGGACGCTGCGGTTGAATCCTTCGCTGAGTGTCGGCAGCTTCACCCCCGCCGCTCGCCAGCCGTGGTGCACGAGGATACCGCGGAAGGGCGGCTCGCCCGAAGCCTTCCCGATCAGGCGCACCTCCGCCGGATCGAACCCGCGGGGCACCACCACCGGCCCCTCCTCCTGACCGGGCATCACCGGCTCCAGGCGCAGGTGCTCGTCCAGCACCTTCTTGCAGCCGCGGTGGATGTCGCGCACGGCCGCCCCGATGGCCGCGTCCGGGTGCTGGTCCAGCGACTCGCGCAGGAAGTCCACCAGCCGCCCCTCGCGCTGGAGCAGCTGCAGCAGCAGCAGCGCGCCCTCGACCCGACCATCGCTGGCGGCGACATCGTTGCGGGCGGCGGGCGCGGCGGCCGGGGCGGCC
>JBKPRZ010000476.1:0-13084 GCA_046734815.1 Myxococcota bacterium | reverse complement strand
GCCCCGGGGAGCGCCGACGCTGCCGCCGGCGCCGCCATCAGGAGCCGCGCCCGGTGGCGGCGGGTTTGTGCCGCCGCCGTCGCCGCCTCCGCAGCCCGAGGCCAGCAGCGCGATCAGCCCGAAGGCCGACGCGAGGGTGGTGCCGCAGCGGCGAAACGGGGCCACGCCCCCCAGAGTCACATGGATCATCGATTCACCTCCAAGGGGCTCACACACCGACATCGGCCCCCAATAGGGTCGCACATGCGACTTGGGACACGCAAACCGAGCGGCGCGGAAATCCGAAGTGCAGGCGCGCCTATACAACAGCAATACGACTGACACGCGAACCGGTCGGCGCGGAAACCCGAAATGCAGATGGCGCGGAAAACCGAGTGCACACGCGCCTGTAGACCAGCAGCGGACGGGCCGACGCGCCTGTAGAATGCGGGCCCGACGCGATCTCCACCTGCGCATCAGCGCGTGATCGCAACGTGCACGCACGTGCCCTCGCGATGGGCCGGATGCATCAGCGCGTGATCGGACGCCGGGCACACCGTCCAGCCACGCGATGGCACGGATGCATCAGCGCATGATCGGAGGCGGGGACCACCCACGCGACTTCACGGATCATGGGTACGCGATCGGAGGCTGAGCGGACCTTCACCCACGCGACTGCCACGGATGCATCAGTGCGTGATCGGAGGCTGCGCACACCGGAGCACACCAGCGTCTGAAAAGAAGAACGTGGGGCGGCTTACGCCATTATTTTCACTCATAAATATTGTATTTTTCTAACGTTTCTCAGTTGACCGCAGACCGGCTTCGGAGCACTTTCTTCTGGGGATCGTGGTTGGGAGATGGAGGCCCGCGGGCGCGCAGGAATCTCTCCTGCAGGGGGCTCGCGGTCGTTGGGGGAACTGAGGGTTCGGGGTGGGTGGTTGGTGGCGGGTAGGTTGAGGGGCGTGGCGGGGCGGTGGGACGTCGACCCCGTGGGATTCACTCCACACGGGGTCGACGTCTCCGGGCGTTCTGCGCGTCGCGCGTGCCGCGGCTGACCTTGCCCGGCGTCACGGCCAGAACCTGACAGCGGCGTCAGATCGCGGGCGCCTCGCCGACGCTGCTTTGACCCGGGACCGCCGCGTTTCGCGGCCGCGGGGCTGGCGGAGCTCCGTCGGGGCCGCCTGGTACACGGGTTGCTCGTTCCCGCCGATGACTGGGACGACGAAGTCGTCGTCGTCGTCGGAGGCACGATGTCCATGAGAGCTTTGCTTACCTGTGTGGGGCTGGCCGCCTGCGCGCTGCCCACGTTTGCGTCCGCCGACGCGCTGGCGATGGAGAAGCTGGCGCTGCTGCCGGTGACCGGAACCAACGTGCACCCCGGCTACCTCGAGGCGGCGCGCGACATCCTGAAGGATCACCTGCTGGCCACCGGCCACTACAACGTCATCTCCGTCGCCGGCGAGCCCGGTGAAGCCACGCCCGACCAGGCGGTGGCAAGCGGCCGCGAGGCGGGCGCGGATCTGGTGGTGGCGGTGCACCTGGCGCGGCTGAGCGGCACCGGCCGGGTGCGCCTGGTCGCCTACCGCGTGTCCAGCGGGGCGCTGGTCCACGCCGACAGCATCGGTATCTCGGGCGGGCCCGACGATCTGGACCCGGCCCTCAAGCGGCTGGCGGTGGGCCTGGCCACCGGGCAGCAGGCCGGGCAGACCGCGGACATCGAGAGCGTGACCCAGCGGGAGGCCGACCCGATGCTGCGGCAGAGCGCCAGCAAGATCTTCGGCCTGCGGCTGGACACGCTGGTCGCCTTCAACCGCCCCACTGACGACCAGGTCGGCGCCATCCCGGGCGTCGGCGTGTTCTGGATGTACGACGCCCGCAGCTTCCTGGGCGAGGTGGCAGTGGACGCCTACACCTCGGACGCGGGTAGCGGCTTCTCGGTCGGCATCGGCGGTTATTACCCGTTCTCGCGCAACAACTTCACCCCTTACGTCGGCACGGCCGTGTCGTATTCGATCGTCGACTTCGGTGGCAGCGGGGCCAGCGGCATCCGGCTGGCGCCGGTTGCCGGGATGTTGTTCGGGCGCCTGTCGACGGTGCAGTTCCGCGGCGAGCTTGGCTACTTCTTCAACACCTTCGGCGAGCGGCCCGACAACTACGCCGTTCCGACCCAGGGGCCGCCGGGTCCTGGCCCCAAGCACTACGCGCACGGGCTGCAGGTGACCGTCGGGCTGGGGTTCTAGCCACGATGGGCTCACGGCTGATCGCCCGGAGGACAGACAAGAAACAGCCGGGTCCGCTCGCTTCGCTCGCGCCCGCCTGGGCGCTGCTCGGGTGCCTGGCCGTCAGCGGCTGCGGCACCACCCACATCTACACCACCGAACCGGGGGCGCGGGTGCTGGCCGACGGGCGCGCTCTGGGCCGCGGAACAGGCGAGCTGACCCGCCGCGGATTTCCCGGCAGCACGAAGGTGGTGGTGAAGACCGAAGACGGTCGCCAGGGCGAGACGGTGGTGCGCCGCGAGTTCACCGCCCTGACCCTGGTCCTGGGTTTCGTCACCTACGGCGTGTGTCTGCTCGCCTGCTGGGAGTACCCGGACACCGTCTTCGTCCCGCTGCCCGGCGGAATCCCCACCCCGGGCTACGGCAACACACCCGCGGCCGCAACGGTGGACCCCTGGCTACAGCCGCCGCCCGACTGGCCCGCGCCGACGGGCAAGGTCGACTGAGCGAGATCGACTGAATCCGCCGCGAGACTTTTCCGTCGCTCATCCCAATCAGATAGAGGGGGAGCCTCTCCTGCGCTCCTCGTCTGACCCGAACCGGATGAGCCGCAGCATGTCCATCACCTGGTCACCGCGTCGCCTGGCGAGCGCGCTGCTCGTGCTGGCCTGCGCCGCCTGCGGCGGGCCGGCGTCCGACCAGCCGGCGGGCGCGCTGACCGGCGAGCTGGTGGTGCACATCTTCAACGCCGGCGAGCACACCCAGCTGCTGCACGTGTTGCGACTGCCCGACGGCGGGCAGCGCCAGCTGCGTTTCGCCGGCGAACCCGAGCTGGCCTCGGGCGAGCAGCTGCGCGTGTTCGGCGCCGACGACGGTCAGGTGGTGCAGGTGTCCCGCTTCGACGTGCTGGA
Source organism: Myxococcota bacterium (assembly GCA_046734815.1). Lineage (GTDB taxonomy): Bacteria > Myxococcota_A > Polyangia > Fen-1088 > Fen-1088 > CAVYGB01. The sequence continues at coordinate 9,972 of JBKPRZ010000476.1, read as the reverse complement.
GACGGCGGGCGACGCGCTGGACGTCGAGTGGCAGCAACACGCGCTGATCGACGGCACCCAGAAGCCGGCCAAGCGCTGGGCCTTCGTGCTGGTCGACACCGGCAGCGGCGTGAACCTGTCGGCGGACACCGCCCGCGAGCGGCTGTTCTCGGACAGGCCCGATTCGATCCGCAGCTACTACCGCGAGGTCTCGTACGGGCTGCAGGACCTCAGCGGCGACGTGCTGGGCCCCTACACCATCACCCCGCCGGCCGGCGGGCTGTGCGACAACTTCACCTCGGTGGCGCAGCAGCTGCTGCCGATGATCTCGGGCACCTACAACCAGTACCTGTGGTACCTGGGCAGCCGGATCAGCGGCTGTGTCTGGGAGGGCGTGGCCCAGCTGGGCAAGGCGGCGGCGCCGACCAAGCACAGCTTCTACAACGCCAGCTCGCAGTGTGTGGTGCTGGTGCAGGAGCCCGGGCACAACTTCGGCATGGTGCACTCGTCCAGCCTGCGCTGCCAGCGCACCAGCGGCGCGTCGGTGAGCATGATCGCCGACGCCAGCGAGGGGCAGTGCTTCCACAGCGAATACGGCAACCCGTTCGATCCGATGGGCGGCGGCACCGGGACGCAGCAGAGCCTGAACCGCTGCTACCACATGAACGGCGTGCAGAAGGCGTATCAGGACTGGCTGGGCGGCTGCAACGTCGTCAAGGCCACCACCAGCGGCACCTACACGCTGTACCCGCTGGAGACGCCCTGCGAGGGGCTGCAGCTGCTGCAGGTGCCGCTGGTCGAGGCGCGCACCCTGCAGTTCCCGCAATCGGCCGGGTCGACCCTGCAGAACGGGCTGATCAGCTCGTATTACGTCGAGCTGCGCGCGCCGGTGGGGCTGGACGCCGGGCTGCAGACGCCGCGGGTGTACATCGTGGCCGCCGGCGAGCTGCGCGACGCCCTCGAGCGCGGCAACCCCAACTGGCTGATCGACACCGTACCCGAGACCTCGACCCTGAACGACGCCGCGCTGGCGGTGGGCAAGACCTTCACCGATCCGGCCGCCGGGGGCCCCAAGATCACCGTGGTCTCGGCCGACGCCACCAAGGCGGTGATCCAGGTGCAGCTGTCGACTGGCGGGGGCGTGCCGACCTCGCCCGGCCAGGGCGTGTGCGGCGACGACCGCCCATTCCTCCCGCCCGGACCGCAGACCTGCACCGGCCCGGTCAACGCCCCCCCGGCCAGCTCCACCGACGGGGGCGCCGCGCCCGACGCCCCCATCCTGGCCGGCGGCGGCCTGATCCCCGGCGGCCCGTCCGCGGGCACGAACCCCGGCCCCACCCCCGAACCCACCGAGCCCACCCGCGAGATCATCGAGGGCGGCTGCGCCTGCCGCACCGGCGGCCCCAGCTCCAGCAGCAGCGCCGCCTCGATCGCCGCCGCGCTCGCCGCCTTGTCACTCGCCCTCCGCCGCCGCCGGCGGGTTCGCTAGAAGTTGTCCTTGGCTGTCCGGCGGGCGGCCAGCTCTTCGATCGAGCGGGCGCGGACGAAGGGGTTGGTGGCGCGCTCCTGGGCCACCGTGGTGGGGGTGGTGCGGGCGGGGAGGGTGTTGCGGCGTTCGACGATGGCGCGGTTGTCCGGCTCGACGGTGGCGGCGAAGCGCAGGTTCGAGGCGGTGTATTCGTGGCCGAACCACAGACGGGTGCTCTCGGGCAGGGTGGTCAGCCCGCCCAGGCTGCGGAACATGTCGGCGGGGGTGCCCTCGAACAGGCGGCCGCAGCCCGCGGCGAACAGGGTGTCGCCGGTGAACACGTCGGTGGGCGGCTGATCGCCGGCCGGGGCCAGGCCCCAGGCGATGGCGCCGCGGGTGTGGCCGGGGATGTGCCGGGCCACCACCGCGCGGCCGGCCACCTGCAGGTCGGTGACGGCGAAGCGGTCGGCGGGCGCCTCGACGAAGGCGGTCTGTTCGGGGATGCGCCCGCGGTCGCTGGCGTGACCGCCCACGAAGCGGATCTGATCGCCGAATTGCGCGACCAGATCGGCGATGCCGCCCACGTGATCCTGGTGGTGGTGGGTGGCGAAGATCCCGCGCAGGATCAGCGTGCGTTCGGCCAGCGCGGCGGCCGTCGGCTCCGCCTCGGAGGGATCGACCAGGTAGGCGTCCCTGCTGTCGCTGTCGCGGATCAGGTAGGCGTAGTTGTCCTTGAGGCAGGGAATCGGTTCGATGACCAGGGTGCCCATGGCGAAAGTCTCCCTCAGAAGGTCACCACCGTCCGGATGGACGTGCCCGCGTGCATGAGGTCGAACGCTTCGTTGATGCGTTCGAAGGGCAAGGTGTGGGTGATCAGGGGATCGATCTGGATCTTGCCGTCCATGTACCAGTCGACGATGCGGGGCACGTCGGTGCGGCCGCGGGCGCCGCCGAAGGCGGTCCCCTTCCAGACCCGCCCGGTGACCAGCTGGAAGGGGCGGGTGGAGATCTCCGCGCCCGACGGGGCCACCCCGATGATCACCGACACCCCCCAGCCCTTGTGGCAACACTCCAGTGCCTGGCGCATCAGCTTCACGTCGCCCACGCACTCGAAGCTGTAGTCGGCCCCGCCGCCGGTCAGCTCGACCAGATGGGCCACCAGGTCACCCTTGAGGTCCTTCGGGTTCACGAAATCGGTCATCCCGAAGCGCTCGGCGATCTCGCGCCGCCCCGGGTTGACGTCGACGCCGACGATGCGGTCGGCGCCCACCAGGCGGGCGCCCTGCACGACGTTCAGCCCGATGCCGCCCAGCCCGAACACCACCACCTTCGACCCGGGCTCGACCCGGGCGGTGTTGATGACCGCGCCGATGCCGGTGGTGACGCCGCAGCCGATGTAGCAGACCTTGTCCAGGGGCGCGTCGGGGCGGATCTTCGCCACCGCGATCTCGGGCACCACCGTGAAGTTCGAGAAGGTGGAGGTCCCCATGTAATGAAGGACCGGCGCGCCGCCCAGCGAGAAGCGGCTGGTCCCGTCGGGCATCAGGCCTTTGCCCTGGGTGGCGCGGATGGCCTGGCACAGGTTGGTCTTGGGGTTCAGGCAATAGTCGCAGTTGCGGCACTCGGGCGTGTAAAGCGGGATCACGTGGTCGCCCGGCCGCAACGACCGGACCTCGGCCCCGACCTCGCGCACCACGCCCGCGCCCTCGTGCCCGAGGATGGCCGGGAACAGGCCTTCGGGGTCCTTGCCCGACAGGGTGTACGCGTCGGTGTGGCAGACACCGGTGGCAGCAAGCTCGATCAGCACCTCGCTGGCCCGCGGCCCCTGCAGGTCCACCGTCTCGATCCGGAGGGGCTGCCCCGGCCCCTGAGCGACAGCAGCGCGCGTCTTCATGACCCGACCTCCGCCGCAACCCTAACGCCGATCGCCCGGCCCGACCAGCCCGTAGCGCGCACGATAGAGGGCCCGGCAGCGTTCGTGTGTGGCCCGCTTGGACGCGCGCATCGCCTCCGTCGTGGCGGCATCCGGCGCATCCCCGGCGTGGGCCCAGTCGGACAGCGAATCGACCACCCCGTCCAGCAGGACGGCGCGCGCGCACAGATCGAAACGCTCGCGGAAGGCGGGGTCGCGGGGACCCAGCAGCGCCTGCAGCGGTTCGCCGCGCTCGAGGGGCCCGGACAGCAAGATGGCCAGATCGGCGGCGGGATCTCCGCGCAGCATCTCGTCCCAGTCCACGATCCAGAACCGCCCGTCCGGGTCCAGCAGGACGTTGCCCAGGTGCAGGTCGTTGTGCGCGGGGCTGCCGGCGGGCGCGTCGAAGACGGCGGCGGCGCTGGCATCGGCCAGCCGCGCGACCTCCGCTGACATCCAGGCGAAGGTCTCGCCCGACACGAACGGCGGCACCAGGTCGTCGGCGTGCAACTCGGCCAGGTCCGAGCTGAACCGTTCGATCCACAGATCCCGGAAGGCCTGGCCGAAAGTCCGCGGCTGATCCGGCAACCGCGCCAGCAGGTCCCCGTCGGCATGGAGCGCGTCGGCGGCCGCCACCAGCTGCGGCAACAACGCCTCGGTGGGCGGCGGCCCGTCGAGCGACGGCGTCACCAGGCCGACCCAGGCGCCGAGGTCGATGAACGCCAGGATGGGCGGGGCGTGGTGCCGCTGCAGGTGCGCGCGCAGCTGGTAGATGCGCCCGATCTCCTCGCGCGCGTCACCCAGCTTCACGTGCAGCCGGGTCACCCCGTCGCTGACCGTGCAGGCCACGTTGGCGAACCAGCCGGAGGGATTCACCCGCGGCGTGATCTGCAGACTGTCCCGCGCCAGCCCCAGCTCGCCCGCCCGCGCGCGCAGCCAGCGCTCGAGGGGATCACGCCAGGGCATCACATCGGCGGGGGGCCGGCGTCGGGGGGCAGGCACATGTCGTCGACGCAGGTGCCGTCGCAGCAGACGTTGCCGCACAGGGGGCGCTCGCGCGGGCAGACGCAGCGGCCGCCGCGGCAGGTGGCCTCGGCCGGGCAGGCGTGGCCACATTCGCCGCAGTTCTGCGGGCTGTTCATCAGGTTCACGCAGCCCCGGCGGCCGTCGCCCACGTCGCACTCGACCTGGTTGGCGGCGCAGCCGCAGACGCCCATCCGGCAGGTCTGGCCCAGGGTCAGGCAGGCGGCCGGTTCGCCGGGGACGCAGGCGCCCTCGGCGCTGCAGAGGTGGGTCACGGTCGAGGTGTTGCCGGGGCCGCAGGTGCGATTGCAGATCGTGCCCTCGTCGCGCGTGCAGTTGCCCATGCCGTCGCAGCCGCTGCAGCGGGCGTCGCCGCAGGCTGCCTCCTCGCTGCCGGCCGTCTTTGGAAAGCAGGTGCCCAGGTGCCCGGGCAGGTTGCAGGCCTGGCAGGGGGCGTTGCACGCGCCCGAGCAGCAGCGGCCCTGCGCGCAGATGTTCGACAGGCAGTCCTGGTTGCGGCTGCAGACGCCGCCGTTGGGGCGCTTGCCGCACTTGCCGTCGACGCAGAAGAAGCCGCCGCTGCACTGGTTGTCCCCGCCACACTGGGTGATGCAGCGGGTGCCGGTGCAGCCCTTGAAGGGCGCGCACGTCACCGCGTCGGGGGCCCGGCAGCTGCCGCCCATGCAGGTGGACGGGCCGGTCTCGTTGTTGGGGCCGCCGTCGCAGTGGGCGGCCCGACAGGTGGTGCCGTTCTCGTATTTCTGGCAGCCCGACTTGCCGTCGCAGCGGCCGTTGGTGCCGCAGCTGGCGGCCCCCTGGTCGACGCACACCCTGGCCGGGTCGGTCATGCCGGCGGCGGCGCGCGGATCGGGGGCGCCGGCGCGCACCGGGGTGCAGGTGCCGCGCGCGTTGGGCTGGCCGCAGAACTGACAGCGGCCGGTGCAGGCGCTGTCGCAGCAGACGCCGTCCACGCAGAAGCCGCTCTGGCATTGATCGCCGGCGGTGCAGGCCTGGCCCTTGCCGCGCAGGCCGCAGCGGCCCTGCCCGCAGACGTTCGGCGGCACGCAGTCGCTGTCCATCACGCAGCTGGACCGGCAGGTGCCCCCCTCGCAGGTGAAGGGCGTGCACTCCAGCGGCTCGCCCTTGATGCAGGCGCCGTCGCCGTCACATTCGCCCGCCGGCACGAAGGTGCGCGGGCCGGTGCAGGCCGAGACTCCGCAGGCGGTGCCGGGCGCGTATTTCGCGCATCCGCCCTGGCCGTTGCAGAAGCCGCTTCCGCCGCAGGTGTCCTCGGGCTCCTTGCGACAGCCTTCGCGCGGGTCCTTCTGGCCGGCGGGCACCGGCAGACACTCGCCGGTGCGGTCGGGCTGGTTGCAGCTGACACAGCTGCCGCCGCAGGCGACGTTGCAGCAGACGCCGTCGGCACAGAAGCCGCTCTCGCATTGATCGGCGCGCTGGCAGGGCGCGCCGGGCGCCCGCTTGCCGCACAGGCTCCCGTTGCAGCAGGCGCCCTCCTGGCAATAGCCGGTGCTGCATTCGTTGTCGCAGGCGCACGGCTCGCCCGCGTTCTTGCGCGTGGCCGGCGGCGTCTCGCAGCTGGGCGGGGCCGAAGGTCCGTCGGGCGGCGGCGGCTGGTACGAGCCCGGGGCGTCGGGGCTGCTGGAGGGGCCGCGGGCGGCGTCCATCTGCCGCGGAGGGCGCGCGGGCGGTGGGTTGATCGTCCCCGGTGGGGGCGGCGGCGTCTCGTTCAGACACCCGACCGCCGCGAGGACCGAGCCCAGCACCGCACCCGCTATAAGATAAATTCGCATGACCAGGGCCGCGCCCGCGGGGGCCCGTGCGCGCGTCGGCCAGGCGAGTTTACCCGAGGCGCGAAGACGGTGTCGAGATGCGCTCGGGGGGCGCGCTGTTGTTATTGTCCTGTTGGGCAGGTCAGGGTGCCGCTGAGCCGCCAGGTCGGGTTGTCGTCCTCGCCCGGCTCGTTGTCGTCGTAGGCGCTGTCCTGCAAGAACACGCCCAGCTTGCCGCCCGGGTGATCGATCGTGCGCGGCGCGGCCATGCGGCTGGCCGCGACACAGGCGTCGAATTCGGCGTGGGCGCCCATACCGATGACCAGGCCGGTGTTGCCCGGCAGCGGGCCCCGGCGGTCGGCGGGCGTGTCGCCGATGAGGAACCAGCCGCAGCACCCGTTCTCGTCGGTCGCGTTGACGGTCCAGCCCTGCCCCGGACCGTAACGCATGCACCCCGTGACGTAGCTGATCGTGTAGTGCCCGGCCGGGATGGGGTCGCCGTCCTCGAAGAAGGTGGGCGTGCCCATGCGCACGTTGCGATCGCTGGCGGTGACCTCGCTGGTGAAAGTGCGCGGGCTGCAGACGCCGCGCGAGCCGGCCAGGTTGCACGAGCGGCAGGTGCCGTCACAGGCCTGGTCGCAGCAGCGGCCCTGGGCGCAGATGCCGCCCACGCAGTCGCTGTTGCGCTCGCATTCGCCGCCCTGGACCTGCTTTTCGCAGCGTCCGTCCAGGCAGAACAGCCCGTCGACGCACTCGTCGTCGTCGTCGTCGCATTCCTCCAGGCAGCGCGCGCCGTCGCAGCCGTTGAAGGGGGCGCAGCTGGTGCCGGCGGGCGAGCGGCAGGTGCCGCCCATGCAGATGGAGGCCGCGAACTGGGAGTTGTTGCGCTCGTCGCAGCGGGGAGGCCGGCAGGTGGTGCCGTCCTCGTAGCGCTGGCAGCCGGACTTGCCGTCGCAGCGACCGTTGGTGCCGCAGCTGGCGACGCCCTGGTCGACGCACACCCGGGCCGGGTCGGTGATGCCGGCGGAGGCGCGCGGGTCGGGCGCGCCCGCGCGCACGGCGGTGCACTTGCCGCGGGCGGCGGGCGAGCCGCAGAACTGGCAGCGGCCGGTGCAGGCGTTCTCGCAGCAGACGCCGTCGACGCAGAAGCCGGTGGCGCACTGGTTGTTGTCGGTGCAGGACTGCCCGTCGCCGCGCAGGCCGCACCGGCCGGCCAGGCAGACGTGGGGGGGCACGCAGTCGGCGTCGGCGACGCAGCTGGACCGGCAGGCGCCCGCCTCGCAGTTGAAGGGCGTGCATTCGACGGCCATCCCCTTTTCGCAGACGCCGGCGCCGTCGCACTCGCTGGCCGGCAGGAAGCTGCGCGGGCCGGTGCAGCCGGCGGCGCCGCAGGGGGTGCCGGGGGGGAACTGGGCGCAGCCGCCCTGGCCGTTGCAGGCGCCGCTCTGGCCGCAGGTCTCGGGGGCCTCGCTGCGGCAGGTGCCGCGCGGGTCCTTCTGCCCGGCGGGGACCGGGGCGCATTCACCCAGGTGGCCGGGCAGGTTGCAGGCCACGCAGCTGCCGCCGCAGGCGACGGTGCAGCAGACGCCGTCGGCGCAGGTGCCGCTGTCGCAGTCGGTTCCCGTCTCGCAGGCGGCGCCCAGCGCGCCCGCGGCGGGCGGCGGCCCGTCGGGGTTGTTGCCCCTGGAAGGTGCGCCCGCGTCCAGGGTCACGGTCGGTCGGGTGCTGCCGCCGTCGCGGCCGGGCAACGGGCTGCCGATGGCGCGCGAGTTGACCGGCTGGGTTTCACACCCGGCGGCCGGCAGCAGGCCCAGCGCCAGGAAACAGGTCAGCAGGAGGTCGCGTTCGCGGCACATGGTGTGAGCAGAGGACGGGCACGCCGGCGACGAGGCGGCCAGTCTAGACCCGGGCCGGGGCGGCCGTCGAGACCTGTGCCTCGCTCGCGAAGGAAGAGCTTGCCCGGGGCGGGCCCGAGCGACACGCTCCTGACGTGGATCCGGGGAGCGTCATCGCGGAGATCGTCGGGCGTGTGTTGCCGCACTACGGAGCGGTGGGCGAGGGGGCGCGCGTGCGGCCCTTCGGGACCGGGTTGATCAACAAGACGTTCCTGGTCGAGGACGGGGCGCGGGAACGGTTCGTCCTGCAGTGGGTGAGCCCGATCTTCCCGCCGGGGATCCACCGCAACATCGAGGCGGTCACCGCCGGCCTGCAGGCGCGGGGCCTGCGCACGCCGCGGCTGATCCGCACGCGCGACGGGCAGCTGTGCCTGCAGCTGGAAGGCGGCGGGGTGTGGCGGCTGATGACCCACATCGAGGGCGTGTCCTTCGACGTGATCGGCAGCCCGGCGCAGGCGCGCGCGGCCGGGGTCCTGGTGGGGCAATTCCACCAGGCGGTCGAGACGGTGGACCACGACTTCGCCGAGCGCCGGCGCGGCGCCCACGATACGCCCCGGCACCTCGAGCGGCTGCGGCAGGCCGTGGCCACCCACGGCGGGCACCGCCTGTACGGGCAGGTCCAGCCGCTGGGCCAGCAGATGCTCGCGCGCGCGGCCACCTTGCCGCCGCTGCCGGCGCTGGCCGAGCGGGTGTGCCACGGCGACCTCAAGTTCAACAACATCCTGTGGGCGCCGGACGCGCCGGCCGAACCGATCTGCCTCATCGACCTGGACACGGTGGGGCCCGCCCTGCTGGCCTTCGAGCTGGGCGATGCCTGGCGCTCGTGGTGCAACCGCAATGGCGAGAACCGCGCCGAGGCGGACTTCGACCTGCAGATCCTGGCGGCGTCGCTGGAGGGCTACCGGGCCGGGCTGGGCCGCCCGCTGGCCGAGGCCGAGCGCCGGGCGCTGCTGCTGGGGCTCGAGTGGGTCAGCCTCGAGCTGGCGGTCCGTTTTGCCACCGACGCTCTCGACGAGACTTACTTCGGCTGGGACGCGGCCGCCTTCCCCAGCCGGGGCGACCACAACCTGGTGCGCGCGCAGGGCCAGTGGTCGCTGCACGAGGCGGTGGTGGCTAGCCGCCCGCGCCGCGCCCAGCTTCTGGACCTCGATGATTGACCGGCCGACCCCGCCCGGCAGCAACCCGGCGATCGCGCGCGCACCCCGGCGGCCGCTCGGTTGCCGCGCGATCGGCGCCTTCGCGCTGGTCCTGGCAGCCGCGTTGCCGGCCCGGGCGGCGGATGCGCCCTCCGATCTGTTGAAGGCGCTGGCCACCCTCCCCGACGGCGACCTGGTGCGGTTCGCGCCGCCGCAGCCCGGGGTGGCGCCGCAGCTGGAGCTGGGGGCGCCGGTGGCGGCGCCGCCTGCGCGGGTGGTGGCGATGCTGGCCGATCCGGCGGCGTACCGGCGGGCGGTGCCCGCCTTCGTGCGCGCCGAGACCCTGCGCACCGAGACCGTTCCCTCGTCGGACCTGGTGGGGCGCTTCCTGGCCTGGGAGCTGGAGATCCCGCTGTGGAACCTGCGCGGGCACCTGTGGCTGTGGCCGCGGCCCGACGGCGCCACCCTGGAGCTGACCTCGGGCGACCTGGCGCCGGGCCGTTTCCGTCTGACGGTGGCGCCGCGCGGGCGCGGGTCGTGGCTGCTGCTGCAGGGTGCGGCGGACATCAAGAACGCCAACTGGGTGACGCGGCGGCTGGCCCGCCGCCACGCCCACGCCGAGCCGGCCATGGCGGTGGCGGCGGCCTACGTCCTGCTGCGCGGCCTGGCGCTGGAGGTCGACCGCAGCGACGCCGCTTCCTCGGTGCGCTGGCCCAGAGCCGCCCCCACCGCCCCGGCCGCCGATCAGATGGACCCGCAGCCGCTGGCC
>JBKPRZ010000475.1:0-21576 GCA_046734815.1 Myxococcota bacterium | reverse complement strand
TGGACCTGCTGCCCGGGCGCTGGATCGCGGCGCCGCTGGCGGGGCTGCGTGCGCACGACCCGCTGGCCGCGGCGGCGGCGCTGGGGACCCTGGCGCTGGTGGCCGGCGCGGCGCTGGCGCTGGCCTGGTGGGTGGCGCATGCCTCTTCGCGCCGGGGCTGGGAGCAGGCCGACGCTCCCTGGGTGGCGGCCGGCGCGCGGCGGAGTCCGCGGCGCGCCCCGCTGGGCCTGTTCGGCAAGGACCTGCGCCTGCTGGTGCGTGACCGGTCGCGCCTGATCACCTTCCTGGGCCTGCCCGCGCTGTTCGTCGGCGTGCAGGTGTTCGGCAGCGCCGGCTGGAGCTGGCTCACCGCCGACGCCACCCGGATCGCGCTGGTGGCCTATTCGCTCGCCGCCTACGCCGCCACCTTCGGGCCGCTGCAACACATGGCCGCCGAACGCCGGGCGTTCTGGTTGCTGCGCATGGCCCCGGTCCCGATGGGGCGCTTGCTGGCCGCCAAGGCGGCGTTCTGGTCCTGTGCGGTCGCCGGGCTGGCCGCTCTGGTGTACACCGGCCTGACCCTGCTCTCACCGGCGCCGCCAGGCCTGCCGGGTCTGCTCGCGGTGCTGGGCGCGGGCGCGGTCTCGTTCCTGGCGGTGGGGCTGGCCGCCGCGGCGGCCGACCTGTCCGACGACACGCGGCCGCCGGTCGGCCTGGGCACCACGTACCTGTTCATGCTGGTGGCCGGCCTTTACAACCTGGTGATCCTGGCGCCGGGCCCGGACCGCTGGCGCGCGCTCCTGCTGTACGCGGTGGCGATCGGCGCGGCCTGGGCCACGGGCGTCGATCGGGCGGCTACTCTGTTCGACCCCGAGGAGGCTCGACGGCGACTGCCCTCGGCGCCGGTGGGCGCCCTGGCGCTGGTGCTGCTGTTCCTGGGCGAGCGAGCCACGCGCACCATCGCCGGTGCGCTGGGCGAGCCCGGCGACGCCGCGCTGGCCGAGTTGCCCTGGCTGGTGCTGGTCGGAATCGGACTGCTGATCCACCGGATCCGCCGCCGCCCGCCGGGCGCGCCGATGGCGCTTGCCCGGTCCCTGGGCATCGCGGTCGCCCTGGGAGCGGTCGGCGCCTGGTGGTCGCGCTCGACGCCCGCGGGGCCGGCCCTGCTGCTGCTCGGACGACCGCTGGTCGAGGAACTGGCCGCCCGCGGCGTGCTACAGGCAGGCCTTCAGCGCGCGTCGGATCCGCCCGCGCGGCGCGCGGCGGTGACCGTCGCCTGCGCGATCGCCACCTGGGCCGCCTCGCCGCATCCGTTCGAGGCGGCCGGGATCGCCGGCGCGCTCCTGCCCGGCATCACCCTCGGCATCACCGGCCGTTTCGGCGGTGTGGTGCTCACCAGGGCCATGCTGGAAATGTTCCCCCTGCTGGGGCGATTGTGACGTTTGCAGCGGGCAAAATGACCGGCAGGAAATGCTTGCGGCGATCGGCGCCGCGGATCCAGTCTGGGAGCCGTCCCCGCGCTCCGATGTAGCTGGAGATGATGCGGCAAATGAGAAATCGGCACCGGCGGCTCCTGCTTCTGTCCCTTCCCGCGTGGCTGCTCGCGGCCTGCGATCACGACACCGGCGGCGGTCCGGGTCCGAGCGTCCCGCCGGCGCCGGAGCCGCCCGCCACGCGTCCACCCGCTTCCGCTGGAGCGGACGCGGCAGCACCCGAGCCGGACGCCGCGGCCCCGACCGACGCCGAGCCGGATCGACCGCCGCCCATGCAGCCGTTCGCGTGCAGCGGCACCGATCTGGTGCTGGTCACCGCCGACCTGCAGGTCCAGACCGGCAAGACGGCGGGCGCGGCCATCATCGGGTGCAAGGGGCCGATCACCGAGGTCAGCTGGACCCAGACAGCGGGCCCGCACGTCGACCTGCTGTCCGCCAGCAGCCAGGCCATCAGCTTCGACGCCATGGAAGAGGGGACCTACTCGTTCCAGGTCATGTACCGGCTGGCCACCGGCAACGGCGGCACCGGCAGCGCGACCGTGCGCGTGGTGCCCGCGCCCGTTCCCAGCCGCATCACCGTGCGCGCCGACCAGGCCGTGCGGCGGCTGGGGAACACCTCGGTGCGCGCCTGGCCGACCCTGGCGCTGGGCGAGGTGCTGGGCGAGATCACCTGGCAACAGCTCCAGGGCCCGACGGTGATGCTCGACACCGCCGACCCGCGCCGGATCGTGTTCCAGGCTCCCGACGTCAGCAGCGACACCATCCTGGGGTTCCGGGCCACGGTGCGCACGACCAGCGGGGTGACCGACGTCGACGACGTCATGGTGGTGGTCGAGAACGCGCCGCAGGCGTCGATGGGCGGCATCTTCACCCGCACCCACGTCTCGCGCGTCTACCCGTACCGGCGCAACGGCAAATACGCCAACGTGCTGCAGTCCTGCGTCTTCCGGCCCGAGCTCACCAGCACCACCGGCTGCGCCCTCAGCATCTTGCCGCTGATCGCCCAGCAGACCCCGGCCGGGCAGATCCCCACCGTCGACCAGATCATGGACCGGGTGCTGGTCTCGCACGACTGGATGGGCGCGAACTTCGAGCAGTTCTTGATGACCCAGGACCCCGACGGTGACCTCCGCCGCATGCTGGGCGCGGTGACCGCGGTGGTGATCGGCGCGCACGTGCGACCGTCCCTGTATTACGGGGCCACCGCCGCCATCTACCTGGACGCCATCAACCTGTGGCTGACGCCGGCGCAGCGCGATCTGATCGACGAGGCGCCCGACTACCGGGCGGGCTTCGGGGACGCGCTGACCTTCTCCGCCTTGACCCGCTGGACCCGCAACAACGACTTCGCCTGGCCGTCCTACCGCCGGGACACCCGCGCCACCCGCGCCATCGACGGCGTGACCAACGAGTTCGGCCGCTTGCTGTTCCACGAGCTCAGCCACGCCGCCGATTTCTTTCCCACCTCGATCCAGGCCACGCTCGACTCGAGCAAGACCCCCAACGACCTGTACGTTCCGCGCTTCCGTGCCGGTCAGCTTCCCTCTTCGCTGCTGACCGCCCAGGAGCCCTTGACCTCGGCCGAGATGAAGGCGCTGGGCCAGGTGCTGTTCGCCGGCATGACCGCCACGGACGCGCAGAAGGCGTACCAGCCCGCCCAGGTGGGCGAGTTCTTCCGCGCGGACCGGGCCAACGACACCTACAACTATTCCACCCCGCGCGAGGACCTGGCCATGCTGGTGGAGGAGTTCATGATGGCCTACCGGCGGGGCGTCCGCCGGGACGTGGCCATCACCAACCACTACACATCGATGTTGAGGAGCGACCAGCTGCTGGTGGCCTGGGGCCAGCGCGGCCGCATCGGCGACCCCAACGTCAAGGCTCGCATCCGCTTCGTCATCGGCCAGATCCTTCCCTGGATCGATCCCATGGTGGTCGACGGCCTGATGGCGCCCCTGGACTTCCCGGTGGGCAAGAGCTGGTTCAACACCGTCATGCTGCCGCCGCCGGCCGCCACCGCGGACGTCTGGTCCTCGGTCTCGGTCGAGGAGGACACCGAACGCCTGCGCGAGGAGATGGCCCGGCGGGCCGAACATCTCGAGGCGCTCCGCTGGACGGCGCCCTGAATCACCGCGCAGGCGGCAGGCTGGCCACCAGCCGGGCGGGCGCGATCAGGCGGTAGCTCTCGCGCACCAGTGCCTCGATCTCGCTCCAGTCGACCCGCCCGGCCATGCTGAGGGTGACCCAGCCGTGTTTTCCCACGTAGTGGCTCACGGAGAAGCGCGGGTCGGAGGAGACCAGCGCCGCCTGCATCTCGTGGGTGCTCTTCACGCTCATCTGGGCCTGGTCCGCCTCGCCGCCGAAGGTTGCGAAGATCTTGCCCCGCACGCGGAACGTCGGGTGCCCCCAGGCCTCCACCTCCTCGGTGGCGGGCAGGGCCAGGCAGATCGCCCGCAACCGGGTCAGAAGGTCGCGGGCCAGCGGCACCTTCTTGCTCGCCCGGGCAGCGCGGGCGGGGCGCCGGGCCGCCGGGCGAGAGGGGCTGATCGATCGGCGGGAGGCAGGCCGAGGCATCTTTTCAGCATACGCCATCGTCAGGGCGCCGTGCCCGTCCGCCGGGTGCAGTGGCTGGCGCCCGAGCCGCCCAGGCAGATCCCCGCTGGCGCGCACAGGGCGTCCGACTCGCAGGGCTTGGGCGCACACAACGTGCCCGAGAAAGCTGCTCCGGCGGGGTCCCAGCCCAGTGGCCCGGGCCGTCCCGCCGGTGCGCAGGCCAGCAGGGGATCGTTCCGGCACGAGTCGGGCGTGGTACAGGCGGGCAGACACAGCTTGCGCCCGTCGTGGAAAGAGGCGCAGCTGGTCCCGGTGGGGCAGGGGCGGCTGGTGCAGTCGAACGAACAGAGCCCCAGCGCGCCCAGGTCGGCGCACAGGCCGCTGACACACACGTCCTTCTGTGGATCCCCGGTGCCGCCGCGGCAGGCCGCCCCGAGCTCGCCGGGGAAGCGGTAGAAGCAGGCCCGCTCCCAGCGCTCGGGCGCACCGGCGGCGGGCAGCGACCGGCAGATCTGCCCGGCGCCGCAGTCACTGTCCCCGGTGCAGCGGCGCAGACAGTGTTGCCCGCGCCAGGAATCCGGCATCGCCTGCCCCTCGGCGCCCAGGGTCAGGTCGGCGCAGAAGGCGCCGTCGGGGCAGGGGCCGTCCATGCAGCTCTGCGTGCACAGCCCGCGGGCAAAAGCGCTGGGACACTGGGCGGCCCGCCCGCACAGGCAGGTCAGTCCGTTTTCACACTGCCGTTCCAGATCGCAGGGCCCCCCCAGCGGGTTGGGCGTCACCACCACGAAGGCCTTGCGGGTCTGCATGGCCAGGGCGGGCGCGCCCAGCAAGCTGACGTCGTAGCTCTCGGGCTGCGTGTACGTGTGCGTGGGGATGTCCTCGTACGACTTCATCGACAGGTCGCCGAAGTCCCACAGAAAGCGCGTGACGGTCCCCGAGGTGATCGGGACGAAGGTGAGGGTCAGCGGCGCGGGTCCCCGGCACTGCGGAATGTTCGGGTCGAAGGTGGGGCAGCCGATCACGGTGAAGTCGACCGCCAGCACGGCCGGCGGCCCATCGAAGTCGGCCGCATCCAGCCCGGAGCCCCCCTCGGTCCCTCCATCCGTGGATCCGCCGGGATCTCCGGGGCAGCCCGTGAGCAACGCTCCGAGCAAGGCGAGTGCGGCAGGAGCGGCGCAGCGGCGCATGAACCCGAACATCGTCCCCGGCGATCCTCACTTTCCATTATAAGCGGTGGCTGCCGGTGGCGCGTCCGCGGGCCCGGCGCAGATGCGTTAACGATCATCACGCATGGTTCTTCCCGTCGGCCCGCTCACGTCTCAAAATCGTCCACTCACCGGCGGTTGGCAGTCCCGGAGGACCGGGCTAACATCAACGCCTCCACGAGGGGGGAGGGTCCGACAGAAAAGGAGTGGGGGGTGACCGGGACAGGCAAGAACGGCGCACGCAGAGATTCCGACGGCCATTCCGAGTTAGGCAACATCGGCTGGGCAGGCTTGCGCCTTCTGCTCGACAAGTACCCGGTGATGCTCTGGACGACTGACCGCGAGCTGCGGGTGGGCCGCACCCTGGGGTCGGCCCTGGGGCCGCTGGGTTTGCGCAGCGGCGAGTCCGAAGGGCTGACGATCTACGAGTTCTTCGGCAACCGCGACCACAGCTTCCCCCCGATCGCCGCGCATGTCGCCGCCCTTCGCGGCGAGTCGCGCGATCTCGAATACTCCTGGAACGACCGCCAGCTCGAGCTGCACATCGAGCCGCTCCGCGACCAGCAGGGGGCCTGTATCGGCGTGGTGGGGATCGGTCTGGACGTCACCGATCGCCGCGTCGCCAGCCGCGAGCGGAGGCTACAGGAAACAGCCGCCCCCGCCCCGGCCAGCCACACGCCGCTGCACCAGTTGCTGCGCATGCGCATCGCCGAGCTGTCGGAGGTGCTGACCGGCCTGCAGACGGTGGGCGAGCGGCTGGGCCCCGAGGGCACCGGCGACCGGGCCGAGTTGCTGACCCAGCTGACCCGCGCTGCCGGGCGGGGCAGCGACCTGGTGCGCGAGCTGCAGGAGGCTCTGGGCGAGATGCCCGCGCGCGAATCGCGCGGCGGCGTCGTGCTCGACGGCGGCGAGACCATCCTGCTGGTCGACGACGAGCCCCAGGTGCGCGGTTTCGTGAAACGGGCCCTGGAGGAGCACGGTTACCGGGTGCTGGAGACCTCGGCCGTGGACGAGGCGCTGGCGCTGGGCGCCTCTTATCCCGGCCGCATCCACCTGCTGCTCACCGACGTGGTGCTGCCGGGCATGAGCGGACCGCAGCTGGCCGCCCGGCTGGCGCCGCTACGACCGGAGATGCGCATCTTGTACATGACCGGGTACGCCGACGACGCCATCGTCCACCGGGGCGTCATCTCGGCCGGTCAGGCGCTGCTGGTCAAGCCGTTCACCTCGCTGGGGCTGGCGCACGAGGTGCGCAAGGCGCTGCGGAACTGATCGCTCACGCGCGCACGAACAGCTGGCAGACCTCGAGGTATCGCGACTCGAGCCAGCGCGGCGGCGTGGGGTAGTCGGGCGGCAAGCCGCCCAGTTCGAGCACCGCGCCTCGGCGTCCCGCCCGCTGCAACCCCGCCGCCACGTGCTCCATCACCGAAGGCCCGCGGCGCGGGTTGCCCGAGATCCATAGCAGGCCGCCCTCGGGGGGCAGGAGCTTGGCGCCCAGGGCGATCAGATCGGGGTAGTCTCGCTTCATCGACCAGGACGAGGCGCGGGCAGCAGAGACGGTGGGTGGATCGAAGATGATGGTGTCGAACTGCCACCCGGCCGCGGCCGCCTTCTCCAGGTAGCGGCGGACGTCCGAGGCCTCGAAGCGGAAGTGGGGCTCCTTCGGATCCAGCCCGCTGAGCCGGAAATTCTCCTCCGCCCAGGCCAGCACGCCGGTCGACAGATCCACGCTGGTCACCTGGCGGGCCCCGGCCAGCGCCGCCGCCACCGAGAGCGCGCCGGTATAAGCGAAGGTGTTGAGCACCCGGCGCCCGCTGGTGAAGCGGCCGATGTTGCGGCGGTGCTCGCGCATGTCGGTGAACAGCCCCACGTTCAGCGCCCCCAGCAGGTGGACCTCGAAGGGGACGCCCCGCTCGCGCACCACCAGCTTCTTGGGCGGGCTCTCGCCCAGGACCTCCTCCTTGGCCGAGCGGTCCTGCGGGTCCTTGCCACGCACCTTCACCACCACCCCGGTCCAGCCGGTCGCGGCCGGCCCGGCCATCTCCAGCGCCGCCTCGCCCAGGGTGCGCCCGAGCGGCAGCAGCGCGCGCGAGGGCACCGAGATCACGACGAACGGTCCGTAGACGTCGGCGGTCAGGCCAGGCAACCCGTCACCCTCGGCGTTCACCAGCCGGAAGGCCTGATCGCTGTCGGCGGTCGCGGCGGTAGCCAGCCCCACCGACCGGCGCAGGGACAGGCTGTCGACGAGCTTGTCCCGGAAGAAGCCGGCATCGAAGCCGCGCACCTCGCCGCGGGCGAAGATCCGCACCAGGCCGTTCTCCGGGTCGGCGATCCCGCTGGCCAGGACCTGGGCGTCGCGATCGATGAGCCGCACCGGCCGGCCCGGCTCGATGTCCCGGGGCAGCGCCAGCTCCTCCAGACGCAGCTCGGGGGCGCCGCTCTCCAGCCGCAGCCGCGCCGTCTCCGGCAGGGAGATCCCGAACAGCGCCACCCGGTCAGGCTCCGGCCAGGTCCAGCGGCACGGACAGCTGGTCGCGCAGGCCCTCGTGGGTCAGCGTGGGCACCGGCCTCTTGCCCAGCATCTCGGACAGCGCCACCGCCAGGTCCGGCTGCAGGAAGCGGAACCCCGCGGCGGTCAGCCGCCGCGGCAACACCCGCGCGCCGGTGAGGATCACCTCCGACATCTCGCCCAGCAGCGCGCGCAGCGCGAACCCCGGCACCGGCAGCGCCGCCGGACGCCGCAGCACCTGGCCCAGCACCCGCGCGAACGTCGCCTGGCTGATCGGAGCCGGCGCCGAGACGTTGAAGGGGCCGTTCAGTCCGTCGTCCATCAGCGCGTGATGAACGGCGCCGACCGCATCGTCCAGCGCCACCCAGGGAAAAGCCTGCTTGCCACTTCCCAGCGGGCCGCCCACGCCGGCGCGGAAGGGCGTCAGCAGGCGCGCCAGCGCGCCGTCGGAGGGGTCCAGCACCGTGGCGAAGCGCGGGTGAGCCACCCGGATGCCCTTGACCGCCGCCGGAGCGGTCGCCGATTCCCAGGCGGTCGCCACCTCGGCCAGAAAGCCTGTCCCGGGCGGCGTCGATTCGTCGACGTCGTCGTCGCCGTGCGCCCCGTAGATGCCGACCGCCGAGGCGCTCACCAGCACCCGCGGCGGGCGGGGCAGGGCGGTCAGGGTCTCGGCCAGCAACGAGGTCCCGGCGATGCGGCTCGACCGGATGCGGGCCTTGCGCTCGGCGGTCCAGCGGCCGGCGCCGACGTTCTCACCGGCCAGGTGCACCACGGCGTCGACGCCCTCCAGATGCGTCGGATCGAGCCGCCCGGCCGCGGGGTCCCAGAAGATGTCGTCGCCCCGGGCGGGTCCACGCACCAGCCGGCGCACGCGGTGTCCTCCTGTGCCGAGGAACGCGGACAGGGCGCGGCCGATCAGCCCGGAGGCCCCGCTCACCGCCACGGTCAGCCGGGGCGCGCGCTGATGCGCCTGGTGCCGGATCAGGTCGCGGGCCGTCTGGCGGTGTCGGAACGCGAAGGTCGCGGCCAGCCGGTCGCGCACCAGCGCGGGGGCCAGCTGGTCGCCGAGCGGGCCGGCCGGCATCTGGTACGTGATGTGGTCCTCCAGCCAGGCCGCATCGGGCCCGTCCGGGATCACCCGGTGCACGTGCTCCCACCGGGCGAAGGGACCGCGCACCTGGCGGTCGGCGAAGGTGCTGCCGGCGACGTGGCCGAAGTGCTCGAGCTCCCAGCGCATGGGGAGGGCGCCCAGCTTGATCTGCAGGATCACCCGACCGCCGTCGGTCACGCCGCCCGACCGGGACAGCACCTTCACCGCCTCCCACGGCGGCTGCAGGCGCTCGAAGGCACCCGGGCGGGTATGCCAGTCGAACACCGCTGCCGCGGGCACCGGCAGGCGCGAGCGCGCCACGAACTCGCGTGCGTTCTGGCTCATCAGGCGACGCGCACCTTAGCCGCCGAGCCGCGGGCTGTCGAGTCGGGGCGACGCAGGCGTCGGGGCGTCAGGCAGAGGCCAGGGCGGCGTCGTCCGCGCGCGCCTCGCCGCGCGTGTGTGAGATGCGCGCCAGGATGCCGGAGGGGTCGTCGGTGGCCACCAGCCAGTCGACAAGCCGCTCCGGCGTGCCGCAATCGAACCAGCCCGAGCCGATAACCGGCACGACCGCCAGTCCGCCGGCCACCTGCAGGATGTCGCGGCTGAGGTCGGCGGGCGCGAGGCGTTCGTAGTGTCGAGACAGCAGGGTGTAGGACCGTGGGTGTGGAAGGGCGTGCAGATAACGCTCGAAGTGCGACATCTGCGCCGATACGTGCGTCTTGCCCAGCCGCCACATCGATGAAACACGGCCGACGACGACCATCGTGTTCCACATCCCGTTCTGCTCCAGCAGCGACAGCGCCTGGGGCAGCGGCGGCTTCTCCACGAACCGGCGCACCACCGACACGCGCGAGTTCACCGCGCGCCGCCGCGTGGGCAGGTCGTCGGGGTTTCCACCGGTCAGCGGCTCTCCCGGTACGATCCAGCCGAGGTCGGTGGCGGGGCGGTCGGCGGGCGCCCCCAGCAGCGACACCCCGCTGACGGCCAGCCGCGCGGCGGCGCGTGCGCGCCGGACCGCTGCGCACCAGGATGCGGCGTCGCGCACGTGGTGGTCGGCGGGGAACACCGCCACCTCCGCGAAGGGATCCCGCGCGCGCACGTGGGCCAGCCCGAGCATCAGGCCCGCTGCCGTCCCCCGGTCCGAGGGCTGGCGGACGACCTCCACGCCGGGGTACAGACCCAGCTGCTCGCGGGCGATGGCCTCGTCGTTCTCGGATACCACCACCACCGTACGGGTGGTCGGCACCAGCGACTCCGTACGCTCGATGGTCTCCTGCAGCAGCGTTCTCCGGCTGGTGAGCGCCACGAACTGCTTCGGCAACCAGCGACCGCACAGCGCCGTGGTGATGGGTGCCAGCCGTTTGCCCTGGCCCGCCGCCAGGACGAGAGACCACAGAGCGCTTGGGCGCGGGAGCCGTTGTTCCATGTTTCCTTGTCCCCTCGATGGATCACTCGGACCCAAGGACCCGAGCCGAGCGGGCATTCGCACTCTTCGTGCCAGCTCCGTGACCGCACCGGCGTCGACAAGGCAGGACCCCCGGGCTCAGCAGAGCACCTCCTATTTCTCGGGGATCGCGCCGATTTTCGGCAGGGACCCTCACAAGGGGCGCGGATCAGGGTGCGGCGACCGCTTGCCGACTATTACCGTTCGGAGACACGCACGCGCATCTGGTTCCGGCGGCGTAACGGCGCTCTCACGGCCCGCAGGGATGCGGTACCCGGGGTCGTCCCTACTGCTGGGGGTGAGCGACGGGGATTGAACCCGCAGCCCTCGGAGCCACAGTCCGATGCTCTACCATTGAGCTACGCTCACCGTACCCGTGCCATCGGCGCGGGGTGCCCATGTATGGCGCGCGGCCAGGCCCCCCGTCAAGAGCGGAGGCCGGTTCCTCCGCGTGGAACCGACAGCCACCGACACCTGCTGGCCCGTGTGCTCGCCACCGCGTACGCACCGGGTTTCCCCTTGCAGTTGCAAGGGTTTGTCCATTAGCGTAAAGAATCGCGATAAGACCCATGTACTTGACTGTTCGAGCTTGGCTGGCGGGAATGACCCTGGTGGCCGCTATCGTATCCGCGGCGCCATTGCCCGCGAGGGCGGGAGAAGCGGACGACCTGCAGGTGATGATCGATCGGGCGCGCAATGGCGTCCCCGACCTCGAGCGCCAGGACGACCGCGGGGCCACGCGTGACGAGACCGCCATCCTCCGGGTCTGGCTGGACGAGGCCTGGAAGCTGCGCTCCGAGCAGCGCTACGACGACGTACGGATCGTGCTCGACCGGTGCGAGGCGCAGGCCGAGATGATCCGGCAGAAGATCCAGGCCTCCAAGGTCATGGCCCGCGCGACCGAGAAGGAGGCTGACCTCAAACGGCTGCGGGAGAACATCGACAAGACCAAGAAGGCCATCGCCCAGGCCACCCTGGCCAAGGCCGCGCTCGAGGCCCGCGCAAAATGAGCCGCCCGGCCGGACCGCGCCTGACTGTGTTGCCTCTGGCCGCCGCCCTGGCGGCCGCGGCGGCCTCCTGCGCAACCCCACCCAAGCCGCCGGAGCTGGAGGCGTTCGAGAAGATGCGCGCCGATCCGGCAACCGTGGCGGCGGGCAAGCGCAACCCCGACCTGCTCAGCAGCTCGGACCAGCTGATGAGCCGGGCCAAGGAGCAATGGCAGGACAACGACCTGACCGAGGCGCGCAACTCGGCGCTGCTGGGGCAGATCAAGCTCAAGCAAGCGCTGGCCCAGACCGAGCAGGAACAGGCCCGTCAGCGCACCGCTTCCGCCGAGAGCGAGATCCGGATCGCCCAGGACGAATACGCCCGGCTGCAGAAGGAGCTGAACGCGGTCAACGAGCAGGTCAGCCTGCTCAAGCGATTGCAGGAATCGACCGCCGAGCGGCAGAAGCTGGCCCAGCAGGTCACCACCGAACAGGCGCGGGCCCAGGCCTCCGACCGCATCTCAGACGCCGAGCTGGCGGTCAAGACCGCCGACACGGTGAACGCCGGCCGCCACGCCCGGGAGGCCTACGCCGCCGCTGTCGACGCGCTGGCGCGCGCCCGTCAAGAGATGCAGCGCGGGGATTCGGCGGCAGCGGAGATGAACGCCCAGATCGCCAAGGCCAAGGCCGACGAGGCCACCTCGATCGCCAAGCCGCAGTACGAGCAGGAGTCCCAGGCGGCCGAGAACAAGGCCCGGGCCGAGGCGCTGGCCCGCGACGCCGCCGCCATCCCGGGGATCGTGGTGCGCCGCGAGGCGCGCGGGTCGCTGCAGCGGCTGGTGATCCCGTTGCCCGCCGAGCGGCTGTTCGTCAAGCGCGGCACCAGCGTGGCCCGGGAGAAGGAGAACGGGCTGGACCCGATCGCCGAGCTGCTCAAGAAGTACTCCAGCTACCCGGTGCAGATCATCGGCTACACCGACAACCGCGGGCGGTCCGGCGAGCAGCTGGCCTTCTCGCTGGCCCGGGCCGAGTCGGTGTTCTCCTCGCTGGCGCTGCGCGGGGTGGACGCCAAGCGGATGGTGGTGAGCGGGCAGGGCGCCGCCGACCCGATCGCCGACAACCGCACCGCCACCGGCCGCGCCTCCAACAACCGGATCGAGATCGTCTTTCTGTACCAGTAGGCCTGGCTCACCGCTGGGTGGCGAGCCACAGCCCCGCGTACAGCTGCACCGACACCAGCAGACCGTCGCGGACCCGCTCGGCCAGCCAGGGGCCGACCCCCGCCAGCGGGACCTGGTGCACGCGGATCTGCTCGCCGCCGATGCCGCCCCCCGGGCCCACCTTCTTCAATCCGCGGGCGCGGACGTAGGTGACCACCTCGCTGGTCAGCCCCGGCGCGGTGGCGACGCTGGCCACCAGCTCCAGGTGGTCGGCGCGCCAGCCGGTCTCCTCCTCCAGCTCGCGCCCGGCCGCCTCCAGCAGCGGTTCGTCGGGTCGATCGTCGCCCACCAGACCGGCGGGCAGCTCGAGGATCCAGCGGGCCAGGGCGGGGCGGTGCTGCTCGATCAGGACCAGCTCGTCGGCGGGGGTGACCGCCACGACGATGACCACGCCCGCCTGGCTGGGGCGCTCGACGAAATACCAGCCGTCGCGGTCGATGAAGCGGAGAAAAGGGGTTTCGGCCAGTGTGCGATCGGGCATCCCGATCAGAACTCGTACCCCAGCGACGCGTTCAGCGCAAACGTCCAGCGCGAGTGGAAGTTCTGGTCCTGCTCGAAGGTCAGCTCGTGCAGGTCCACGTCGTTGAACCGCTGCACGAAGAAGTAGCGGCGGCCCTCCGCGGTGATGAAGAAGAAGGGCAGCACCATGATGCGCGCCCCGCCGAAGAACACCTCGTTGTCCCCGTCGAACTTGAAGGCGCCCAGACCCTTCTCGGCGGTGGTGCTGAAGGCCTCGTAGCTGGCGAAGGCCTGCAGGAAGCGCCGGAAGGGCAGCTCGGCGTGCAACCGCAGCGACGCGAAGCCGGGCTCGCGGCCCAGCGCCACCTTGTTGTCGCAGGTCTGGGTGCCGTTCTTGTCGGCGGTGCAGTTGGCGCCGTAGTCGGCGAACGACGGGCCCGTGAACCCGGGCATTCCCGGTTCGCCGTAGGGGGTCCAGCCGCGTACGAAGGCGCCCAGGGTCAGGTAGTCACGCAGCGAGCCGGTCACCTCGGCGTAGCCGCCCACGCGCTTGCGACCGCCCCGGCTGGCGTTCAGGTACTCCAGCTTGGTCGGGTAATAGGTCAGCCCGTTCGCGGATTTGTAGCCCGCCGGCAGGTACTGGTACTGGAAGATGTCGTGGAAGGTGTCGAAGTAGTTGGGCAGGAAGGCGGGGCCGAAGAAGGACACCTCGGCGCGGGCGCGAATGGCCGAGTGGGCCGGCTGGCCGAAGCTGAAGCGCCCCAGCGAGCCCAGGGTGACGCCGCTGCCGTACTTGAGCATCTTGTCGTAGTCGGCGTAGACCTTCACGTCGGCCCAGCTGGTGCGCACCACCTTGGCCTCGGCGTCCAGGCCCAGGATGCTGGCCTGGTGGAAGGTGGCGCCCTGCAGATCCAGGTTGCTGTCCACCTCGGGGATCAGCTGGTTGTAGGACTTCCGGAACAGGCCCCGCTCGTATTTCAGACCCGTCGGCTGGTTGCCGCCGCGGAGCCAGGAGCCGCCGAACGAGAGGCTGCGCAGCACGATGTTGTTGGAGAAGGGCCGCATCGGCCGCACGAAGCCGAGCATCCCCACCACGTCGGGGTTGACCAGGTCGTTGGCCATCGCCTGCACGCCCACCGCCGCCTTGGAGAAGTCGACGTTGGCGCCCAGGCGGGCGGTGTCGTAGTCGATGTTCGGGTTGTAGTGGCGGACTGCCGTGCCGTGGCCGAAGGTCTGGTCATACAGGCGGCTGAGGCTCAGGTAGAAGGGCTGCTCCTGGCTGCCCACCTGGACGTTGCGGATGATCTTGGCGAAGTCGGAGGCCTCGTCCCAGTCCTCGCGGCGCAGCTTGCCCAGGTTCTGGGTGATCTGCCCCTTCTTGTCGTTCATGCAGGTCGGGATCGCGGCCTCGATCTCCGACTGCATCTTCCCCTGCATCCGCAGCGCCTTCGCCTCGGTGACGCAGGACTCGAAGGGGCCGCGCAGGTCGACCAGCTCGAACTGCAGCGGCGCGCCCAGCGACAGCTTCCAGTGGAACCGTTCGGAGGAGACGTCGATCTGCGGCTCGACCGTGAGGTAAAAGGAGTTGATGACGGTGTTGGTGTCGCGCGGGAGCGCGCTGGCACCGGCGGCCACGCCGATAAAGTTGCGGCGGGGGGTGGTCCGGACGGTGAAGTTCGACAGGTCCCCCTTGACGAAGTGCGGGCGGGCCCAGGGGTCCTCCTCGAAGGCCGGTCGGGCCAGCGGCTTGCCATCGGCGCCCACCAGCGGCTTGCCGTCGGGTCCCAGCACCAGCTTGCCGTCCGGCGTCTTCTGACCGGGCCCACGCTTTGGCTTGGGCACCAGAAGGGCGGGCAGGGGCTCGAGCGGCTTGCGCGGACCCGCCGGAGGCTGGGCCCCGGGCTTCGGCTGGGCGGCGGCGGTCGCGGGGTTCGGGGTCGCCGGCGGGGTGGTCGCTCCCGGCACGTTTTGCGCAGCGGTCGGAGGCTGGCTGCCCGGGCCGGGCTGCGCGGCGGCGGGATCCTGTGTCGATTTGGCCGGATCAGCCGCCGGGGCCGCCGGCGTCTGGCCGGCAGGCGAAGTGGTGGAGGCCGCCGGGCTGGTGGTCGTCGGCTCGGTCGAAGCGGGGGGCGTCGGCTGGGCCGGCGGCGGCTCCGTCGAGGACGGTGGCGGGGCGGCGGGCGGCCGCGCCGTCGCCGGAACCCCCCAGGCGCGTGCCGCCGGCGGCGGGGCAGGCTTCTCGGCCGACTGCTGCGGCGTTCCGGCCTGGCCTCCCACCACGCCACACCAGAAGAGAACCACCCACGAAGCGCCACCGATCGCCATCAGCGATCGCGATCGGCCCTCCGGGCGTGCGACTTGAGCAGGTCACGGTTCGGGGACCGCGACGGGACCGGTCAGCGGTTCAGCTCTTCGTTGATCCAGTCGCGCAGGCTCTCGGCGTCCCGGTTGTCGCTGAACTGACGGCCGTTGATGTAGATCGTCGGCGTGGAGGCGATCCCCAGCGCCTGCCCCTCGTCGCGGTCCTTCTGCACCCGGGCCTTGACCGCGTCCGATTCGAAGTCGGTGCGCCACTTGCCGACGTCGAGGCCGGACTCCTTGGCCAGCTGCTCCAGCAGCGCGGGTGTCAGGTTGTCGGCGTTGGCCCACAGCTTGTCGTTGTAGGCCCAGAACTTCCCCTGCCGGTTGGCCGCCACCGCCGCCTCGGCCGCGGCCCGGGCGTTGGTGTGCGAGCCGAGGGGGTAGTGCTTGAACACCACCTTCACCTCCTCGGGATACTCGTCCATGATCTGGCGCAGCACCGGCTGCACCCGCTTGCAGTGCGGGCACTCGTAGTCGACGAACTCGACGATGGTGACGGGTGCGCCGGAGGGGCCCTTGATGGGGCAGTCCGACAGGTCCAGCGCCCTCTTCGGGGTGCGGAAGCGCTTCTCGATGGACTCGCTGATCTCCGAATCGGTGAAGCCATTGTCCACCAGTCGGGCCACGTAGCGGGCGGCGTACAGCGACTTGCGGCACGAGCGATCGGTCTTGACCGACTGGATCAGGCTCTGGGCCTTGCCGCAGGCGGAGGACTCCTTGTTGAGGACGCGGAAGAAGACCTTGCGCTCGAAGTCGTCGAGCTTGGTCAGATCGACCCCCGGGGGCGGGCTGGTGTCCTCGGCCGCCTCGGCCTTCTTGTCACCACCCGCCGGGGCGGCGTTGGCCGGCGCCGGGACCTCGGCCGACCGCTTCGCGCACGCAGGGGCGCTGGTCAGGATCGCGATCAAGCCCGCGACCAGGCTCCCGACGAAGCTCACGGAGAACGTCGGCAGAAACGCAGCGCGTACCGGGGGGGTGAGCATCCTGCAGAGTTTTAGGAATGGCATGGACCGGTGTCAATCTGCGCCGGAGTGGTAGAACCGCCGGAAACGCTTTCTTCCACCGGGGGTTCGTGGCGGGGATTGCAATTGACGGGGGACCGGTCAACCACTATAAATCCCGGCGTCCAAGGGCAGATGATGAGCTCTGACTATCTAGCAGCTACGATCGCGATCATCGCCGGTGTCGGAATGGCGTTGCTGCTCACCCTGGCGGCCAAGTACCTGGGTCCCAGCCGCCCCACCAAGGCCAAAGCGATCCCCTACGAGGCCGGATCGGACGTCATCGGCAGCCCGCGGGCGCGCTTCTCGGTGAAGTTCTACCAGGTTGCCATCCTGTTTCTGGTGTTCGACATCGAGGCGGCGTTCCTCTACCCCTGGGCGGTCAACTACCGCGCGCTGTCCTGCAAGGGTCCCCTTTCGATCACAGCCACCGGCAGCGTGTGCCATGCCGGGGTAAGCTTCTTCGGGCTCGGCGGCGTGCTCGTCTTCATGAGCCTGCTGGTCGTTGCGCTCGCCTATGTCTGGCGCAAGCGGGCGGTCGGCTGGGAGTAGCCGGGCCCAAGGAACACGATCATGGGATTGGACGTCTACACGACCTCGGTGGCCGCGGCCATCAACTGGGCGCGCAAGTTCTCGCTGTTCCAGTACCCGTTCGTCACCGCTTGCTGCGGGATGGAGTTCATGGCCACCGCCGGGCCGAAATACGACCTGGCCCGCTTCGGCTCCGAGTTCCCGCGCTTCTCGCCCCGCCAGGCCGACATGCTGGTGGTGGTGGGAACCATCACCGAACGCCAGGGCCCCGCGCTCCGCCGCATCTACGACCAGATGTGCGAGCCCAAGTGGGTGATGGCCTTCGGCGTGTGCGCCTCGACCGGCGGCTTTTACCAGAACTACTCGACCATGCCCGGCTGCGACCAGGTCATCCCGGTCGACGTTTACATCCCCGGCTGTCCGCCCCGGCCCGAGCAGGTGCTCGACGGCCTGATGCTGCTGCAGGAGCGGATCCAGAAGGGGGAGGGCCACAGCCAGGTCACCCTCAAGGCCGAACGCGGTTACGACGTGCCCATAGCCGCCATTCGCCCCATCGATAAACGCTGAGGGCACGGCAGTTTCAGGCAGGCATGGCTCAGATAATCCTCGACCGGCTCAAGGAGGCCTTCACCGGCGGCGAGATCCTGGAGACGGGATCGCAGCACGGCAACGAGTGGGCCCGCATCCGCACCGACGCCTGGGCGGCGGTGGCGCGTTTCCTCAAGGAGGATTCGGCCACGAACCTGGACGTCTTCATGGACCTGACCTGCGTCGATCGCTTCGGCCGCGAGCCGCGGTTCGACGTGGTCCTTCATCTTTATTCGTTCGACCGGAAGCACCGGGTGCGGCTGTACGCCGGAGTGCCGGAAGAGGATCCCACCCTCGAGACCCTGGTCCCGATCTGGGCCGGCGCCGACTGGTTCGAACGGGAGGCCTTCGATCTGTATGGGGTGCGCTTCCTGGGCCATCCCGACCTGCGCCGGATCTTGATGTACCCCGAGTTCGTGGGGCATCCGCTGCGCAAGGACTACCCGAAGGAGAAGCGGCAGCCATTGGTTCGTCGGGAACCGGGCAAGGTGGATTGATCCCACCGGCCGGCCTGCGACCCTGCCGCGCGAAGGTGCACTGATATGGCGACCACCAGCAGCCCGAACACCGGGGTTCCGGCCACCGTCACCGGGACCCGCCGAGTCGTCCTCGGCATCAAGGATGCGGCGGACCTCGAGGAGCCGGAGCTCCCCTCCGAGTCGATGCCCCTGAACATGGGGCCCTCGCACCCGGCCATGCACGGCACCGTGCGCATGGTGCTGGAGGTGGAGGGCGAGAAGATCGTCTCCGCCGACGTGCAGGTCGGCTACCTGCACCGCTGCTTCGAGAAGGAATCGGAGTACGCCACCTACACCCAGATCTTTCCCTACACCGACCGTCTCAACTACGTCTCGCCGATGCTCAACAACGTCGGCTACGCCATGGCGGTCGAGAAGCTGCTGGAGATCGACAAGAAGATCCCCGAGCGGGCCCAGTTCATCCGGGTGATCGTGGGCGAGGTGTCGCGCATCTGCGATCACCTGACCTGCCTGGGCGCCGGGGCGATGGAGCTGGGATCCTTCACCGCCTTTCTCTACAACCTGAAGCTGCGCGAGTGGTTCTGGGAGCTGCTGGAGGAGATCTCCGGCGCCCGACTGACCCACAGCTACGTGCGCATCGGCGGCGTGAACGGCGACATGCCGGCCGGCTGGGGCGAGAAGCTGCGCGACGTGATCGAGCGCGGCCGGACCGTGCTGGCCGAGGTGGACAAGCTTCTGACCCGCAACCGGATCTTTCGCGATCGGATGGACGGGATCGGCATCATCACCCGCGACGACTGCGCCCAGTACGGCATCACCGGTCCGATGGCCCGGTCGGCCGGGGTGGCCTACGACATCCGCAAGGACCACCCCTACCTGGTATACGACCGCTTCGACTTCGACGTCCCCATCGGCTCGGTGGGCGACAACTTCGACCGCTTCGCCGTGCGGGTCGAGGAGATGTACCAGTCGATGCGCATCGTCGAGCAGGCGCTGGACAAGATCCCCGACGGTCCCACGGTGATCAACGACCCGCGCATCGTGCTGCCCACCAAGCGCGAGACCTACAACAGCATCGAGGCGATGATCGCCCACTTCAAGCTGATCATGGACGGCATCCGCGTGCCCGCCGGCGAGGTCTACTCCTTCACCGAGGGGGGCAACGGCGAGCTGGGCTTTTACATCGTCTCCGACGGGACCGGACGCCCCTGGAAGTGTCGGGTGCGCCCGCCCAGCTTCGCCAACACCGCGATCCTCAACAAGCTGCTGATCGGTCTGTTCATCGCCGATGTGGTCCCCACCTTCGGCATGATCAACATGATCGGTGGGGAGTGTGACCGCTGATGCCCGAAACGCCGCCCGAGACCTCCGGCGCCCCGCCCAAAACGGCTCCGCCGCCGGCGCCCCCGCCGGCCACCGCCCCCGAGACGGTCACGGTGACCATCGACGGGCGGGCCCACACCTTCCCCAAGGGCACCAACCTGCTCGAGGCCTGCAACCAGGTGGGCTGCAACGTGCCCTACTTCTGCTACCACGCCGGGCTCAGCTCACCGGCGGTCTGCCGGCAGTGCCTGGTCGAGGTCAAGGGGCAGCCCAAGCCGGTGCCCTCCTGCTACACGCCCGTGGCCGACAAGATGGAGGTGAAGACCAACTCGCCCTGGGTGCTGGACATCCGGCGGCAGATGCTGGAGTTCACTCTGCTCAACCACCCCATCGATTGCCCGATCTGCGACAAGGCGGGCGAGTGCACCCTGCAGAAGCACTACTTCGACTGGGACGCCAAGTACGCTCGCAACGACGGCATCAAGGTCGAAAAGGCCAAGGTCGTCGACATCGGCAAGCACATCGTCCTCGATCAGGAGCGGTGCATTCTGTGCACCCGCTGCATCCGGGTCTGTGACGAGGTGGCCAAGCAGCCCGAGCTGACCATGGCCGAGCGCGGGGACCACGAGGTGCTGACCACCGCCCCCGGCCGTCGCCTGGACAACCCCTACTCGCTGAACACCGTGGACGTCTGTCCGGTGGGTGCGTTGACCTCCAAGGACTTCCGCTTCGCCATGCGCGCCTGGGAGCTGACCGGCACGCCGTCGGTGTGCACCGGTTGCGCGACCGGCTGCAACACCGAGGTGCACAGCTCGCGCAACAAGATCTACCGGCTGGTGCCCCGCCTGAACGAGGCGGTCAACAAGTACTGGATGTGCGACGAGGGCCGCTTCACTTACAAGCCGGTGGGGGCCGGTCGCCTGGCAGTCCCGCTGTCGGGCGGCATGCCGGTGGACTGGGACCGCGCCCTGGACGACGCCGCCAAGCTGATCACCGCCGCCCGCGAGCTGTCGCCGCAGGGGCTGGGGGTGGTGTTCTCCGCCGCGGCCACCAACGAGGACCTGCACGCGCTGGCCCGCCTGGCCTACGAGCACCTGGCGGTCAGCCGCGTGTACCTGCTGGCCAAGCCCGAGGGCTGGGCCGACGACATCCTGGTCAGCGCCGACAAGAACCCGAACACGGCCGGGGCCCGGGCCATCGCCGGACCGGGCCTGAAGTCGGTCGCCGACCTGGTGCGGGATCTGAACGACGGCGCCCTGGCCGGGCTGATCGTGCTTCATCCCGAGGCCGGCGTGGGGCCCGACGCCGCCGCGGGCTTGCCCATCGACCGCCTGCCCATGACCATCCTGCTGACCAGCCACCAGGGGTCGCTGGTCGACGCGGCCAAGGTGGCGCTGCCGCTGGCGATGTGGTCGGAGGTCGATGGCACCGTCACCAACCGCACCGGGCGGGTGCAGCGCCTGCGCCCCTCGATCGAGCCGGCCGGTGACGCCCTGCCGGGCTGGGACATCCTCTCGCACCTGGCCCACCGGCTGGGGGCGGCGATCGACTACGAGTCGCCCAAGAAGGTCTTCCTCGAGGCGCAGCAAAAACACGCCTTCATGAAGGGGGCGGAGTGGGGCCGGCCGATGTTGCCGGTGCAGCTGCGGTTCGCGAACACGCGGGGCTGAGCGACATGAACCTGTCGAACCTGTTCTCCTACGGGCAGCCCGGCTTCCGGGCGGTGGCGGCGACCATCAAGGTCGTCTACCTGATGCTGGTGATCGGCCCGGGCATCGCCTCGATCCTCACCTGGCTCGAGCGCCGGCAGTCCTCGATGATGCAGGACCGCCTGGGGCCCAACCGGGCCAACCTGCTCCCGGGCGGCCGGGTGAAGCTGTGGGGGATCACCCACTTCATGGCCGACGCGCTGAAGTTCCTGTTCAAGGAAGACTTCGTGCCGCCCAAGGCGCACAAGTTCCTGTTCGCCCTGGCGCCCATCCTGGCGCTGGCGCCGGCCCTGATCGTGGCGGCCATCTTGCCGTTCGGCCCGCCGCTGTGCTGGGGCCGCCTGACCGAGGCGGTGCCGATCGGCCAGTGTCAGCAGCCGATCGACCTGCAGATCGCCCGGCTGGACGTGGGCATCCTGTTCTACTTCGCCATCGCCTCGCTGTCGGTGTACGGGGCCACCCTGGCCGGGTGGGCCTCCTACAACAAGTGGGCGCTGATGGGCGGGCTGCGCGCCAGCTCGCAGATGGTTTCGTACGAGGTGACCATGGGCATGGCGGTGCTGGCCATGTTCCTGGTCTACGGAACCCTGGAGCCGGGCGCGATGGTGATGCAGCAGGAGGGGGTGCCCTGGAAGTGGGGCAT